>DRGP01000236.1 GCA_011050015.1 Leeuwenhoekiella sp. | reverse complement strand
TTGCTGTACAGGCTATCTTGGCGCTGTAACAACTGTTTATTCTCCATTAAGAACACATACCTTAAATAGGCCGATTTTACATCTGCAATCAGTTCATTTTCGGCTATGACCTTGAGTTGCTCGCTACTTTTGACCCTAGCTTTCGCCAGTTTGAACTGACTGGTGTACACCGTGGGAAAATTGATTCGCTGTGTAACCCCATACAAATTATCCTTTATCGTAGTCGTATTGAATTCGCCACTTGAATAGGAAAATTCTGTTTTGGGAATGGTTATCGCACCATATTTTCCTGTTTCCTCAACATCTATGTCATATTGCGCGATCTTGATCCGATTATTGTTCTGAAGCGCCATCTCAATGGCCTGCTCTAAAGTAAGTTCCCGCTCCCGCACCTGATCCATTTCCTGTGCTTGAAGTTGCATCGCCGGAAAGAACAGTCCACCGATCACGATTAAAGTGGTGGCTATTTTCTTTTTTCTAAAATTGAATTTCACCTTTCCTTCGGTAAAATAGATGTAGAGAACCGGTAGGACAATAAGCGTTAATGCTGTAGCCGTAATCAAACCACCTATTACCACCGTGGCCAATGGCCGCTGTACCTCTGCACCGGATGATGTGGCCAATGCCATTGGCAAGAATCCAAGGGCAGCTACGGTAGCGGTCATTAATACTGGTCTGAGTCTCACACTTGTTCCTTTACGAACACGTTCATAAGTATCTGTGACCCCTTCCTCTTTTAGCCTGTTAAATTCTGCAATAAGCACTATTCCATTTAAAACAGCAATTCCAAACAAGGCAATAAAACCAACCCCTGCCGAAATACTAAATGGCATACCACGAAGAAGCAGCGCAAACACGCCACCAATAGCAGATAAAGGGATCGCCGTAAAAATGAGTAAACTTTGTTTTATAGAGCCAAAAGCAAAATAGAGCAGTATTAAAATAAGCAATAAGGCTACTGGTAGGGCGATCATTAAACGTTGATTGGCCTCTTTCAGGTTCTGAAATTGTCCGCCGTAGGTTACATAATAACCTGGTGGCATATCAACATTAGTAGCCATAATCTGCTTGATGTCCTCAATAATACTTTGAACATCCCTATCACGTACATTAAAGCCAACCATAACCCGACGTTTTGCATTATCCCGTTGTATCTGGACGGGGCCGGGCTCAAAGGATACATTGGCAACCTCACTGAGCGGGATTTGTTGGCCTTCGGGAGTACCTATGTATAGATTTTCAACATCTGTTATATCGCCACGGCTTTCTTCTTGCAGGCGTACTACGAGATCGAAACGCCTTTCCCCTTCAAATACCATTCCCGCCGATTTTCCGGCAAAACCGGTTTCAATGGCGTTATTTATATCGGCCACATTCAAGCCATATTGCGCAATTTTATCACGGTTTAATTTGATCTTGATTTGAGGTAAACCCGTAATCTCCTCCACATATAAATCGTTGACCCCTTCTACAGATTTTATTTTCTGTCCCACTTCATTGGCCAAATCTGAAAGCGTGGACAATTCTTCCCCATAAATCTTCAGTACCACATCTTGTTTTGCCCCGGTCAATAATTCATTAAAACGCATCTGTATGGGTTGTTGAAAACTAAAGGTAGCGTTAGGAATAACTGATAAAGATTCCTGCATTTCCGCTATCAAACCTTCCCTACCATCGGCACTTGTCCAGTCGTCTTTCGGGCTCAGGATCACCATCATATCGCCGGCCTCAATGGGCATAGGGTCTGTTGGTATTTCCCCAGAACCAATTTTATTGACCACTTGTGTTACTTCGTCCGGATATTCCTTCAATAAAATGGTCTGCGCTTTTTGGGAAACATCGATCAACTGCTGAACGGAACTTCCCACAGGAACCCTTGTTTCCACGGCAAAATCCCCTTCGTCCAATTGGGGAATAAATTCGCCACCCATATTGGCAAACACGACCAGCGTAATAACAAATAAGCCTATTGCCAATCCAAGTACCAAAAGTTTCGCACGAAGGGCGGCTTCTATAATTGGGCTGTACATACGCTGGAAGAAATCCATCATTTTATCGGAAAAATTCCTTTTATGTGCTGTTTTACGACCTATCGCAAGGGCGGACATCATCGGGACGTAAGTAAGCGATAATATCAAAGCCCCCAGAATAGCGAACATCACCGCTTGTGCCATTGGGTGGAACATTTTTCCCGCGACCCCGCTCAACGCCAAAATGGGCAGGTACACGATGAGTATGATTATTTGTCCAAAGGCAGCGGAGTTCATCATTTTACCCGCTGAGCTTTTTACTTCAACATCCATTTGTTCCGAAGACAGCTTTTCAACCCCGGCATACTTCTTTTTACCGCTATGAATCCCGAACATTACAGATTCGACAATGATCACCGCCCCATCTACGATAAGGCCAAAATCTATCGCACCCAGGCTCATCAGGTTACCCGCGACCCCAAAAAGGTTCATCATAGATATTGCGAACAACATTGAGAGCGGTATGACCGATGCTACCACCAAGCCACCACGCAGGTTGCCCAAGAAGAGTATCAAAACAAAAATAACGATCAATGCACCTTCTACAAGATTTGTGGTCACGGTGCCGATTGCACGATCCACAAGATGTTTTCGATCTAGAAAGGGCTCAATGGTCACCCCTTCGGGAAGGGTTTGCTTAATCTGTTCTATTTTTTCCTTTACATCGGAAATAACTGCGGAAGAGTTTGCCCCCTTTAGCATCATTACGATTCCCGTGACCACTTCACCTTCACCGTTGCGGGTTGCGGCACCATAACGTATACCGTGGCCAAACTGTACTTTGGCGACATCCCTTATCAGTATGGGGGTTCCATTACTTTCCCTGACAACTATCTTATTTATTTCATCCAGATTGTTGACCAAGCCCTCACTTCTAATAAAGTATGCATTGGGGCCCTTATCAATGTAAGCCCCGCCCGTATTCTGGTTGTTCATTTCAAGTGCCGTAAAAATATCTTCAATGGTTATATCCATACTTTGAAGCTTATTGGGGTCTATGGCAATTTCATATTGCTTTACAAAGCCACCAAAACCGCTCACTTCGGCAACTCCTTTCGTTCCCAACAACTGCCGTTTAATGATCCAATCCTGTATCGTCCGCAGTTCGGTAACATCGTATTGGTCTTCATAACCTTCTTCGGGAAGTACCGTGTATTGGTATATTTCCCCAAGACCTGTTGTAACCGGTGCCATTTCAGGTTTTCCCACTCCCTCCGGAATTTCATCTGCTGCGGAGGATAGGCGTTCTTGAACTTGCTGTCGTGCCCAATAAAGATCGGTTTCTTCCTCAAAAACAATGGTCACAATAGAAAGTCCAAAACGGGAAAAGGAGCGCATATCCTTTATACCAGGAATACTTACCATTGTCTGTTCGACCGGAAATGTAACAAGCTGTTCGACCTCTTGCGCGGCAAGGGTGGGGGAAACGGTTATGACCATTACCTGATTATCCGTAATATCCGGTACGGCGCTTATGGGCAGTTTGGTAAGCGAATAGGTTCCCCACCCAATAAGGAACAAGGTTAATATTCCGACAACAAGCTTGTTGTTGATCGAAAATTGAATGATTTTATCTAACATTATAACAGAAGAATTTTAAGATGGAAAACGAAAATGGAAATCACCAAGAGCGGAGTTTATAAGACCTTTAAAAAAGTGCCTATAGTTTTTTAATGCTAAGGATGAATATGGATATAGTTATGATGAAAGACTATTACATAACTAGATCGTGATAGAAGTAGCATCAAGTTCAATCGAAGCTTGAATAATAAATATCACTTTAGGAAATTAACAAGAAGGGGGGTCCCCGAAGGGTATAGGAGGATAATGTTGAAAAATATGGAATTATAGGATAATCCCGAAAGCGTTGTTTTTCAAAGTTTGCGTGCCAAATAAATTGATTTTCTATATCAACTATTAAAGCGGAATTTTGGAGAATTTTTGTCTTAACATTTAGGGTTTTAACATCTCCGGTTACATATTTTAAAGTCCTTTCATTAGAAGAATGCTGAAAGTTTTCAAATATGTGACTTAGTTCTAAATGTTCTTGAGCTATTTGTTGAGGACCTATTTCAGAAACAATAGAAAAAGAAATATCTTCGCCCTGTGATATATGATTATGAGGCACGATATCGTGGCCTATCATAATGAAGGCTGCGGTAAGGAACAGTATATTTCTAAATAGCTTCAAAAATTTAATCCTAAAATTTCTCTGCGAAAATAGCGATAAGTTTTTTCTTAAAAAAACAGAAAAAGCAATTTAGCGAAAAAAAAATCCCAGATATAATCAAAGTTTATGCCTTTACTAAATTAAACCCCCGATCCTTGGAAAAACTGCGCGATAATTTTGGGCATTTATTGAATGTTTGACGATTTCAATACGAATAATAATGCCTATCTATTCAACGTATTCCTTAAATTATATTTTTACAACAAAGAATCAATTGTACTCCCACAGGTCATCATCTGCTCTCCATAATATGGATTGCGTATTTCTTTATTGGTACTTAGCCAAAACGCACCTTTGCTATTATTGACCATCGGACATTTCTGAATTAAGAGCTGAAGGTCGATATTCTTAATATTCATTACAAGGGGCACCATATTTTGATTCAATACAACAAAATGATCCCTTTGATTTTTGATATTATCCGTTTCATTAATAGCAACCAACATTCGCTTGATTTTGGAAATGTGGGATTGTTCCATTTTGCCCAAATCCCTTTCTGGTATCAATTTTAGTTGCTCCAATGTAGTTTTGGCGGAAGCAGAAACATCGGCGACATTTCCAGCAACAAATGCATCTTTCATATTTAGATAGGGTTTTAAGCTTTTCTCAATCGCCGTTTGCGCTTCTTGAGATAGTTTCATTTTCATTTCTGGTATCGTGGTTTCATCCTGAGAATTGCTTTGGTTCATCATTGATTTTTTACCGCGTAACTGCGCAGCCGCATCTACCGTAAATGTACCGTTGGTTACAATTTCATCCCCATTTTCAAGACCATCTGTTATGGTATAGGTTTCTCCGTTTCTATTGCCAATGGTCACTTCTCGCATTTCAAAAACAGGTTCGTAAGGATTGGTTTTTACGTAAACCACCGAACGTTCTCCTGTCCACATTACCGCTGATGCCGGAACAATAAGTTGCTGTTTCTTGGAAGCACTGACACCCTCTATGTTTCCAGCAACAAACATTCCCGGTTTTAAAAGGTTGTTATTATTTTGTATGGTAACCCGTACCGTTACCACTCTGGTTTGGGTGTTTAATACCGGGTCAATAAAAGAGATGGCCGCATCAAATTCCTTATTGGGATAGGCATTGGTGGTCATTTTTAGTTTCTGTCCTTTTTTAAATAGGGAAATTTGGTTTTCATAGGCGTCAAACTCTGCCCAAACCGAGTTTAGGTTGCTTAATTTTAAAATAGGCTGCCCCTGTTTTACGTAATCGCCTTCATCTGCCATTTTCTCGGAAACTGTTCCAGAAACCGTGGCATAAATGGGGAAATTCTCACGTACTTTCCCCGATTCTTCAATACTATTGATTTGGCTTTGTGAAAGTTTCCAAAGCTTTAATTTGTTTCGGACCGATTTGTAAAGTTCTGGTTGGCTTTCTTTAAGCGATGCCGTTGTAATAAGCTCTTGTTGCGCTGCGACAAGATTGGGCGCGTATATGGTTGCTAAAAGCTGTCCCTTTCGGACTTCCTGTCCTTCATAACTTACATTGAGGCGTTCTATCCTTCCATCGAAGTAGCTTGCTTGAACAGAATTTGCTTCCTCATTTTCTACTATTTTTCCGGTAAGCGAAATAATATTCCCGTTTTTTCCTTCTGCATCCCCAACTATACTGGTTTGGATATTTGCCAAGGCCATTGCATTTTTCGTCATTTTAAACTGGTGGGCTGCAAGGCCATCTGCACTCGATTCTGCCGGAATCAAATCCATCCCACAAATGGGACAATCCCCAGGTTCGGGCTGCATAATCTGTGGATGCATAGAACACGTCCACATTCCTTCTGCGGTTTCAGCGGAATGTTCGTGATTATCTGACATAGTTGACACGTCCTTAACCGCCATTGATTTATCTGCCGATATACCAAAAATGAGCCAACCCGCAAGCAGTCCTACGAGTACTGCAATGCCTATATATATTAGGTTCTTATTCATAACTTATTTCCTTAGTTTATTTATTTATTATTTTCCAATCGCTCGATATATGCTTTCATTTCGGCGATTTCCTTTTCCTGTGCCTTAATAATCTCATCTGCTAATTTCCGTACTTTAGGATCTTTGATCGCGGCTCTTTTACTGGTAAGAATGGCTATGGAATGATGGGGGATCATAGCTTTCATATAAAGCACATCTCCAATCGGTTTTTGAGTGCGTACCAAAGACAGAGCACCAATAAAAAGTACTAGGCTACCGAGATAAATTGCGATATTCTTTTTTCTGTTTTTATACATTTGGAGCATCAAGGAAAGCATAATTACCGCCATTGCCGAAATCCCCAGACAAGCCATATAAAACCGTGTAAGGCTGAAATAGACGTGGTTCCATTCATAGGTGTTCAAATACATTGTAATGTACATTGCTATAAATGAAAGAACCAGCATCAATATAAATTTACCATAGTTGCTTTTCTTCGTTCCGATGTTATTTTTTTCAGTTGAATTCATTTTTTTATAATTTATTGGTTAGTTGATAGATTTTGTTCGTAATCTGAGTGCATTTCCTATAACGGAAACCGAACTGAAGCTCATTGCCAAGGCCGCAATCATTGGGGATAATAAAATTCCAAAGAAAGGGTAAAGTAAACCAGCGGCAATGGGGATTCCCAAGGTGTTATAGATGAGGGCGAAAAACAGGTTTTCCTTAATGTTTTTCATAACCGCATCGCTCAAATTCCTTGCTTTTACGATACCGTGCAGATCGCCTTTGACCAATGTGATCATTGCGCTTTCAATCGCCACATCTGTTCCCGTTCCCATTGCAATACCCACATCACTTTTGGCCAAAGCAGGTGCATCGTTGATACCGTCGCCTGCCATTGCAACTACTTTGCCTTCGTTTTGCAGTTTTTCCACTTCCTGCAATTTATTTTCTGGGAGCATTCCTGCCTTAAAATCAGCGAGATTGAGTTCGCTTGCCACGGCTTGTGCGGTGTCGTGATTATCGCCCGTCAACATTATTACCGCGATACCCTTATCTTGCAGTTCTTTAATGGCCTTGGCACTTGTCTTTTTAATTTTATCGCCTATCATTACGTAACCCGAAACTTCACTGTCTATCGCCAAATATGAAACTGTTTTTCCTTGTTTCTGAAAAGATTGTACTTCGGCTTCCATTTCTGTTGAGATAGTTGCATTAGCGTACTCCATCATTTTTGCATTTCCCAGATCGAGCTTTTTCCCATCAACCGTTCCTTCTACACCTTTTCCTGTTACTGCGCTGAACTTTTCGGTTTTTGAGAATTCGGTATTTTGTTCTTTTCCATATTTTACAGTCGCTTCTGCAAGTGGGTGCTCACTGGAACTGTTTAGGGAAGCGATGAATTTTAGAATTTCATTTTCGGAAAAATTTGAACCAAAAACACCTATTTTTTCGACGGTAGGTTTTCCTTCTGTAATCGTTCCTGTTTTATCTACGATAAGGGTATTCACCTTGTCCATTTTCTCCAGCGCTTCAGCATTTTTTATTAATACCCCGTTTTGCGCTCCTTTGCCAACCCCTACCATTATAGACATTGGCGTAGCCAATCCTAATGCACAGGGACACGCAATAATAAGCACTGCAATGGCATTGACCAAGGCATATACATAAGCTGGATTTGGTCCCCATATCGCCCAAACTGCAAAAGTAATTAAGGAAATTAGAACCACTACTGGAACAAAATAACCGGAAACCGTATCAGCCAATTTCTGAATAGGCGCGCGACTGCGACTCGCATCATTTACCATATGTATAATCTGGGAAAGTAAGGTGTCGCTACCCACTTTTTCGGCTTTCATCAAGAAAGATTGATTGCCATTTATGGTTCCACTGCTTACCTTATCATTTTCAGCTTTATCAACTGGAATAGGCTCTCCCGAGATCATAGATTCATCTACAGTTGTATTTCCTTCCGTAATTACGCCATCCACGGGAATTTTATCGCCCGGTTTAACTCTTAGGATATCCTCTTTTTCAATCTGGTCAATAGAAACTTCTTTTTCGTTACCGTCTACCACTCGCACCGCTTTATTAGGTGCCAATTTTAATAATTCCTTGACTGCGGAATTGGTTTTACTATGTGCACGGGCTTCCAATACTTGTCCCATTAATACTAATGTGAGAATTACGGTAGCAGCTTCAAAATAAACGTGTACTGCGTCAGAATCCGTTTTAAATTGTTCGGGGAAGAAATCTGGAAAGAACATCCCGAATACACTGAAAAGCCACGCGACGCCCGCCCCTATGCCAATAAGCGTAAACATATTCAAATTCCACGTTTTGATACTGCGGTAAGCGCGTTCAAAAAACATCCACGTAGCATAGAATACTACAGGGATGGATAAACCAAACTGAACCCAGTTCCACCATTTCTGTTCCATCAAATCGTACAATGGATTATTTGGAATCATTTCGCTCATTGCTATTAAGAAAATGGGCAATGTAAAACCCAGTGCTATCCAGAATTTTTTAAGCAGTTTTTTGTAGGTCTTTTCTTCAGAAGAAAGATCTGGTTGCATTGGCACTAAATCCATCCCACAAATTGGGCAGCTTCCAGCTTCGTCCCGAACAATTTCAGGGTGCATCGGGCAGGTCCATTGTTCACCTGAAGTAGCAAATAAATTTTGTTCTTCCACTAAATCCATCCCACATACTGGACAATCACCCGGTTTGTCATAGGTCTTATCATCCTCGCAATGCATTGGGCAATAGAACGCGCCCGTTCCTTTGCCTTTTGGCTTTTCAATCTTTTCCTTGGTAGGTTCAGGACGCTGACCTGCTTTGTAAATAGTATAACCGCCACCATCTTTCTTTAGGATATCTTGAAATTTATCTATAGATATTTCAGATTTCATATCGACTGTGGCTTCGGCTTTTTCCAGATTTACAGAAACGTTTTCGACCTTTTCCACTTTGGAAAGTGTATCTTCTACGTGCGACCTACATCCGTTGCAGGTCATTCCATTTATCGGATAGGTGCGCGTCTTTATACCATTGGCTTTAACTGGATGTATATGGTATTTGCTTTTCTTTTTTTGTACCGCTTCCTCAAATTTATCTATTGAGATGTGGTTTTGCATTTCAATGGTTGCAGTTGATGCATCTAAGTCTATATCAACATCGATAACATCTCGAACATCGCACAAGGCTGATTTAACGTTTCTCATACAACCCTTACAGGTCATTCCTTCAATTTGATATATATGTTTCATCTTAAAAACTATTTAATGTTAAGCTGAACAAGTTATGCAGCTTTCAAGGTGGAAGCTTTGATAATTCAGGTTAATTCTTATACAATTCTATCCAGCGTCCTACGATTCCATTTTTGTAGTTTTCTGTATTGGGTCATTGACATCACCGTCATATTTTTAAATTGTTTTGCGAGATGGCTTCCACTATTATAATCCAAGGAATATGCTATTTCAGCAAAAGTCTTATTACCCATTTGCAATAATTCTTTTGTTTTTTCTACTTTCAGTTTTATTAGATATTTTTCGACTGTAATTCCTGTTGAAGCACTGAAAGACTTGCTAATGACAGAGTAATCAACATTGAGTTCATTGGAAAGGAAAGTGGACGTCTTTTCGTTTAAGCCTTGGAGGCTTTCGACTTTCTTTTTCAAAGCTGTTTTGACATTCTCTACTAGAACGGAAGTATTACTATCAATAACTTCAAATCCATTACGTTCTGCTATCTCTTTTAAAACACTTTGACTAACTGACGCTTCATCCATAACAATTAATTCGCCCAATTCAATAGATAAAATATCTATTCCTGCTTGCTTTAATTCTTGTTTTAGGACCGTTTTGCAACGGTCGCAAACCATATTTTTCAGTTTAACCTTCATATTTATTGGATTAAAAATTTTACAGCCAATCCTCCCGCAATCCATATATAACTGATAAAGGCCGCATATTTTAAGATGTTTTCGAGCAATTGGCTTTTTGGAGCCATTTCACCCATTTTGCTGTCCACATCCTTCTTTTTGAAAAAGCCCAGATAAATCAAGTATCCTGATATAATCAGAAAAGCAAGATTTAGGTAAAAGGTATAGTTGATCTTAAAATATTCGCTATCCTGAACCTGTACCTGTGATGGATCTGGTAAAAGGCTCATCAAGTCAAAAGAATAGTGCAAAATAAGTGAGGCTCCAATTAACGAAGTAAATAGTAAGAAGAGAATAAATAATGACATTTTCCAACCGTAGTACTTCGCATTGATCCTTAAAATTGGAAAAACGACCAGATCACTGAAAATAAAGGCCATTACCCCCGCAAAACTGACCCCTTTTCCGAAGAGCAAAGCAGCCAATGGAATATTGCCCATAGACCCTATAAAAGTCACGAATGCTGCAACGGGTCCCACTATAATATGCTCCAGAATTTCAAAAAAAGAGAAGTCCGTATTGCCCTGACCACTCCCGATAAATAGGGTCTGAAACCAGGCATCAGGAACAAATGCCGCAACAATACCGGCAATGGTAAAGCCCACGGTTACATCTTTCCAGACCATTTGCCATTCCATTTTATATTTTTTGCCCACTTTTGCCCAGCTATTCTCATTTTGCATCTGCTTTTTCCAATCTTTGGAGTCGTCCATTCCTGAATCTCCGTCCTCTTTTTCAAGATTTTTTCTTGCCTTGTCAATAAGCTTTTTGGGAT
>DRGP01000235.1 GCA_011050015.1 Leeuwenhoekiella sp. | reverse complement strand
TAGTCGAAAACGCGAACGATTCTCTTAGTTCCTATCCCGTGGGGGTATTATGAGATACGTTTTAAGTAATATTTTTAGCGCGCAGAAGAAACTTTTCCTTCCGCTTTAGCAGGTTTTACTTCTTCTTATCATCCCGCGTTAATATTTCATCTATCATACCGTATTCAAGGGCCTTGTCTGCCTTCATCCAGTAATCACGGTCGCTATCTTCATGTATTTTTTCATAAGTCTGGTCAGAATGCTTGGCCAAGATGCGATACAATTCTTCCTTAAGAGTCAATATCTCACGCGCGGTAATCTCAATATCACTGGCCATACCCTGAGCGCCGCCCATAGGCTGGTGTATCATCACACGCGAGTGTGTCAAACCACTACGTTTGCCTTTTTCGCCTGCGGCCAGAAGTACTGCGCCCATAGAAGCGGCCATACCCGTGCAAATAGTCGCTACATCTGGAGCAATGAACTGCATGGTGTCATAAATGCCAAGACCGGCATACACACTTCCGCCGGGGGAATTTATATAAATCTGAATATCACGTGAAGAATCTGTACTTGCCAAAAACAGGAGTTGTGCCTGTACAATGTTTGCCACCTGATCATTTATGCCCGTTCCCAAAAAAATGATACGGTCCATCATTAATCGGGAAAATACATCCATGGCCACAGCGTTCATCTGGCGCTCTTCTATAATATTTGGCGTCAAAGACACCGGATACATGCTGCTCATGATCTGGTCATAATACATGCTATTTATCCCCTGGTCTTTAGTTGCAAAATCTTTAAATTCTTTATTATAGTCCATTTTTCTATTCTTTTGCCTTAAAATTGGGTGATCCCGGCACTTTTTTTAGTTATTGAGATTACCCTAATTATTTTCAGTTTACTGGCAGCTTTAAGACTGCCTCCTTTGAACATCAAAGGCGTTTAACATCGGAGTCAAACGCCTTAAAGATACTATAAATTCTACTAAGGCACTACTTGTAAGCTTCTTTGACGAAGTCGTCAAAACTTACCTCTTTAGTCTTAGTTTTTACCTTTTCTTTAAAAAAGTCCAAAAGTTTTTTATTCATCAATTGCTCAGAAAGTCGTTTTACTTCATCCTGATTACTCAAGATACGTGCCGCGATATCGTCCAGTTGTTTTTCTTCGGGATCGGCCTGGCCGTATTGTGCCATCTGCGCTTTGATCATTTCTTTTGCATAAGCCTTGATCTCCTCAAAAGTGATCTGCATCTCGTTGTCTGCAATGATTTTACCTTCTATAAGCTGGTAGCGCAGTCCTTTTTCTGAACGCTCATACTCTGCTTTTGCCTGTTTTTCGGTAAGTTCTTCGTCACCTGAATTTTGAATCCAACGTGTCAAAAATTCAGAAGGAAGGTCAAATGTTGTTTCCTCAATAAGCGTTTCAGTCACATCATTGAGCAATTGCTGATCGCTCTGCTGCTCAAATTGTGCTTCAGCTTCCTCTTTTATTTTGGCTTTGAGCTCATCAACGCTTTTCACGGCATCCTCACCATAAAGTTTATCAAAAAGCTCTTGGCTCAATTCTGCCGGCTCCCGCAAGTTGATCTCTTCGATCTTAAAAGTTACTTCAGCATTCTTTTCTTCAGCCTCTTCTTTTTTTAGTCCCAAATGGGTAAAAAAATCGGCGTCTTCTGCAAAAAGCCCTTTGGTATTCACAGTAACCGTATCACCCTCTTTTTTACCGATGAAGGCTTTTTTAGGCGCGTCTGCAAACTTATTTACTTCAACGGTACTGTGCTTGTCCACTTCGGCATCTTCATTCACAAAAGACCCGGTAACTTCTACACCTTCCACTATTTCATCCTGGCTTTTTATCTTACCGTACTGCTTCTGTATGGTCTTTACCTGGTTGTCGAGCATTTTATCATCGGCGACAATTTTGTAGGCGGTGATTTCTTTTTTGGGGTTGAGATCCAACTCAAATTTTGGGGAAAGCCCCAACTCAAACTCAAACTTGAAGTTGTCTTCATCCCAGTTCAAGTCGTCCTGATTTTTTGGCAACGGGTTGCCCAGAACTTCCAGCTTTTCTTCCGTAAGATAATTTTGAAGGGAGCTTTGCAGCAACTTGTTTACCTCATCTGCCAGAATCGCTTTGCCGTACTGCTTTTGCACGAGGCCCATGGGCACATGCCCCTTTCTAAAACCGGGTATATTGGCAGACTTTCGGTAATCCTGAAGTACAGTTTGCACTTTCTCGTTATAATCCTCCTTTGCGATATCTACCGTGACCACCGCATTGAGCTCGTCTGTATTCTCTCTTGTGATATTCATTAGCTATATAGAATTTTGCCGATAAAAATTGGAGTGCAAAAGTACACTTTTTTTGCATCCTTGCCAAGTTTCAACGTATTGGCCTTCAGAAGTGTTCTATTCTTCTTTTATAAGACCGAAGAGAATGGACTGAAATAAGGAAAGCAGCAAGCTGAAAATTAAGGCATACCAAATGTTTTCTACACCAAAACCGGACACCAGATAATCTGCGATTAGAACAATAAGCGCATTAATGATAAGTAGAAAAAGCCCCAGTGTAAGTACGGTTATGGGAAGCGTGAGGAGAATAAGGATAGGCTTTACGATAAACCGAAGCAACGCCAGTACGATGGCTACGACCAGTGACGTCCAGAATGAATCTACATACATACCGGGCAACAGGTTAGCGAGAACGAGTACCGCTACCGCAGTGAGCACCAATTTCAAAAGAGTTTTCATAAATGGATTTTAGCTTAAAATAAGGCAAAATTAGCTGTAAATGGATAAAAACGGTCCATTCCTACTAAATTTTGCCCTGTTTTTAAAGAACAAAAAAATCCTATTCTGTGCTTGTAGAAATATTTACCGTATTGTAATCGCCAATATTTACAACAGGAATAGTAGCATCATATTTTTCATTAATCGCAGCAATCATCACATTAGCGATATGGGCATAACCCCGCGGAGTTGGGTGTACACCATCAAGGGAAAAAGCCCCGCCGGTAGCAAATGTAGAAGTTAACGTACCTGCATCATAGGAAATCCCGGTTGCTGCAATCTGGCTTAAAATAGCTTCGGCATCTATAAGAATAAGATCGTTTGCGGTTGCAAGGGCAGCAATAGTTTGATTATAGGCCGTCTGCGCTGTTGCCACCAGTTCTTGCTCACTGGCGGTTAAAGTGTATTGATCTTGCAAAGGAAATGTGATTCCATTTACCGAAAGCTGCGCGGCCAGTTCCTGAGGTACGCCCATAGCGATGAGCTGCTGCAGGTATTCCAAATTGGGCTCCCCGATGATTGAAGAACTTGGTAAAACAAGAAGGTCATTTTCATTAGCTTGACGTGACTGCCCATATTGCTGACCAAGTACGGTGGCGGTTGCAACATCAAGTCCCCCGCCTATCAATACCTGTGTAAGCTGCGCGGAAATATCTGCCATAGATTCATCCTTGATCACAACGGCGCTCGCAGCATTCTGATTAAATTGTATAGAACGCTCTGGCACCCCCAAGAATGCGTACGCCTGATTGATTGGAGCAAAAGTGGCATTCAAGGTCGGGATTTGTGGACCAAAATCGGGGTTTTGCGGACTTAAAGCGGCAAAGGGAACTGTTGTAAAATAGGGTATGGTGGTCACATCTGGAATGTTTACCAGAATACCGTCTGGTGTGGCGGTGGTAAGGGCATCTACATAACCGCTGTACACCGAAGCAAACACATTGGGATCTGTAATATCGTTAGCCCCATACGTCGCAGGATTGAGATTGCCGGTTTGATCAATCCCCACACCTCCACTGGTCGCAAAAGAGAGTACATCATTATTTCCTATCCAAAGGGTGAAAAATGTAGGATTTTGAGCAACCGCATCAGTTATTACCGTAGCATCTGGTGCAGAAGCGAAACGCACAAAATATGGATTTGCCGTACCGGCAGAAACACCGGCAGCATTACCATAACCGGAAAGACCCAAATGAAAGCTTTTGGCTCCGGGAACGCCCATGTTATTGAAAGGCCCGGAAAGTATATTGGTAAAATCAGAGGCCGGTGAGCCACTAAGGCGTGTAGGCGAAAGGCCATCTGCACCGGGAGCAAGCACAAACCGATTAGGAAAACCTTCCAAACCAGCAAAACCACCTCGATTATCAGCCATGAGGGGTTGTGTAAATGCTCCTCCACCAGCGAATTCAAATTGGCCAGCAAGAATCTTAGGAAAAGAATTTTCCTGTCCTGTGATGTAGAGCGCACCATCTGCATAGCCTGCAGTGAGCGAATTGCCCACCGCTACAAAACTAGACAGATCTGCAGATCCTGAAGTATAAAAATTATCCTCAGCAATGGGATTTTCCAATTCCGGTTCGCAGGCCAGTAAACCCAGCGCAAGCACTACCGTATATTTAATATAGTTTTTCATTGTATTTGCTTGAGATTATAGTTTGTAGCTCAATCCTATACCCGGCACAAAAGCGCTGGATTTATAGGTGCCGCCAAAGGGGACATTTCGACCATTTTCAGTGTAAAAATCATACGACGCATCTACTTCTTCAAAACGTAGATACAGGAATGAAGCATCTATAGCCAGCCTGTCATTAATAGCAAAAGAAATTCCGGCGGTAAAGCCGTCTGCATCGTTACGTGGAGTTTCTGGGGCAAAATACCCCTCACGCACCGGTGATTCGTCAAAATAATAACCAGCCCGAAGCGCGATTTGCTGATTGGCATTGTATTGCAAACCAAACTTATACGTAGACGAATTTTTATAATTCCGTGGGTTTATGGCTTCGCCACCATTACTGAATTCTATATCAAGATTATTATAAACATCCCAGAAAGTGCGGGTGAAATCAAAGTTAAAAGCCCATTTTTCATTATCATAGGAAACCCCCACAGTCATTTCCCCCGGCATGGGCAGAGAAGCCTTGAAACCCGTCGTACCATTAGACGGAATTACCGTCGTAGGATTGACCACGAGCGGCTGTCCAGAATCATTGGGAAAATTATCAAAAGTAGCGGTACCTTTTTCTGAGTCAAGAATGATCTCAGAACGATAGTGCGCGCCTATCCTAAAATGATCTGTAAAGTTGAACATTGTGGCCAGCGACCAACCCCAATTGGTCACTCCAGAATCATCTACGGTAACGTTTGCGCGATTGCCTTCAAGATCGGTTAAGGTGCGGTTAGCGTTCCGGTTAAAATTCACTTTACCTGTTACAAAAATAGGACCTCCCCCCACACTTAATTTATCTGATATTTTTAATGAAACCAGTGGCTGTACAAAAATAGCCTGTAGCTCAATATTATTCACGAGATGAGAACCGGCCCAGTCTGTAGGCCATTCTACGCTACTACCATAAGGAGTGTAGACAGCGAGACCTACACTCAGCCATTCGGTAGCGGCGTAAGAACCGTACAGATAAAAAGGGGTGCCTATGGGGCTATCTGTTTTGGCCGCCAGGCCATAGGTTTCGTTTTGCCAGGTCACATCAGAAAATACACCACTCACCCCAGCCGAGACGTTGAGTCTGTCTTCAAGATAAACAAGGCCGGCAGGGTTAAAAAAAGCGAGTTCGGCGCTATTTACATAGGCAACCCCGGTATGTCCCATAGCAAGAGCTCGTTGGCCTTGAAGTGCTACCCTATACCCACCGCCGTAGCAAAGTGTACAGGCACTTAAAAAAATGGCTAAACCTAAAAGTTTTTTCATAGAAAAAGGTTATTAGTAATTTTAAATAATCCTTAATAATATGCATTATTATTGCTAAAATAGTAATAAACCACTATTTATTATGCATGCATAGTAATTATTTGCAGTAATATTATAAAAAATTTATTACTTCTCTATAAAAAAATTCAGGATTTTCGGCATGTAACCAATGGCCAGCTTTAGGCACAGTAATTATTTGGCTTTTCGGAAAGTGTTTTTTGATCAGGTCTGCGTCTTCATCTTTAACATAAGTTGATTTAGCCCCGCGTAAGAAGAGGGTTTCACCCGGGTAATGGGCATCGTCACTTAGCGCTTTGCCAATCTCCTCACCAGCATTCTTGAGTACCGGTAGATTGATGCGCAGTGCAAGGGTCTTGTCTTTTTTCCAATACAGGTTTTTGAGCAAAAACTGACGCGTCCCCCAGTCTTTTATATGCTTTTCCAGAAACTCGTCTGCTTCCCCGCGGGAAGTTCGTGCTTCTTCATTTTCCTGCAACTCAGTTAAGCCATTGAGTATTTCTTCATGATGAGGCGCGTAATATTTTGGCGCGATATCAGCGATAATCAATTTTGATACGTTGTCGGGATATTTTACGGCAAATTTCATGGCTGTTTTTCCGCCCATAGAATGCCCCAAAAGGATAATTTCATCCAAGTGTTTATCCTCACAATAGGTTTTTAAATCTTCAGCCATAATATCATAGCTAAAATCAGTACTGTGCATACTGCGCCCGTGGTTGCGCTGATCTACCAGATGCACCTCATAACCGGCCTCTGCAAATTGACCGCCCAGCGTTTTCCAGTTGTCTCCCATACCCAGAAAACCGTGAAGAATGACAAAAGGAATTCCCCCGCCTAATATATTACTGTAGAGTTCTTTCATCTTAACTTTTCAAGATATTGACTAATCGTTTCCTCAAGGCCTAGATAGAGCGCTTCGGCAATGAGCGCATGACCTATGGAAACCTCCATAAGATTGGGCACACTGTTATTAAAGAACTCCAGATTATCAAGGGAAAGATCATGACCGGCATTAACTGCCAGCCCCATATCATCTGCAAGCAAGGCAGCCTCTACGTAAGGTTTTACCGCATTTTTATTCCCATTTGCAAATCCGCTGGCAAAAGCTTCCGTATAGAGTTCAATACGGTCTGTCCCGGTTTCTTTTGCCCCTTCTATCATTTTGGCGTCAGGATCCACAAAAATAGAGGTGCGTATGCCATTTTTTTTGAATTCCGAGATCACTTCTTTTAGAAATGACTGGTTTTTAAGGGTATCCCAGCCAGCGTTTGAGGTAATGGCATCAACAGCATCGGGAACCAGGGTGACTTGATCGGGTTTTACCTCAAGCACCAAATTGATGAATTTTTCTAGTGGATTGCCCTCTATATTCAGCTCTGTGCTCACCACTTTTTTAAGGTCCCTGGCATCTTCATACCGAATATGACGCTCATCTGGCCTCGGGTGGATGGTAATACCCTGCGCGCCAAAACGCTCTATATCCCGCACTACCTGAACCAGGTTAGGTATATTGCCGCCGCGTGCATTGCGCAGGGTGGCAATCTTATTTACGTTAACGCTTAATTTTGTCATTGTTATTTAATCTAGCTTTGTGCGACAAAAATACGAAGTACCCTAGGCTTGGCCTTGTTTTTTTAATTAAATTGCAGAAAACCTTGCTATGACTCTAACTGATTATATTATAAATGATGTGTCGCCCATAACCGAAAGTAGCAAAATTGGAGAGGCGCAAGAACTTTTCTCACAGACCACCTATTCGCACATCCCCGTGATGCGTGATGGCATCTATATAGGTTGCCTTGCAGAAAACGATGTGCATTGCCATGAGGCGGAAGAACCCCTTGACAAGCAAACGCATTTGTACGAGGGCTTTTTTGTCCGCGAGGGTTCTAATTGGTTAAATACACTAGAGTCCTTTGGTCAAAATGAAACGAACATCATGCCGGTACTTGACGCACAGAACAGGTACTTGGGCTATTATGAACTAAAGGACGTCATGAATTATTTCAACCAAACGCCTTTTTTGAGCGAAGAAGGCGATATTTTGGTCATTGAAAAAGGCATTTTTGACTACAGTTTTAGTGAAATAAGTCAGATTGTAGAGTCTAACGAAGGGAGACTATTAGGTGCCTTTATATCAAAAATTGATCAGGACATGGTACAAATATCCTTAAAAGTGGGCGGCGAAATAGGGCTCAATGCCCTCCTTCAGGCTTTTAGGCGTTATGGATATCAAGTGCTTTCAGAACATCAGGAAGATTCTTACCTCATTGATCTGCGTGAACGCTCAGATTACCTCGAAAAATATTTGAATATATAAGCTGAGAAATTCATCAGGCATGAAAGTAGGCATCTACGGACAATTCTACCACAAAAACTCTGGGATTTATGTGCAGCAATTGCTGGATATTCTTGATCAAAAAGATGTGGAGGTCATCATTGAAGAAGATTTTCTCAAACTCATCAATGAGAATGAAGAGATTAGCAAAACCTATTCTCATTTTACCACATTTGAAGAGCTGGACACCAGTTACGACCTGTTTTTCAGTATAGGCGGTGACGGCACTATTCTACAGACCATAACCTATATTCGAGATCTAAATATACCCATTGTAGGTATCAATACCGGCCGCTTGGGATTTTTGGCTTCTGTACAAAAAGAACAGCTTGCCGACAGTATTCAAGATATTTTTGACAATAATTACAGCATCACCGAGCGCTCGCTCATCAGTCTGGAAATCGAGAACGACAAGGGGGATTTCGGCGCACTTAATTTTGCGTTGAACGAAATTACGGTAAGCAGGAAAAACAGCACCTCCATGATTTCTGTAGAAACGTACCTGAATGGTGAAAAGCTTACCAGTTATTGGGCAGACGGTCTCATTATATCTACCCCTACCGGTTCTACGGGATATTCATTAAGCTGTGGTGGCCCTGTAATTATGCCCATGACACCCAGTTTTATACTCACTCCCATCGCCCCCCATAACCTCAATGCAAGACCGCTTGTGGTGCCAGATGACACCAAAATCACCATACGGGTTTCCGGTAGGGAAAAAGATCATTTGGTATCACTCGATTCACGCATAGCCACACTGCCCGTAGAGACTACAATACATTTAAAAAAAGCCCCTTTTACCATTAAGCTGGTCGTTCTTGAAAAAGATACGTTTCTTACTACACTGCGTAAAAAGCTTTTATGGGGAGAAGATAAGCGCAATTAGTGCAATAATAAGCTGTATTTACTGTTTATCAGAAAGACCCGTCCATGCTTTGCCATGGGCTTGCACATAATTGTTATATTTGCAAACTTTTTGAAGCCTATGAAGTATTTGACGGTTGTATTAATCGCCATGATTTGTTGCTGCACGGCAGTCGCCCAAACCTATGAGATAGGTGTTATGGCTGGTGGCCTCAATTATATAGGTGATGTGGGAAGGACAAATTATATCTATCCCAATGCGCCCGCTTTTGGCGGAATCGTAAAATGGAACCGCAGTCCGCGGCACTCTTTTAGGGCAAGCATATTGGTTGGTGATATTAAGGCAAACGATCTGGATTCTGATGAAACCAGCCGCCAGCAGCGGGGCCTTTCTTTTGACAGTCCGTTTGTAGAAGCTTCCCTGGGGATAGAATATACCTTTTGGGAATTTGACATGACCCGTGGTTTTAGCTTGCCGGGCACGCCGTATCTGTTTGCCGGGGTAAATTATTTTTACCACAAGGAATACGGTCAGGGCTTCAACGAGCAGGGAGAACTTGTGTTGAGGGATTTTGGAAAGGAATTTGATTTTTCCATCCCTATTGCGCTAGGGTACAAACAAGCCATTAGCCGCCACCTTATTTTATCTGCCGAAATAGGTGCGCGTTATATGCTTACAGATAATATAGACGGAAGTGACCCGGGACCCGAAATAGATTCAGGTCCTTTTGGCAACCCAAATAATAATGACTGGTATGTATTCAGTGGTATAATACTTACCTACACCTTTGGCAGACAACCTTGTTATTGCGGTTTTTAATCAATCATCCATGGAATTTATTGAGGAAATAGACAAGTCAAAACTTCCACAGCATATCGCCGTGATCATGGACGGTAATGGGCGCTGGGCAAAAGGGCAAGGGCTTTTAAGGGTGGCCGGGCATAAAAAAGGTACGCGAGCCGTTCGACAAACGGTAGAATCCAGTGCAGAACTGGGCGTAAAATACCTTACGCTGTACACCTTTTCCACCGAAAACTGGAACCGTCCCAAAATTGAGGTCGATACCCTTATGAAATTACTCGTTTCTTCCCTAAAAAAGGAGATAAAAACCTTACAGGACAACGATATTTCGCTACGGGCCATTGGCAATCTGACTTCGCTTCCGGAAAAAGCACAGCAGGAACTTAACGAAGTTATTGATAAGACAAAAGGCAATTCGCGTATGACGCTAACCCTGGCGCTGAGTTATGGGGGCCGCGAAGAATTAATAAAAACAGTAAAGGAAATAAGCCTTAAAGTTAAAAAAGACTTAATTTCGCCACATTTAATTGACGATGCAGTCATTAAGAAACATTTGTACACCCATGACTTGCCAGACGTTGACCTGTTGATAAGAACAAGTGGAGAGCAGCGCATTAGTAATTTTATGCTTTGGCAGATTGCTTATGCAGAACTTTACTTTACCCCTGTCCTATGGCCCGATTTTAAAAAAGAACATCTGTACGAAGCAATTTATAATTATCAGAAAAGAGAAAGACGATTTGGAAAGACGAGTGAGCAAATTAATTGAGCAGATGCCCATCAAAGCAAGCCTTATTACCGCAGTCCTTTTATACTGCTTTATCCATACCACCATAGCACAAGCCCAGACTACCCCGCTAGCCGGTGAAGGAAAACAGTATAAAATAGGTACTATTAGCGTAGTGGGCTCCCAGCAATACAATGAGCAGACGATCATAGCTTACACAGGCCTAAAAACTGGAGAGCTTGTGTACCTTCCTGGTGATCGTATAAGCGACGTTATTAAGAAGTTATGGGCCATTGGCCTTTTTAGCGATATAAGCCTTAATGTTAAAGAGGTGCGCGGCAATGTCGTTGACCTCGAGTTAAGTGTAGAAGAAGTGCCAGAGCTCAACACCATTACGTTTACGGGTATAAAAGAGAAAAAGACCAAGGATCTAATTGAGGATAATGAGCTTAAAAAAGGCACAAAAGTTACCGAAAACCTTATCACCAAGACCAAATTTTATATTGAAAACAAATATAAAAAAGAGGGCTACCTCAACTCCAATGTAACCATACTTACCAAGCCCGTAGAAGATACTTCAACGACCTCAAAAAAGGTGAATATGTTGATAAATATCGAAAAGAGCGGCAAAGTAAAGATCAAGGACATCAACTTTGAGAACAATGAGCAGCTCTCTGATGCCAAGCTGCGCAAGCAGATGAAAAAGACCAAGCAGCGCAACTTTTTCCGATTCTGGAAACGCTCTAAGTATATTGAAGAAGATTACGAAACAGATAAAACGAGCATTGTTGATAAGTATAAGGAAAAGGGCTTCCGTGACGCGCGTATCGTTTCAGACACCTTGATACGCAACAGCGACGATCGCATTTCCCTGAATCTTAATATAGAGGAAGGTGAGAAGTATTATATAGGTGATATTGATTTTATAGGAAACTCTGTATATACCGATACTGAACTACAGCGCCAACTAGGCCTCTCCAAAGGGGATGTGTATAATGGCGTCCTGCTGAAAAATCGAATTTCCAAGGGAGGTGACCCACAAGCAGATGACCTTTCTAACCTGTATAAAAACAATGGTTATCTCTTTTCAAGCATTAACCCTGTAGAAGTAGATGTACAAAATGATACCATAGATTTTGAAATACGTATAACCGAAGGAAAATTGGCCTTTTTTGACCGCATAACGGTATCTGGAAACGACAAGACTAAAGATAGGGTTATCTACCGAAACTTACGTACCCGCCCCGGGCAACGGTACAGTCAGGCGGCAGTATTGCAAACCGTAAGCGAACTTGGGCAAACCGGATTTTTTGATCCTGAACAACTGAATCCTGAGTTTCTTAACGCCAATCCTAACGACGGCACCATAGACATTAACTACGATCTTGTAGAGCAAGGTGCCAGTCAAATTGAACTGCAGGGTGGTTACGGTGGCGGTGGCTTTGTGGGAACACTAGGGCTAACTTTTAACAACTTTTCCATCCAGAATATATTTAATAAAGAAGCGTATAAACCCCTTCCCATGGGTGACGGCCAGCAGTTTAGCCTACGCGCCCAGGCAAGTACCTTTTACCGTACCTACAGCGCCTCGCTTACCGAACCCTGGCTGGGCGGTAAAAAACCGGTACAGGCTTCTGTTTCGTTTAGCCACAGTACACAGTTTCGCTATGATTATAGTAACGGAAGACGTGCAGAAGCAGATAAAGACCAGCGCTTTACTATTACCGGTGGATCTATTGGTATCAGCACGCGTCTAGAGCGACCAGATCCCTACTTCTATATTTCTCACGCCCTCAGTTTTCAGCATTTTGACCTCAAAAATTATAATGTGGGACTCTTTACCTTTGGTAACGGTTCATCAGAAAACCTAGCCTATACCGTAGGGATTTCGAGAAATCAGGGAGATGCAAACCCCATCTTTCCACGCAGTGGTTCAAAATTCAGTCTTACTGCAAAATTAACCCCGCCTTATTCCCTGTTTAACGGAGTAGATTATAAAGCTCTCGCTGAAGAACGCGCACCGCTTGCGGCAGCCTATGCAGCAGATCAAGCTAACAATGCAGCAGCGAGGGAACGTATAGGTGAGATTGACCAAGAACGCTTCAACTGGCTCGAATATTACAAGGTAAAAATGGAGGGGCAATGGTTTACTTCATTAATTGGAAAACTGGTATTGAGCAGTAAAATGGAATTTGGTTTCCTTGGCGCTTACAATAACGACCGCGGCATTCCGCCTTTTGACCGCTTCTTTCTGGGTGGTGATGGTTTAGGCGGTTACGCGTTAGATGGTCGTGAAGTGATCCGTCTTCGTGGGTATCCCAACCAATCGGTTGTACCCATAGATCGCGATCAGACTAACACTACCTTGACGCAAAACGATGGCGCCACACTCTATAACAAGTTTGAGTTTGAACTGCGCTACCCCATCACGCTGAAACCTTCGGCTTCCATTTACATGCTTACCTTTGCAGAGGGTGGTTCTAGCTACGACAATTTTCGGGATTATAATCCGTTCTTGTTAAACCGTTCAGCGGGAGCGGGAATTCGTATATTTATGCCCGCCTTTGGCCTGTTGGGTATTGATTTTGGTTATGGATTTGACCCCATACCGGGTACTGTAGGTCCTAATGGTTGGGAAACGCACTTTATTATAGGTCAACAGTTTTAATTAAAAAACAAGATAACTTAAAGAAGTCCTTTAAATTTGGTACGATATTTTCTAATACCATTCTGCTTATGAGAAAAACAGCCTTTTTATTGAGTTTTTTACTCCTTTTAACAGGTTTTTGCGCAAATGCACAGCGCAGTATGCGCATAGGCTATATCGATATGGATTATATTCTTGAGAATGTACCTGAATATCAGGAAGCCCAAACGCAGTTAGATGCCAAGGTTGACCAGTGGCAGATTGAGATCGAAAAAAAGCAGAGCAGCATCGCGCAAATGAAAAAAACACTCGAAAATGAACGCGTACTGCTCACCGAAGAACTTATTACCGAACGGGAAGAAGAGATTGCCTTTGTAGAAAATGAACTGTTTGAGTATCAACAAAAACGCTTTGGCCCCCGCGGGGATCTCGCTATTCAAAACCGCACGCTTGTAGAGCCTGTACAGGATCAGGTATTCAACGCGGTACGAGAACTCGCCGAAGCGCGCAAATATGATTTTATCTTTGATAAAGCTTCAGATCTTGTGATGCTTTACGCTAACGAACGCAATGATGTAAGTGATCAGGTACTTCTCAGCATTAACCGTGCGTCAAACCGAAAACAGGTCAATAATCGCGATGACCGTAAAGAACTGGAACGCGATGAGGCTCGCACAGTAGAAGAAAATCGCGAGGTCACAGAGCGGGAAAAAGAGGCCGAAGCCAAACAAGATGAGCGTGAGCAGTTTATTCAAGACCGCAAGGCAGAACGGGATTCGCTGCGCGCTGCCAAGAAGAGAGAGTTTGAAGAACGCCGCCAGCGTATTCTGCAAGAACGGGAACAACGTAGGGATTCTATTACAGACGCCCGTGAAAACCGAAATACCGGTGCAGGCGAATCTGTAGCCCCTCAACAGGAAAACAATCAGCCTACGGCAGAAGAACGCCGCCAGGCTTTATTAAAGGCGCGCCAGGCCAGAAGGGATTCAATCCTTCAGGCCAGACAACGCATAAAAGATTCTGTTATACAGTCCAGACAGCGCAAGAGAGATTCAATAAATTAATAAAAAACACCTTTTGCCGTAGGGTGGCCTTAAAATAAGGCAGCATACGGCGCTTAAAACGTACATAATTATATAACACTTACCATTAAATTACTTTTAAAATGAAACAAATGAAAACCTTAGTTTTAGCGATTGCTTTGATGCTAGGAATGAACGGAATTGCGCAAGCGCAGGATTCTAAGATTGCTCATATCGCAACTCAAGAATTACTTGAGCAAATGCCTGCATTTAAATCTGCCCAAGCAGAAATGCAAAAAATTCAATCTTCTTATGAAGCGGAAATGCAAAACATGGGACAGGAACTGCAAAAAACCATGGAGCGCTACAGCCGCGAAGCCGAAACAAAAACTGACGAAGAAAACCTACAGCGTCAGCAAGAGGTAGAAACTACACGAAACAAGATCGTAGAATACCGCCAGACTGCTATGCAGGACATGCAGAAAAAAGAATCAGATCTTTTAAAGCCTGTTTACGAAAAAGCGCGCACCGCTATTCAAAAAGTAGCACGTGATAAAGGCTACAACTATGTACTTGATAGTACTACAGGGACCGGCCTTTTACTAGCAGACGGTTATGACCTCATGGACGACGTAAAAAAATCATTGGGTATTTAAAATATCATTGAATATCACTGAAAAACCGCCCTTTTGAGGCGGTTTTCTTATTTTTAGGGCATGGCAAATAACAGTCCCATAGGTTTTTTTGACAGCGGGGTGGGCGGTACGTCCATCTGGCGGAAAGCAGTACAACTGCTTCCCAATGAGTCCACGATTTATCTTGCCGACAGCATTAACGCACCTTATGGTGAGAAGAGCGCTTCAGAAATCATTCAATTATCGGTTAAAAACACCCGAAAATTGATTGATTTTGGCTGTAAAATGATTGTGGTTCCTTGCAATACCGCCACAACAAATGCGATTTCGTATCTAAGAAATCATTTTGACCTGCCCTTTGTTGGAATTGAACCAGCACTCAAACCGGCAGCGCTTTCCTCAAAAAATAAAGCCATAGGTATCCTCGCAACTAAAGGTACCCTGAGCAGCGCACTCTTTGCAAAAACATCAAGTAATTACGCGAGTGATATCAAGGTCATAGAAGTCGTGGGAACAGGACTCGTAGAACGTATAGAAGCTGGCGAGATAAATACCGTAGAAACACGGAAATTGCTCAAAAACTACTTAAAACCGATGATTGCTGCCCATATAGACTATTTGGTTTTGGGCTGTAGCCACTACCCCTATCTTATAGATGCACTTCAGGATCTGCTTCCACTGGAAGTGACCATCATAGACTCTGGCGCAGCAGTGGCCAGACAGATCAAAACGCTATTAACGCGTTACAATATATCTTCAGCGGCAGCTGAAAATACAGCAAAGCACCAATTATTCACAAACACCGAAACCGCGGTATTACGACAATTGACCCAAGGCATTGGTCGAGACACAGCAATATCTTATCTTGATTTCTAGTTGATCGCAGGGCAATAACAGTCGTAAGGTTCCTTGCGTTTGCCAAAATCATAGCCCAGCGTGATTTGGTGAAAGCCACCATTGGAAAGCACCACACTATTGCTCTGATACGAATAGGTATAGCTGAAAAGGAAATTTTTATAATTCACACCCAGCAAAGGCGTAATATATTGTAATTTTTGACTTTGTACCGTCATGCCATCATCTGTATATTCGGCACCGTCAAAACTTCTTCTATAAGAAGCACCGCCCCATAACGTACCCCATTCTAAGTCATAATACAACTTGAAGTTGAGGTCACCAGTAACTTCCTGAGTTTGCTCTGTGGCTTGAAACATGACAGAAGGCTCATATTTCCATGCACCGCCGCGGCCAAAAGTATATCCAGCCGAAGCGATATAACGACGCTGGTTGCTGGATTCAAATTCTTCGGTAAAAATCTTGCGGTTACGCGGCAGGACATTTTTTACGGTCGCATGCGCGAAAAAATCTAAAAAATAGTATGACATACCAATGTCTACATTAAAAAACGTATCCGTAGGATTTCCACCGGTAATAATGGGGTCTATATTACGTAGATCAAAATCACCTTCATCAAGTGTGTTTTGCAAAACGCCCACACTCACACCAAAAGAAAATTGATTGAGGTCTACAGTATTACGGGACATTAAAATATGATAGGCAAAACTTCCGTAAAATCCGGTTTGTGAAAAATAACCGTTTTGATCTGCAAAAACAATCGCGCCCAGGCCTATTTTATCGCTCACGCGACCATTAATGCTAAGCGTTTGTAAGTTGGGCGCGTCATCTACGTCAAACCATTGCTGCCTTGCCGTAAGTCGAATTTGGTTTGCATTTGCCGCTCCGGCCATTGAGGGATGCAGTAGGTACAGGTTATCAGACAGATAATCTGAATATACTGGGATTCCCTCTTGAGCGTGCACAACGGCAGTTAATACTATAAAGAATACAAAAATAATTTTTTTCAAAATATGCGCGTTAAAGCATTTACGTTCAACATCATCTACGCGTTTGCGCGTTGATTCTTACAAGGCTGTAAATCTAAATAAATTCGTTCAGTTTAAACGCTGATAAGTAAGATTATCAAACTCAATGCGCGTTCTTTTACCTAAATTTGCCAAAATTTAAAACCATGAGTACATTCAGCATTTCCATAACCCCTACCTCTAATGATGCCATCAAAAAATTTGAAGCCGACTCTTTTTTGGTAAAACATGAAAGTTTTGAATTCAAAAACATAGAGGAAGCGGCCAATTCGCCATTGGCTCAGCAACTGTTCTATCTTCCGTTTGTGAAAACGGTATATATCGCACAAAATTTTGTCGCGGTCGAAAAATATAATATTGTAGAGTGGATTGACATACAGGACGAGCTTTCTCAACAGATTGAAGATTACCTCAATGATAATGGCGTCGTGGTGATTACAGAAACCACCGCAAAAAAAATACCCGTTACCGTTTATGCCGAAAGTACGCCAAACCCTGCCGTACTTAAGTTTGTGACCAATAAAAAAATAGTGGCCGCTGTTCTTGAATTTAAAAACATAGACGAAGCTAAAGACGCACCACTTGCACAGGCGTTGTTCAATTTCCCTTTCGTAAAAGAAGTTTTTTTAGCTGAAAACTATGTGAGTATTCAAAAATATGACATTGTAGAATGGGATGATGTATTTCATGAAGTGCGCGAATTTATAAAAAATTATATCTCAGATGGGAAGGATATTGTTGCAGATAACCTAGTACAGACCCCAAAACAGGCCGAAAGCAAGAAAGAAGAAGATTTTGAGCATCTGGATGATATTTCAAAAGAGATTGTTAATATTATTGAAGAATACGTAAAACCCGCAGTGGCCAGTGATGGCGGAAATATTTTGTTTAAACATTATGATCCGCAGACTAAGAACGTGCAGGTCATCCTTCAGGGAGCTTGCAGCGGTTGCCCATCTTCCACATTTACGTTAAAAAATGGGATAGAAACCATGCTTAAAGAGATGATGCAGGGCAAAATTAACCGGGTAGATGCCATTAATGGCTAATTATACGAAAGCCAATTAACAATATTTTGTTTTTTAAAGCAGCCTGAATTGTCGTATATTATAAATCTAACTTAAAAATTAACGAAAATATAAAATCATGGCAGTTTTAAAAGTATTGGAAATAATGGCAAGCTCTAATAAGAGCTGGGAACAAGCCACTGCAAATGGTGTAAAACACGCTGCAAAAACAGTAAAAAACATTCGTTCTGCTTATGTACAAGAGCAAAGTGCTGTTGTGACCGGCGATACCATTACAGAATATAGGGTGAACCTTAAAATCTCTTTTGAGGTCAATTAATTTTTGCAGCTCATAAATATAGTATATTCCGTTATCAGTGTTCTGGTAACGGAATATTTGTTCCTATACGTTTTCAATGCACCATAAACCTCATTTTTATCTTATTCTGCTCCTGTTGCTGAGCATGCTGCCCCTATCTTGTCAAACCAAAAAAGACACCACCGTGAAGTATAAGCACACCAATTCCCTTATCAATGAGACGAGCCCTTACCTGCTACAGCATGCCCATAATCCGGTAAACTGGCAAGCCTGGGGAGATACCGCAAAGCAAATGGCCAAGGAAGAACATAAACTGATGATCGTAAGCATAGGGTATAGCTCTTGCCACTGGTGCCACGTTATGGAACATGAAAGCTTTGAAGATACTACCGTCGCAGCGGTGATGAACACAAATTATGTAACTATAAAGGTAGATCGTGAAGAACGCCCCGATGTAGATAACATTTATATGAACGCCGTACAGCTCATGACGGGACAGGGCGGCTGGCCACTTAATGTCATCACCCTTCCAGATGGCAGACCGGTGTGGGGCGGCACTTATTTCCCGAAGGAAAACTGGGTGGATGCGCTGGAGCAAATCGCCAAAATATATGCTGAAAACCCCGAAAAACTGGTAGAATATGCCGATAAACTAGAACAGGGTCTCAAAGGTATGGGCGTCATAGAACCGCAAAAAGGTCCGCTGGATTTTGACAAAAGTATGCTTACTTCAAGCATCGAGACCTGGTCAAAAAGTTTTGATACCTTACAGGGTGGCATGCGCCGTGCCCCAAAATTTATGATGCCAAATAATTACGCATTTCTATTGCGCTACGCACATCAGGAAGAAGATAAAGAACTGGCTGATTTTGTGCACACCACGTTACAACAAATGGCCTTTGGTGGGGTGTATGACCAGATAGGTGGTGGTTTTTCGCGTTACAGCACAGATATGAAGTGGCATATTCCCCATTTTGAAAAAATGCTCTACGACAATGCCCAGTTGCTAGGTCTATACAGTAATGCGTATCTCACCCGTCCAGAACCGCTATATAAAGAAACGGTGTATGGCATTGTTGCATTTTTAAAACGGGAAATGCTCGATAAAAGTGGCGGTTTTTATTCCGCAGTTGACGCAGATAGTAGGAACGATCAGAACGAGCTGGAAGAAGGCGCGTATTATATTTGGAACAAAAAAGAACTGAAGGAACTTTTGGGCAATACGTATGAACTTTTTTCTCAGTATTATAATGTAAACGACTATGGCTTGTGGGAACACAATAACTACGTGCTGATACGCCAGGATGAAGATGCAGCTTTTATCAAAGAGCACGGCTTAGATGCTACCGCTTTCGCGGAAAAGAAAGCTGCCTGGAAAGATAAATTATTAGACGTTCGCGAAAAAAGGAACGTGCCACGCCTGGATGATAAAATTCTCACCGGGTGGAACGGGCTCACCATAAGTGGACTCACAGATGCCTACAAAAGTTTTGACGAGCCTGAATTTCTAGAGCTTGCCCTCGCCAATGCAAACTTTATTGTAGATAAGCAACTTAAACAGGATGGAAGCCTATACCGTAATTATAAAAAAGGCAAAAGCACCATTAATGCCTATCTGGAAGATTATGCCTCGGTTATAGAAGGTTTTATCGCGCTTTATGAAGTCACCACAGATAAAAAATGGCTTGATCATGCCCAAAAATTGACTGATTATACCCTAAAACACTTTACAAATGCCGAAAATAGCATGCTCTATTTCACTTCAGATGAAGATCCAGAACTGATCATGAGGAATGTGGAATACCAAGACAATGTGATTCCCGCATCTAATTCTATTATGGCGAAAAACCTGTACAAACTGGGCCATATCGCTTTTAATGAAGATTATATTGAAAAAGCTGGCCAGATGCTGCTCAATGTAACTACTGAAATAAACTCCTATCCCGGTGGCTACAGCAATTGGTTAGACCTCATGCTCAATTTTACCGATCCTTTTTATGAAATCGTCATAACCGGTAAACAAGCAAAAGAGCACCTTAAAGCACTTCAGAATTATTATATTCCAAATGCGGTTATCGCGGCAACTGATAAAAATGAAGACTATCTAGACCTTTTTGAAGGCCGGTGGGACGAGAAGCAAACTTGGATCTATATTTGCACGAACCGCGCCTGTAAATTACCAGTCCAAACTGTAAAAGAAGCCCTACCGCTACTCGAGAATTGAGCTTTAATTAACGTTTAAGATTTGAAGGTTAGTGCAATAACCCTAAATTTGCAAAAAAGACATTTAATATGACCATAATTCCAGAAGATTACGAAAAATTTGCCAATCAGGCCATTGAAAAAGTAATCGACTTTTTGCCGAATTTAATAGCCGCCATCTTAATGATACTTATTGGCTTCTGGCTAATAAAACTCATTAATCGGCTTGTAAAAAAGTTTTTCAAAAAGAAGGAATATGATGTTACGTTAGAAAAATTTATTGCAGACCTGATCAACTGGTCTTTAAAAATTATACTATTTGTTCTTGTAATCACCCAGCTGGGTGTAGCCACTACTTCACTGGTTGCTATCATAGGTGCTGCAGGACTTGCCATAGGCCTGGCCTTACAGGGTTCGCTGGCGAATTTTGCTGGTGGTGTGCTCATCCTTCTGTTAAAACCTTTTAAAGTAGGTGATTTTATCTCTGCTCAGGGTATTGATGGTACCGTTAAGGAAATATCTATTTTTAATACCAGAATGACCACTTTTGGCAACCAACTAGCTGTTATTCCTAATGGAAAACTGTCTAATGATAATATCATCAATTACAGTGCTGAAGGAATACGACGCGAAGCGATGACCTGGGGTATTTCTTACGATTGTAATATAAAACTGGCCAAAGAAATTCTATTGGAACTGGTTAATGAGCAGGATACCGTATTGCACGATCCCCATCCAGAACCTATGATTGTACTGGCAGAACTGGCCGATAGCTCTGTAAATCTTTCACTGAGATACTGGGCTACCAATGACAATTTCTGGGCACTGCGTTGGTTTATTCTTGAAGAAGGTAAAAAAAGGCTTGAAGCGCAGGGTATCGTAATTCCATTCCCACAGCGCGATGTACATTTCTATAAAGAAGAAACAGTATCGGCTTCATAAGCACTGCTTAAATTATTTAAAAAAAAGGAAACCGGTACAGTCTTAAACTGTACCGGTTTTTTTTCTTGCGGGTATTTTTGTTAGTTAAAATAAAATAGTCGCACCTACAAGAAAATTGATTTTTGCCTGCGGATAATAGCCTGCACCTTCAACCGTAGTCACGGTACCCGGGTTTATGGAATCGTCATCGTAGGTAAAGAAATAACCGTTAGATACATATTCTTCACTAAAAATATTATTTACCAAAGCCGTAAGCGTGATTGATTTTGCAAAGCCGATGCCCTTTAAATCGTACTGAGCATTAAAATCATTTATGAAATAAGCATCTAGCTTTGAGCTTTCCGCATCTATATTCCCCAGATATTGTTCTCCCACATATTTAGACAGCAGTGATAATCTTAGATTCTCAACCGGATAAAAGTCAAAGCGGTTACCAGCAACTACATTTGGAGAAAATGAAATATTCGTATTCCCTAAGTTTTGCAGAACTCCATCTCTTTGGAAGAAAAAGTCCCTGTTTTTATTAGTACTCAAGGTTATATTAGGTGATATTGTAAATTGATTTCCTAACTGAAAACCCGCCTCTACTTCAAGCCCCAGCCGGTAACTGGAACCGCTATTTTGACGTATGGCTGCCCCTACATCGTCAATCGCACCGGTTAATACCAACTGATCGCGATAATCCATATAATATAAATTCGCATATATACGGGTTCTTTCTTTTGTAAAACGATAGCCCAATTCGAAATCATTTAGCGTTTCAGGCACGGGATCTCCATTTTCAAAATCGGTTCGGTTAGGCTCGCGGTTGGCTCTGGCATACGAAGCGTAAACATTACTGGACGCGTCTAAAGTAACGGTCACCCCTGCCTTAGGGTTGAAAAAAGAATAGTTTTTATCGATTAGAAAAGGGATTGTATTATCGCTAAGACCATCTGTTTCATAAGTAATAAAACGCTGTTGCAAATCTCCAAAAACACTCCAGGTATCATCAACCCTCCAGGTAGCTTTCGCAAAAGCGGTAAATTCATTTTTATCGGCAGTACCAGAATAATAACGATATCCTTCTTCTTCAGTTTGCGAAAAATAACGTGCCCAGGTAATTTCTCCAAAATGGTCCCCAGTATAAATACTACCAAAAAGACCTGCATCAAAATCCAGATTTTCAGTTTTGTAATTGGTAGTTAGATTTGCCACATAATAGCGGTTATCTAACCAGCGACGTCTTATAAGATCAGTATCTGTTTGTAAGTTTCCATTTACCTCATAAGGCTCCCAGCCCAGAAAATCAAATGTGGCATCATTAGAGAAATTTACATTTGCATAATACCAGGAGTCAACATATTCTTCAAAAAACCCACGACCTATGGTATAGTTTAAGCTTAAGTTAGTAGACCAGCCACCATCGTATCTCTGATTCCAAAGTATTTGTAAATGATCTTGCTTATAATCATCTACCTGATTGTCATAAAAACCTTTAAGATTGCCAGCGTCATCATATTGAAAACCTATGGGGTTAAACGTTCTGTCTGTCGCTAAGGTTTCTGCATCTATACCATTCCAGGATTGATAGGTTACCTCAGCACCACCAAAACCTATGATTTTAATTAATGTATTTTCGTCCCGATAACCTCCTTGTAAATAATAGGATTTTAAATCTGAACTGGCGCGATCTACATAACCGTCAGACTTTATAGTGGAAAGCCTACCGGAGAAACTGTAATGATCATTGATAAGTCCGGTTCCAAATTTAACATTGGCCCTGCGCGTATTAAAAGAACCACCTGAAGCACTGACCCCTGCATAGGCTTTGTCACCCAGAGCTTCAGTAAGGATGTTAAGGCTGGCGCCAAAAGCCCCTGCTCCATTAGACGAAGTACCTACACCTCGCTGCAATTGTAAGCTTTGCACCGAGCTGCTAAAGTCCTGAAGATTCACAAAAAAACTTCCCAAACTTTCCGTGTCGTTGTAAGGGATGCCGTTGATGGTCACATTAATTCCCTGATTTCCTGTTCCACGAACGCGAAAACCCGTATAGCCCACCCCTGCTCCCGCATCTGAAGTGGTTACCACACTAGGTAAGTAATTGAGTAAAATAGGCAGATCCTGCCCCAGGTTACGCTCGTTGATTTCCTCTTTTGAGAGATTACTGAAGGTGATGGGCGAGTCTGCATCTACGCGCACTGCTTTAACGAGCACTTCGTCCAGTTTTTCGGTTTTGGTCGTGTCTGTGACCTGCTGGGCGCGCGCACTATACGTTAAAAGTGCAGCACCACAAGCGAATAAAAGTGTTTTCATCCGTAAAAGATTTTTACGAATAAAAGGGGCCATTATTCTGTGTTACTATTAAATTATATATTGCAATGTCTGCCCCATAAACTTAAAAAGTTGGTGGCATTCCCTTGGCGGCATTATCCGCCCAGGTTCATTGGGTATGATCTCAGCTCGCTTTCTTGTTTTTAAACTTAAAAAACAAGAAGTTTAAGCACCCCTTTGAGATTTAATAGCGAAAATAGTCAAATATTTACTGTTTTTGTCGAATTTTTAGTCACTTTTAATAAGCTGTCTGCTATTTTTACGTTAGCTATCAAACAATCCTTTGATTATCAAAAAACAAGGGGTTCTAGAAGGAATGATTTTTTATGAAGAACACTAAACAATCCATAACCTTTAAGGTGATTTTTGGCTACCTATTGCTGGCGCTGCTCGTTGGTTTTGCCGCTTGGCTGGTCTATCCTCAGGTAAAGGCATTTGTTTATCCCGCCAGGGAAAAAGAATCTGCCAACCGTAAACTCACTTACATCAGCAATGCCCTGAGCCTGCTCTATGAGGCAGAAACCGTGGGGCGTTCTGCCATGGCTACAGGAGATACAGACCAGTTTAAACGTTATCAGGCCTATACAGACAGCATTGTTATACAAATAGACTCGCTCGCAAAAATCACAGACACTTCTGCACAGACCAGCCAGTTAGATAGCATAAAAATAGGCCTGAAACAGAAAACCGAAAATATGAAGGCCATGGTCGATCTGCGCAAAGAGCAGTTTAACCGTGATTTTTACGCAGAAGCACTTGACGAACTCGGGAAAAAGGATATTTATTTTGAAGATTATGCAAACGACCCCAAGCTAGAGTCTGTCAACCCCCGTGTAAAACGCGCCATTGTGGATTATATGGAATATATCCGCCGTGATAATATTGAGGCCGATCAGAACATGACCAATTTGGCGGAATCCGTAAAAGAAGCACTTACAAAACTGGGACGACGACAAAAGAGCCTGGAAATGAATATTATAAAAAGGGAAGATATCCTTTTTACCAATGACCGTAATATCAGCCAAAAAATACGCAATCTTCTTGTTTCTCTAGAACGGGAAGGAACGCTCTCGGCCCAAGACCGGGAGCGGGAATTGCGTTCCAAAATAGGTGAAGTCTCAAAAACCTTAAAAATCATAGGGGGAGTGAGTATTTTTCTGGCACTCGGTTTTGTGATCATGGTATTTCGGGATGCATCCAAAAGTCAGAAATACAGTTTACAACTGGAGAAAAGCAATACAGTGGCGCGGTCTCTTTTAAAAAGCAGGGAGCAGCTCATGGCCACCATAACCCATGATATGCGTTCACCACTAAATACCGTGATAGGTTTTACAGATTTGCTTCAGAAAACAGATTTGAACGGCAAACAGGAAAATTACCTTAACCATGTAGAAAAATCTTCTGAATATATCTTGCGCCTGGTAAATGATCTGCTTGATTTCTCAAAGTTAGAAGCGGGTCGTGTGCACATAGAACAGGTTACCTTTAATGCCAAAAACCTAGTAGAAGACATTGCTATTGTAGGACTGCCCACAAGAATCAAGGAGGGATTGAAAATAAATATGGCACTGGCTAAAGACCTTGACGGTTATTATACCAGTGACCCTTTTAGGATTAAGCAAATTGTCTCAAACCTTATAAGTAACGCTTATAAATTTACAGATCATGGCTGCGTAAATATCCGTGCGGGTATTACACAGAAAAACGAGCACAAATCGCTTTTTTTTGAAATCACCGATACCGGTATCGGAATCAATAAAGAAAAACAGGATATTATCTTTAAGGAGTTTACCCAAGAAGATGAACGCATAGAGCAAACCTATGGAGGTTTTGGCCTGGGGCTGGCCATTACAAAAAGACTCGTAGACCTCTTACATGGCAGCATTACGCTATCTAGCGAAAAGGGAAAAGGAAGTACCTTTTTAGTTCACATACCCGTAAAAGAGGTAAAAGGATACACAAAAGAAGAGGCTGTACCAGTAGTCTCTGGTAAAACACCAGAACGTGTTTTGATCGTTGATGATGACCCGTCCCAGTTAAATCTTGCTACGGAAATCGTGGGCAATCTTTCCATAAATAATGATACGGCAAGCAATGGTATAGAAGCTCTTCAACTTATAGAGAAGAATACCTATGACTTGATCCTTACGGATATTCAAATGCCAGAAATGGACGGTATAGACCTCATCAAGGCCCTACGGAAAAAACCAGAATACCGTAACGTAATGATTTATGCATTATCTGGTAATGGAAGTTTAAAACCTTCAGATTATAAGCAGCTTGGTTTTTCGGGCAGTTTAAAAAAACCGTATTTACCGCAAAAATTACTGAGACTTATTACCCACAATGAAAGTGAACCGCAAACAGATAGAACCACTTCAGAAAATACTATAAAAGTAGATCCAGAAAAAGGATATACACTTGAAGATCTTAAACTTTTTGCAGATCAAGATCCTGATTCCCTGCAATCTATCCTGAATGTTTTTGTAGAGAGCACTACAGACAGTCTTCATGATCTCAACGCGGCGCTAGAAAGCAAAAAATGTGATGAAATCAATAAAATAGCCCACAAAATGCTACCCATGTTTCGGCAGTTGCATGCGGTAGAGATCATCACCATATTAGAAAAACTAGAAAGTCCAGAGCTGCCTTGCACCTCAAAAGTAGTACTGCAATCACTGGGTCGTGTAGTCAATCAAAAAACCAATAAACTGCTCATCAATCTCCAGGAAGAGATCAAAGATCTATATCATAGTGTTTAAGCTTATTGTAGAGGGTTTTGCGGTCTATATTGAGTAATCGCGCGGCCTTGCTTTTGTTTCCTCCGGAATTTTCGAGTGCGTTGAGAATCATCTCTTCCTCATTCTTACTTTTAAACAGCCCATAATCATTACGATTAGGTTGATCTTTGGCAAGTATTAATTCACGGGGCAATACATCCAGATCAATCTTATCTAAATCCGTGAGCAATACAGCGCGTTTTATGGTATTTTGAAGTTCGCGTAAATTTCCCGGCCAGTCATACGTCTGCATGGCGTTTATGGAAGCTTCGTCAAAACCGGTTATATTTTTCTCAAGTTCATTATTCGCTTTATCTAGAAAGACATTCGCAAAAAGCATGAGATCATCTTGCCTATCGGCCAGGCGGGGCACCTGTATAGAAAATTCATTGAGCCTATGGTATAAGTCCTCTCTAAAATCCCCTTGCCTTACTGCTTCCTCAAGATCTTCGTTTGTTGCTGCAAGCACCCTAATATCCACATTGATTTCATTATTGCTCCCCACGGGTTTTATTCTGCGTTCCTGCAGGGCTCGCAAGAGCTGTACCTGGAGTTCATAGCTTAGGTTTCCTATTTCATCTAGAAAAATAGTACCTCCATTGGCGGCCTCAAAATGGCCTATTTTATCATTTACGGCGCCTGTAAAAGAACCCTTAATATGACCAAAAAATTCGCTTGTCGCAATCTCCTTTGGAATGGCCCCGCAATCTACGGCGATAAAGGGTTGTTCTTTACGCTTACTCTTATCGTGAATATTTTTTGCGACATATTCCTTTCCCGTACCACTATCACCTATAATAAGTACAGACATATTTGTGGGGGCTACAAGATCTATATATTGATTGAGTTTACTTGAGGTATCACTCACTCCTTTTACATAACCGGTAGATTTAGATTTAGGCGGTTTTGTGTTCTTTGAAACTTCCGTTTTATCCTTTGCTGCACCTTGAGAAACCGCATCCTTGGTGGGGGCTTTGTTTTCGCTCAAGGCTTTATTGATAAGCGCAAGAAGCTCATCGGGACGTACCGGTTTTGAAATGTAATCAAAAGCCCCTTCTTTCATTGCTGTTACAGCCATATTTACCTCAGCATAACCCGTCATTAAAATAACCGGGGTGTTGGTAAGCTCATTTTTGGCTTTTTGTAAAATGGCAAGGCCATCCTGATCAGGTAAGCGTACATCTGTAATGATAAGATCTAGCTTATGCTCAGACATTTTTTTAAAGGCCTCAGATCCAGAAAAAGCAGTAAAAAGCACAAAACCCTTTTTTTTTAGGAAGGTTTCGAGCATTTTACAAAATGCAATATCGTCTTCAACTATTAGTAACTGCTGCATATATATCAAAAAACTTAGAACCCCAAATTTACGGATACATTGTGTGATTTTGAGTTTTTTGCACAAAAAAAGGACTACAATTTCTTGTAGCCCTTTAAGCAGATAAAAAACCAATCTACCTAATTAAAATCTTTTATCAATTCATGTTATCTTTCTTTGGTTTAATCCAGTGCCCTTCAGCATCTGCATAAACTGTTTTAGTTTGAGTATCATCTGTCATTAATGCGACAACAATTTTATAAACAGTGTCTTCACCTACATAAGCTTCTTTTACCATCATGCCATCCATATCGGTCATTATAGCATCTTTTACCGCTTGTGGAAGCTGGCTCTTATCAATCTTCTCAAAGTTGTCATTTACCTGCATCGTTTGCGTGGTAGGATCCATTGTTTCTGTAGTCGTCTTCTCTTCCTGGGCGTTTGCAGAAAAGGAAATCATCCCCATTGCAACTACCGCCATTATCGCTAATTTCTTCATTTTTGTAAAATTTGTTATGTTATTATTTGTTTTGGTGGAGTTGTTAGGATTTTTTAGGTTCTATCCATTCTCCCTTTTCATTAGCATAAACTGTTTGCGCTTCGTCTGTAGCTTGCGTTTGTAATAACAGTTTATATTCTTTCTTCTCATTCACATAGGCTTTGCTTATGGTAGCCCCTGTAAAATCTTTAATTACAGCATCATTTATGGCTTGGGGTAGTTCTGAAGTTTGCACCTCAGTATAGTTTTCGCTATTGGTAGTGGTTTCCATCTTTGTAGTACGACCAGTTTCTTCCTGCGCGCTAACAGCTTGCGTTGCAAAGCACAACGTTGTAGCAGCTGTAATGGTTAAAAATAATTTATTCATATTATTCATGATTTTTGGTTTATTAAATTAACTATAATATTCAAAATCATAGAATTACAATCGAATAACCGTACCAAATGAGACACAGCTAAATAATATACCATTATATACTGATTATCAGCTATTTATTGTGTTAAAATAAAAATTTCAAAAACATGTTAATTCTGTAGAAAAGACAAAAAACATCAAAAAAATGGGGAAAGAATCCCCATTTTATTTAATATTTAGGCGGTTTTCTGTTGGCTTTTTTTTCGGCGTGACGTTTTTTATTTTTTAGCCTTTTTAATTTTGAGATTCTAGAGGGCTTCGTTTTCTTACGCCTTTTTGGCCGTTGCAAACCATTTTTGAGAATATGGAAGAAATGTTGAATTGCAGCCTCCTTATTTTTGTGCTGGCTACGACTCTGATCATTGTTAAGAAGAAGCACATCATCTTTGGTCAACCGGTTGATTAACTTATCACGTAAACGCAATTTTTGATCCTCATCAAAAGCTTGGGAAGTTTGTAAATCCCAGCTCAAAACAATTTTTGTGGAAGTTTTGTTTACATGTTGACCACCGGGCCCACTGTTACGCACCGCCTTAAAATTGCACTCGGCAAGCAGGACATCCTTCTTCACTACAATTGAACCTGATGTGCGGTTTTCAGTAAATCATTAACCGTTTTTACGGGGTTAAAGGTCTCTAGGGGAACCTCAACAAAAATGGTGTTCCAGAAAGCCATCCCTCCGTTCCAGAGACCAGGTAGCTCTAGGGCTTTGATCTTATTACCATCTGCTGTCTTGCTGGCGATAAATGCCAGATCAGGATCAACATAATCGGTAAGCTTATATTTTTCACCCTTATAATTACGTACCCCACACACGATATCTACAGGGTTAAAATGGGTAGAATTTTGAAAAATTTCAGACTGTTCTTTATCATTCTTTTCTATCTGCGCGCTCTCTATAATCTGAAGGGAAACATTGCCTTCTTTATTGGCTACCCAAAATGGACCACCACCGGGTTCCCCCTCGTTTTTAACCATTCCGCAAACGCGTAGCGGCCGATCAAGAATTTTAAGCAACTGTTGTTTTTTTGCAGCGAGATCCAGGGATTTATAACCGTCGCTCAGCTTGACGCTAAAATCACGTTCTAGAAATTCCGCTATTTCTTGTACTTTATCTTCGTTTAAAGTATCTTCCTTAAGTGCTTTTGTAAATTTAAAGGCCTCTCCCTGAAGTTCTAACAACAGGCCTGCAAGTATTTTTTTGTTACGTGAAAGGATGTGGATATTATCTTTGGTAAGTACATTATCTATATTTTTTACAAAAATAAGATCTGCATCCACATCATTTAAGTTCTCTATAAGCGCACCATGACCTCCCGGCCTGAACAACAACTTCCCATTGGGCTTGCGGTAGAGTTCGTTATCTTCGGTAACGGCCACCGTGTCCGTTTCCGGTTTTTGTGACGAATAGGTGACATTAAAATTAACATCTGTCTCTCCACTAACTGCAGAGTGAATGGTCTCAAACTGCTTTTTAAAGGCTTCCTCATGCTCTGGTGAAACGGTGAAGTGCAGTTTTGCACGGTTTCTATTTTCCGCGTAAGCGGCAGCTTCATATAAATGTTCTTCAAAAGCTGTGACCAGATAAGATTCATAATTGTGAAAAGGCAATAATCCTTTAGGCCGGTTGCCAAAGTTAGCGCCATCTTCATCCATCATTTTCTGAACAAACGCCAATCTTACTTGGTCATCTGTTTTTAGGTCACTTTTACTGTGATTTTCTTGGAATGAATTCCGAATTTCATCATAAAATGGAAAATTTTCCAAATTTTCAAAAAAACGGCGCATCTCCTCATTATCGGTGCGTGTCACAAAAGCATCAATGCTTTCCTGCTTAGAATCATAATCTTCAAGAAACTGATAAATGGTCTTAAACATGCGCGTGGCCGCACCAGAAGCAGGAATAAACTTGAGCAGTTCTACATCTGTATCAATATGCTCATAGCGCTGTATGTAAGCCACTTCTTTATCTTCGCTAAGTTGCTGAATGCCATCGCCCACTGTTGCAGCTGCTATTAGCCGTACGTTGGGCACGCCATTTTTAAAGATGGAAAGCTGTTCTTCTACTTGCGCTTTGGTAAGGCCGTGGGCCTCAATTTCCTGAATGTCTTCTTTGGTAAAATTCACGATAAAAGTTTATTTATATGTTCAGTGGCTAGTGCCATACGCTCCTCAAGGGTTCCCCTTAAAAGAACAAATGGACGTCTGTAATTTACTAAGGCTTCTTTAAATTTCAAAAACATTTCTTCCCGCTGCTCTGGCCGGTCCCGTAAATCATCTGCTTCCCATGGGATATCAATATAAGTCAAAAAATAGAGATCGTACGTGTTTTTAAGGGCATACTGCTCTAGTTTAGGTGGGCACCAGTTCCCGTAATAAGCCTCGCCATATACTTTGGTCTCCAGTAAATCTGTGTCACAAATAAGCAATTTTTCGGAGGTTTGCGCCGCTTCATTTTCCAGACGCATTTGCCCTACGGCGATGGGCAGTAAATCTTCTGGTTCACATATTTTTTGCTCCCTATCCCACTTTTCCTGCAGATATTCACGGGCGTATTCTGGTATCCAGTTACAATTATAATGCGCTGCAAGCTGTCGAGAAAGCGTGGTTTTCCCTGAGCTTTCTGGCCCAAAAAGCACGATTTTTAAGCATTTGCTGGGTTTTTGTCTAAGTTGTTCTTCCAAGCGATGTATCCAAAGATTGCAATGACGGTAAAAATAAGATATTGCAAACTGGCAAAAGTTAATCCTTTATAAAAATACAGCGGCACCGAAATGATATCGCCCACGATCCAGTAAATCCAGTTTTCGATTTTGCGGCGCGCCATAAGCCACATCCCTACAAAAAATATTGCTGTGGTCAGGGTATCTACATACGACGGCCAACTCTGCCACTTATCAAAAACAGTATAAACAAGGGCGACAAAAGCTATGGTCGCCACAAAAATGATCGCAGAAATACGATGTTCCCGCGCGGTCGTCCAGGCAATGGGAGTAACGTGATCAGGATCTACCTTGCGCGTCCACACCCACCAGCCATAAATGCTCATGACAAAATAATAAACATTGATCATCATATCGCCCAGCAGTCCCCAGTATAGCAACAAATAGACAAAAATAGCGGTGCTGATCATCCCAGTGGGATAGACCCAGATATTGTTCCGCATAGAAAAAATGACCGAAAGCAGGCCAAAAAGGACCGCTACGATTTCAAGAACAATATTTAAAGTAGAATAACCAGCATACTGATCAAAAAGAAATTCAAAAATGTGGGACATACTCGCTTCGGTCAGACTTTACAATTTTTATATACAGGAGGCCTCTTTCTACCGCTTCAAGAGCAGTTTTCATCTCTTTTTGCAGGATTTTCATAACCTGGTCGTACTCTCCGTAAACCTGTGTACTTAGTGGGTTTTCGATTACTTTTAAGTCAGCATCGCGCAGACTCTTAATAAAATTGATGATTGCGGGCTCATAATCATCCTGTATGGGTGTGAGCGTGAGTTCTACTGAAATATTCATAAAAAATTGTAGTTGATTGCTTCTTTTACTCGGTATATAAAATTATCAAAACCAATAAAGCTTGTTCCCTTTAAGGAAGCTTTACTTTTCAAAAAGTGCTGCTCCCGAAGTTTCTTTAACCTTAAGGTCTTTCAAAAGTTGCAAGGCATCCGAAATCACATCACTGCACAGTACGATCAATGCATCTTTTGGCGCATTTTTCATGGCGTGTTTAATCGCTTCCTGTTCTGAATTTATTTTGGTCACCTTCATGTCCGGCTTTTTACTTCGTATGCCTTTCACAATATAAGATATAAGCTCTTCTGTGGTTTTTCCCCTTAAATTTTCATCTTGTCTTATGATAATCTCGTCAAACATTGTTGCAGCCATAGCGCCTACCTCTACCGTATCCTCTTCCCTTCTATCTCCTATACCGGCGATAATACCGATGCGCTTCTTCGCCTCGAAAGCATCTATAAACTGCCGCAGTGCCCGCATACCTGAAGGATTGTGCGCATAATCAACCAGAAAACTAAAATTGTTGAATTCAAACAAGTTCAGCCTACCCGGTGTTTGTGAGGGCGAAGGGAGAAACGTTTCCAAGGCGGCCTTCATATCTTCAATACTGATGCCCCGCACGTGCGCCGCAAGAATTGCAGCAAGCACGTTCTGGATCATAAAAGTAGCCTTCCCCCCATACGTAAGTGGAATACTTTCTACCCGCATGACCCGCATTTTCCATTTACCACGGGTTATGGTGACGTAATTTTCCTCAAAAATAGCAGTGAGGCCATTTTCTTCCTGAAATTCAAGAATACGTGGGTTATTCTCATCCATACTAAAGAGAGCCACGTTACAAGCCAACCCGTCGCGCATATCAAAAACACGGTCATCATCAGCATTTAAAATGGCGTAGCCGCCTGGCAAAACAGTTTCTGGTATAACCGCTTTAACCCGAGCCAACTGATCTACGGTATTTATTCCTTTAAGGCCCAAATGGTCGGACTCTACATTGGTCACAATACCTATATCGCAATATCTAAAACCCAGCCCAGCCCGTAACAATCCGCCGCGGGCGCATTCCAGCACGGCAAAATTTACCGTAGGATCTTTGAGCACAAACTCGGCGCTCTGCGGGCCGGTACAGTCTCCTGCCATAAGCAGCCTATTCTGAATATACACACCGTCTGAGGTGGTATAACCTACCCTGCAACCACTCATTTTTGCCATATGAGCGATGAGCCGTGTGGTTGTGGTCTTCCCATTTGTTCCGGTAATGGCCACAATGGGGATACGGCCATTCTCCCCTTTGGGGAAAAGCTCATCTACCACCGGTGAGGCCACATTTCTGGGAAGTCCTATCGTGGGTGATAAGTGCATTCTGAAACCGGGGCCGGCATTAACTTCAAGTACTGCTCCACTGGTTTCTTCCAGCGGTTTTGTGATATCTGTGGTCATCACATCTATACCACAAATATCAAGATCGATAAGGCGCGAGATACGCTCTGCCATAAAAACGTTGGAAGAATGTACAATATCGGTAACATCTTCGGCGGTACCACCAGTACTTAAGTTGGCCGTATCTTTAAGAAGCAGGGTCTCGTCTTTTGCTAAAACACTTTCTGAGGTGTACCCCTTCTTTTTGATCAATCCCAGGGTAAGTTCATTCACATCTATAATGGTAAGCACGTTCTCATGCCCATATCCCCTACGCGGATCTTTATTTACCTCATCAATAAGTGCCTGTATTGTAGAATGTCCATCACCTATCACATGCGCTGGCGTTCTTTTTGCCGCAGCAATTAGTTTATTATTGATCACCAACAGGCGATAGTCATATCCTTCTATATAGGTTTCAATAATGACACTCCGGCTTACTTCCTGAGCTACATTAAACGCGGCGGTCGCTTCTTCAAAATTCTTTATGTTCACAGTAATGCCCCGGCCGTGGTTACCATCTATAGGCTTTACAACCAGTGGATAGCCAACAGCATCACACACTTTTTTCAACTCGTCCTGTTGTGTAATGATATCCCCTTTTGGCACGCGTACATGAGCCTGCTCAAGCATAAATTTGGTTTCCTCCTTATCACAGGCAAGATCTACACCTATATTACTGGTCCTACTCGTTACGGTAGCCTGTATTCTCTTTTGATTAGCGCCGTAGCCCAACTGGCACAGCGAACTTGAGTTCAACCTGATCCAGGGGATGCCGCGGCTTTCGGCTTCCTTAACTATAGAACCGGTGCTGGGGCCCAAACGGTCAGACTCCCGTAATTCGCGCATGCGCTGAATATCTTGGTCAAGGTCATAATCTACTGCCGCAATAAGTGCCTCGCAGATACGCACGGCAGCCTCGGCGGCAAACCTGCCCACGTTTTCCTCCTTATAGGAAAACACGACGTGATATACTCCTTCTTCTCCATAACCACGGGTACGGCCAAAACCGGTATCCATTCCAGCCATGGTCTGTATTTCTAGCGCTACATGTTCAATTACATGTCCCATCCAGGTCCCCCTGTCCACACGGTGAAAAAAACCACCCGCCACCCCTTCAGAGCAACGGTGCGCATACAAACCGGGCAATAAACCCTTAATACGCTCCCCGAATCCCGGTATCTTATCTGTAGGATAGTTCTCCATTTCCTGCAGGTCAAGCACCATAACAATGAGCTTGGGCCTGCGAATAGACCAGTAATTAGGACCGCGCATGGCGTTTATTTCACGTATTTTCATAAAGTATGGTTTAAAGTTAGGCTGATGATTCCTCTAAAAATAGGCTATTTCCGATAAACATAATCTTATTTTTGCAACTTCAAATCATATTTGCTATGAGTGCAACAGGAACGTTAATTCCCATAGGCGGTAATGAAAACAAGGGTATCGCCACCAAAGAAATTTATAATACCGAAAGAATAGAAGATAGTGTCCTATCACGTATAGTGAGTGAGAGCGGTGGCAGGGACGCAATGATTGTGATCATTCCCACAGCGTCTAGCATCCCAGACCAAGTGATAAAAAACTATCTGGATGCCTTTGCCGAACTTTATTGCAGTAATGTGCAGGTGGCCAATATTAGAAAACGTGAGGATTCTGAAAATCCCGAATTTCTTGCTATGGTCGAACAGGCCGATTGCATCCTTTTTAGTGGTGGAAACCAATCTGAAATCACACAAAAAATTGGGGGTACCAAATTTCACAAAATCCTTCAAAGGCGTTACAAAGAGGACAGGCTGGTCATCGCGGGCACCAGTGCCGGGGCAATGTGCATGTCGCGCGAGATGATCACCGGCGGCAAAAGCAAAGAAGCCTTTTTAAAAGGCGCTGTGGGAATGAGCAAAGGCATGTCTTTTGTACCCAGTCTGGTTATTGACTCGCATTTTATACGTCGTGGCCGTTTTGGCCGTCTGGCCGAGGCCGTGGCGCGCTTTCCCACACTAATAGGTGTAGGACTTGCAGAAAATACCGGACTTGTCATAAAAAACTGCAACGCTGTTGAGGTGATAGGCAGCGGGATGATCATCATTTTTGATCCCAGTGCGCTTACCAATAATACGGAAAGCCTCGTGCAGAGAAAAGACCCCATGTCTATCACAAATCTAAAAACGCATATTCTCTCTAAAGGGGATACTTTTAATATTAATAGGCATCAAGTTGAAATTCTGCACGTGGAAAAGCCAGAAATCAATATTTGAACACATAGATTCTAGATTGCTTTGCTTTTAGAAAAGAAAGCATTGTAAATTGAAATCAATGAAGTGTTTATTAAATTTGTTTAAGTTGCTCAAATCATCAAAAAGAAACGGCTTATGCAAAAAACAATATTTCTACTCCTTTTCTGTGGAATTACGTTCGTTAACCACGCCCAAAATGCAAGTGTCGAAAAATCTGTTTTCGGCATACAAACAGGACTTTTGGGAATATGGGCTCACAACGAATCAAGGTTATCAAATCAAATTGCGCTGCGCAGTGAGATTGGTTTTGACGCCGGTCTTTGGGGCGGTTCTTTTTATGACAAAACCGGCTACGCCGCAAAACCGGTTTTTACCTTGTCACCGCGTTGGTATTACAATCTAAACAGGCGTCAGCGGAAATCAAGACGCATAGATGGAAACAGCGGTAATTTTATTGCGCTTAAAACAAGCTTCCGTCCAGACTGGTTCGTGATCTCTAATTATGATAATGTGCGCTATGTGAGTGATATTTCTATCGTGCCCACTTGGGGAATACGGAGAAATATAGGCGATCATTTTAATTATGAAGCAGGAATAGGTGCTGGTTATATTTATTATTTTGCAAAAGAAGCTGGATATAGTGAGAATGAGGGCGAAGCAGCAGTGAATTTACATCTAAGGATAGGATATCGGTTTTAATTATTGGCAAGTGTGCCTTTTTGCTTGATTTTCAAAGGAATATAATTGCCGTAGGTCAAACACCTCCAAAGCCATTCCAGCGGACCAAATTTAAAATAAGCCAACCAGATTTTGCTGAAGAGCATTTGAAAAATAAAAACCATAAGGGCAATCCCCAAGGTGGCTGACGGACTAAAATATTCATAGAACCCGAAACCCACCGAAGAGAATAAAAACAGACCTATGACACTTTGCAAAATATAGTTGGTAAGCGCCATTCTCCCCACATATTTTAAGGGTTTCAGCAAGTTTTTCAACGGAGTGAAATACCAGATAATCCCTAAAAACCAAAGATAAAAAAGTCCCATCACCACATCAGAAATCACCATGGTTTTTATAAAAAACGGCCTAAAATCCCGATAAATCTGGTATTCTGGAAGGTAAAACAGAAAAGCGATCCTATATATATTGGTCAGCAGAGCGGCCGCAAGCATAGGCCATTTTATTCTCTTTAAAAATCGGGCAAAATCCTCAAAAATCTGGTTTTTGCCCAGATAAATCCCCAATAGGAACATGGAGAGTGCCACCGGTGCCAAAAACCCAAAAAGCATCGGGATATTGGTAAGGTATTCTAAAAGCCGCAAATGAATTCCTTCAAAATACGTCCCGTTTGCAATAATCGCGTGCACATCTGCACCGGTGTAATCTGCAAGAAAAACTCCAGGATCAAACTTTAGAAATCGGAAGATTTCGGTAAAAATCGGGTCATAAAAGGGGAAAATCAGTAGAAAAACCGATAAAATCAAAAGCCATTTATTGGGTATTTTCAGTAGAAAAACGACCAAAAAACCCAATAAAGCGTATAAATTCAGCACATCTCCAGACCAAATAAATACAATGTGCAGCACGCCAAAAAGGAACAAAAACAGCATTCTACGCGCAAAAAACGGCCATAAAGCGACATTTTTTGACTGTAGTTTAAGGGCTTGCATGGCAATGCCCACACCAAAAAGTAATGAGAAAATGGGAAAGAACTTCGTATAAAAAAAGAGTTGAAGCAAACGCTCAGCTATTCTATCTATCGTTGAAGTAAATTGTTCTAAAAAAATATCCTGATTCAAGAAGGTAGAATTCATGATCACGATATTGACCACAAAGATGCCAAAAACGGCAAAACCACGGTAAATATCCAGGATTTGAATGCGTTCAGTTTTCGGTTTTATCCCCTCCCGGCCTCCCCCAGGGGAAGGAGTTTGAAGTTTACTTTTCAAAAAGACATATTTTAAAGAATTTCTTCCGCAAAGCGGAAAAAATGGGGTTAATCACCATAAATGGCGATGCTGTTTTTTCCTGCCGAAGTACGCATACCACGGTACATCCCTTCGGTATTAAAGGGCAGTGCAACGTTTCCCTCGGCATCTACAGCTATGAGTCCACCGTCGCCGCCTATTTTCAGTAATCTAGTATGTACGACCTCATCAGCCGCTTCCGCTAGGGAAAGTCCTTTATATTCCATCAAACAAGAAACATCGTAAGCCGCCACGCCACGAATAAAAAACTCCCCACTGCCGGTACAACTCACCGCGCAGGTTGTATTATTGGCATAATTGCCGGCCCCAATGATCGCAGTATCACCAATGCGCCCCCAGTTTTTGTTGGTCATTCCACCGGTGGAAGTGCCCGCAGCAAGATTACCGTTCTGATCACAGGCCACTGCGCCTACGGTACCGAATTTTGATTCTTTTGATTTACTATGATCCAACTGAAAATCGGTCGTTCCCTTTAATTCCTGCCACTGTTGATAACGCAACGCGTCATAGAAATAAGCGGCTTCTTCAAGACTATATCCCAGGGATTTAGCAAAATTCATCGCGCCAGTACCGGCCAAAAAAACGTGCTCACTTTTTTCCATCACATCCCGCGCAAGTTTTATGGGGTTTTTAATGCCCGAGACCAGCGAGACCGCCCCGGCCTGTCGATTTTTTCCTTCCATGATTGCGGCATCCATCTCGTGGGTGCCATCAGCGGTAAAGACACTTCCCTTCCCGGCATTAAAAAGGGGCGAATCTTCCAGCACTTGCACGGCTGTAGTAACTGCATGGGTGGCGCTTTTACCTGATTTCAGGGCTTCATAGCCCACATCTAACGCTTTTTGCAAGGTTTTTTTATAATTCGCCTCCTTTTCTGGCGTCATCTGGCCTTTTAATAAAGTACCGGCCCCGCCGTGTATCGCAATGGAAAATGGATTCATGAATGATTGCTTTGATGTCTAACAACGTAAAGATAAGTTTCACAGGAATGAAAAGCGGAAATTGTACGTAAATCCTTTTTGCGGATTTGGATTTGTAAAACTATTGAATTTTTAAAAAACATGCTGTCCAACCTGCAAGGTGTCGCCGTAGGCCTTCTTGTAGGTTTATAGGCTTCTTAATTATATAAAATAAACGGGTCAGTGTGATTTCTTCTAGTATGAAAATGACAACGCTCGGTCATTCCTGCAAAGGCGAGGCACAATAGACTAGCAATTACAACTGCTTGGGTTGAAGGGGTAAAGGTTAAAAAACGTTGAGGTATTGAATCGTCTAATTAATCAACACGATTTTTCCTAACGTCGAAACGATATAAGGCTATACCGCTGAAGCGATCCCATGTTTCTCGTGGGTTTCCGCTATGGCACGTTGGTTTTTTTGGTCAATCCACGCCTGTCCTTTCCGCTTGCGCATAAAATTATCATAATAACGCATGACAAACACATTATAAACCGCTTGTAAAAGATGTTTGGGTTTTCGCGGAAGCGCACGCAAACTCATACTAAAACCGGGCGTAATATACTTCATATAATGCCAGTAGCCCTCTGGCATATACAACGTTTCGCCATGTTTTAAGTGGGTGATGAAACCTTTAGCATCTTTAAGAACGGGGAATTTCTTATAATCAGGATCATCAAAATCAATATCCTCCCGTGTAATTAAAGAATGGGGTACTTTATATAAATTTTCGGTTTGATCTGGCGGAAATAAAATACACTGCTTTTCGCCATAAAAGTGAAAGTGCAAAATATTCGCCCAGTCAATATCGTGGTGCATAAACACCTTGCTGTTTTCTCCACCAAAAAACACCATGGGAATTTGCTTAAGTAAGTGCAGGCCTATTTTAGGGAATTTAAAATCTTTCTTGAGCGACGGCACTTCCTTCATAAGGTTATAGAGGAAAATGCGGTAGCTAGTAGGTTCTTTTTTGAGCAGATCAATATAATCTGCCATTTTCATTTTAGCGTGCGCTTGATTAAAACCGTCCTCATGGGTTACCGGTCGGTCGTCATATAAGGGTACTTCCTTATTGCCAGCGACCTCTTTCATATACTCTAAGCTCCATTTGTCATAGGCCGGCCAGTCGTCTATAAGATGCTCAATGACCACGGGCTTTTGCGGCTTGAGGTAATTCTTGACAAAATCTTCCTTGGTAATATTTTTTACCCTATGTATTTCGGTAAGCTTCAAATAAATTTTTATTTAAAAGTTTAAGCTTTGGTCTTTGATTTAGACTTCGCTTCTTCATTACGCGGAATGTTGTGCCCGGGGCGTGACCATTTTGGTTTTTCTCCCAGCGGTGCATGTTTCGATTCTGTTGCTTCTACGGTTTGTGGCTGTGTTTTTTTCTCAAAAGCCCGCTGCGGATTTAAGCCCAGCATTTTAAACATTTCCATATCTTCATTTACATCGGGATTTGGCGTGGTAAGCAATTTATCCCCGGCAAAAATAGAATTTGCTCCCGCGAAAAAGCACATTGCCTGCCCTTCCCGGCTCATCTCGGTTCGGCCGGCACTTAGTCGCACCTGCGTTTCTGGCATTACAATGCGCGTGGTGGCCACCATACGCACCATTTCCCAGATGGAAATAGGTTCAATCTCTTCCATGGGCGTGCCGGGAACGGCTACCAGAGCATTGATGGGAACACTCTCCGGCTGAGGATCTAGCGTAGCCAAAGCCACGAGCATACCCGCGCGGTCCTCCAACTTCTCGCCCATCCCAATAATGCCGCCGCTGCATACGGTAACATTGGTCTTGCGTACATTACCAATGGTATCTAAGCGGTCCTGAAACGCCCGCGTGGAAATCACATCTTTATAATAATCTTCTGAAGTATCGAGGTTGTGGTTATAGGCATACAAACCAGCTTCGGCCAGGCGTTGGGCTTGGTTTTCGGTAATCATACCCAGGGTACAGCACACTTCCATATCCAGTTTATTGATGGTGCGTACCATTTCAAGCACCTGATCAAATTCTTCGCCATCTTTCACGTTACGCCAGGCAGCACCCATGCACACGCGTGAACTACCAGCTGCTTTAGCCCGCAAGGCCTGCGCCTTCACTTGTCGCACACCCATAAGGTCATTGCCTTCAATATTGGTGTGATATCGTGCCGCTTGCGGGCAATATCCGCAGTCTTCCGGGCAGCCGCCGGTCTTTATAGAAAGTAAGGTAGAAACCTGTACCGTATTGGGGTCGTGGTTTTTACGGTGTACAGTTGCCGCTTCGTAAAGCAGTTCCATCAAGGGCTTGTTATATATCTCCAGGATTTCCTCCCGGTTCCAGTCATGTCTCATAGCATAGAATTGGTGGGTTCAAAAATACTAAATATGTTGTTTATAACCCTACCTAAACCTAAGCTTTACGCAATAAAATACTAACGGCATTGCCCCCAAAACCGACTGCATTCACTAAAATAGTGTCCACCTTTTGAGGTTCGCCTTGCGGTGCAATAAAGGGCACGCCTATAAATTGCTGTGTTTGTAACATATGCACGGCAAGATCGAGACTCAATAATCCGCTGGCACCAAAGGTGTGGCCTATTTTCCATTTATTGGTTGTTAATAATGGCAGTTTTGCTCCAAAAACACGTTTTATGGCCTTAAATTCGCTCGCATCACCCACAATAGTCCCCGGGGCGTGCATCACCACCGCATCTACTTTTATATCCCCAGCATCCACAATTGCCATTTTCATCGATTTTTGAAAGCATTCCGCTTCCGCGGAAATGGAGACCGCATGCTTTAGTTTTTCGGTCGCATAACCCACTCCGGCCACGTAGGCCAGCGTATTGCCCTTTTCACCAAGCTCCAAGCACATTGAAGCCGACCCTTCTCCTAGAACCATAGTGTTTTCAGTTTTATCAAGGTCAAAAGCCAGACAGGGATACTTGCTTTCCGCATTCGCGCGGCTGTACGTTTTCATCGCCTGCATCTGTGCGATGGTGAATGGTGTAAGCGCAGCCTCGCTCCCACCTACCAGAAACTTATCGCACATGCCGGCCTGCAACCACGCCACACCGTTCAACAAGGCGTGGAGTGCGGTAGAACACGTAATGGAATGGGAGATTTCAGGGCCATTATTCTGTAAATCCTGTCTCTTATACACATCT
>DRGP01000234.1 GCA_011050015.1 Leeuwenhoekiella sp. | reverse complement strand
TGTCTGGCGCTGGATTCAGATAATCTGAAACCTGATAGGGAACTAAAGGTTCTGGCTAATCTAGTTCATTAAATGTTATCTCTACTATCATTTTAAAATAAGTACAGGAACTTCTGATTTGAAAATCATTTTCCTTCTCAGACCCAGTTCAGTTAGTTTTTCTATAAAGTCATGTTTCCTGTAAAGTAGCGCCAAAATATCTATGATATTATCTTTCAAAAAACCGGTTATTTTATCTTCGGTATTCCCTTCGGAAAAAAGGTGAACAGAAATATTCTGCAGATTAAAAAACTCCTCATAATAGTTTTTAATCTCCTGTTCATTAATAACTTCATCTTTACTTTTGGAAAAATGAAATATAAAAAGGCGTGCGTTAAATGCCTTTAATAGATTAGCCAGAACCTTTAGTTCCCTATCAGGTTTCAGATTATCTGAATCCAGCGCCAGACAAACTCTTTTTAAATCAAAAGTTTCTAAATCTTCCGGTACTACCAGCACAGGGCAGGGTACATCCTTACTCACTTTTTCACTGGTAGTTCCTGCGAGGTAACCTTCTACCTTACCTGCACCTTCTGTCCCCATAATTATCAAACTGGCTTTTTCTTCTGTTGCTAGTTGATAAATTATATCTGAAGTTCTTCCTGGAGCTACCATACTCTTATATTTTATTGTCGCGAGACGTGGAAAATTTTCGAGAAATTCAAGCATTTTCTCTTTGTATAATTTCTGGTAAGAATTAAAGTTGTTGGGAATCGGATAAACTATAGCCCCATATCCGGCATATTGATACCCTTCAGAATAGGCATGAACAAAGATAATTTCTGAATTTAAAGATTCGGCCACCTTTGCGGCATACTCAACTCCAATTTTGGAACTTCGACTAAAATCAATGGGAACTATTATTTTCATGGTTTTTTAATTTTAATTATACATTCAGTTTTTCAATTAATTGTTTAAATAAAAGCTTTATTGTTTAATCCACCTTTTGGCAATTTCCTTTTCCTCTAAGTCAAAATATTTTACTTCAGCATTAGTAAAAGGTTTCATGAACTGTGTAATCCAGTCCTGCCATTTTTTGTTGCCCACCATCGCGATTTTCTCATAATCTTTTGCGTGGGCCGTATCCATTTTTAGATCTTCCCACAGACCTGGAAAATCCCAGCCGGTAAAATTCTCCATTTCAAAATACCAGCGTACGTTTAATCCTTTGTCCAGTATAGCGTGGATAAGCGGATGGATTTTTTCTATATCCTCTTTTCCCAATTTGCCCGTTGCTTTCGTTGCAACAATATTTTTTTCTTCCAACTCGATTATGTGTAACATTTTGTATGGTTTTTAATTAATTGTTATTCTTCTAAACCGTAAAACCATTCCTTAGCTTTTACAATGGCCACGGCGATAGCTTCTTTTTGCATATAACTTTCCTTTAACACCAGTTGCTTGGCAATTTCCAGAGCTTTTATCTCAATCTTAAGTCAAGGGGATCAACATCTGTTTTTAAAATTCCGAAATCCCAAGTACGTATTCTTATGTTTTATATTTTCCACTTGTAACGATCTTATCCATTTCGGCTTGGGCAATCCCTTTTTGGGTCTAAAGTGTTCTAAAATACTCCAAGATCGCCCTGGCTTCCTCTTCGGTAAGGTTTTGGTCGATCATCTGGGCGCCATTAAATTTGTTCAGCAATTCTTTTGCGGTGGGGTCCTCTTTGATCATTACCTGGGGGTTCAATATCATATTCATGACCCATTCCGGCGAGCGGCGGTCCAAAACGCCCTTGAGGGCAGGCCCTATGAGTTTGGCGTCGGTCCTGTGGCATGCAGTACAGTCATTTGTAAAGAGTTCTTTACCGGTCGTTGCCATTGACTGATCTATACTTGCGTTAAGTTTAACATCCTTTACCGGCCCGATCCCTTTGCTTTTCGGATCCGCCGTACTTGACGCTGGGGCGCCCGCTTCTTTATTGCTGGCCGGTTCTTCGCGGTTACGGAGCTTTATTTGTTTATTTTCCTTGTTATCGCCGCTGTTCCCACAGCTTAGGATAGCCAAAGTGGCTATAAATAGAAGGGGTTTAAGTACATATTTCATCTCAAATGGTTTTTTTTGTTTGTGATTCAGTTGGGTGGAATGCAGTAATAAATTTTGGTGTATCCATAATTCCTGTAGATTTTTTTCCTGATAGAAAAAGGTTTAAAAAAAGGACTTCAGAACCGGTAAAAACTCCTTGAACTGTGTCTATTTTCAGGCTCTTCCATAAGCGCGGAAATATCCCCGTCCGTAAAATCTTTCGTTCGAAAATTCCAACGAACTTTTATTCCCTTGTTAGGCATAGCGTAAATAGGCGGATGGATTTTTTCGATTTCCATTTCGGTCAACGCTTCCGATGCTTTAGCGGCCGTGCTGTTATTCTTTGTAAGTTCCAATAGTTGTAACATAGTTTTTTGTTTAAAATTATTATCCTTCTATATCATAGAACCACTCCTCAGCTCTTGTTATGGCCTCATCTAATGCCTTTTCTTTTGGATAATCTTTTTCCTCTACCAGTTTTTTTGCAATTTCCAGGGCTTTTTTCTTAACCGTTGGGTTAAGGGCATCCAGATCGGTTTTAAAATCTTCGAACATCGGGTCCATAATGCTTATTTCTTTAAGGTTGGATTTTTCTTTTTTCCATTTCTGCCTTTACGATGCCACGCTCAATAGCCTCTTCTTTTGAACAATTTTTATTCAAATAGAAATCCGTCGCATATTTTAATGCTAATGCTTTAATATTTTCATCCAGCACATTGAGCCTCTCCTGGTAATCCTTAAATAAATCCTCCTTCATTTTTTAAAATAGTTTTAGAACAAAAAACACCATAGTTAATAGGTATATAACATACGCCGCGTCGAACACAAATATTTGCCACTTGCTAAAACCGTGAAGTTCCTTGCTTTGGTGGATAAATACGGAATACAAAAGCGGCATCAAGCCCACGAATGCCAGATTGACCCAGAACAACTGGAAATCCTCGATAGGGGTGGTTACTAGTGCCAACGGGAAAAATGCCACCGTCATCGTAACGGCATTATCCGCAATCACGCTGGTGGTGCCCGCTGTTACCTCGCCACCCTTTACCACGCTCCAGGTCTTGAATATTTCAGGCGCGGTGGTCATTATACCCGTGATGAACAATCCGCCAACGATTTCAGAAATGCTCAGGGCCGAAACAATATTTTCAGTGGCCTTTACAATGAAAAAAGCTCCTACCGCTATCGCCATAGCTCCGGCAACCGATAACCAAATTTGCTTTTTGTCCCATTCCACTTTTTTTCCCTTTTCCCTGCCTTTTATGATGGCGTGAACCAGAAAGGCGGCATAGGCCGCGAGCATAATCCACCCGTCAATGGGCTGAAGTCCACGCCAGGCTTTGGGAAGCGTTAATATAGCCACCAAACCGATAATTGCCAGATAGGGGATAGATAATACCGAAACAGAACGTTTGTTCAAGGATAGTACCTTATTATCTAGGTGTTTTTGATGCTCCTCCTTGTTCTTGAAACGCTTTCGCGAAGCAAAATAGGCTATGGTTACCATTAACGGAATGGAAATGATATTTGAGCCCAATAGGTTGCCCAGACCAATATCGGAAACACCTCGTGCCGCACTGGTAATGTTTATGGCCACTTCGGGGCTGGCGGTCACGATGGCAAGGAATGCCGCCCCTGCGGAAGCGGTAAGACCCCATTGTTTACGAAGCATTTTTAAGGGCGTCAACAATTGGTCCGCACCCCAATGTGCCGCCCAAGCTGCCAACCCCAATACTACTACCCAAAGCCAAATATTCATTGTTTATTTTTTTCTCATTTTATTTCAAGGTTTTCCTAAAACTACCTCGACAGTTTCAATATCCTTATGGCACCACGCATCACAAACGTGAAAACGATGCCGCCAATTACCAAATCGGGCCATTTATTATTCAGAAAATAGACCAATACCCCTGCCAGTATAACCCCACCGTTTACAATTATATCATTGGATGTGAAAATGGCACTTGCCTGCATATGGGCCTCCTTGCTCTTGGTTTTGTTGATAAGCCATAGCGAAATCAGATTACCTACCAATGCGAAAATTGAAACGATAATCATCCATTGGAACAAGGGTGTTTCGGTATTGCTGAAAAATCTTCGCAATACCTCTGCAAACCCAAGTGTTGCCAAGGCCATCTGAAAGTACCCGCTGAATCTGGCCACTTTCTTTTTTCTGGAAATAGCGCCGCCGACCGCAAACAGACTAAGTGCGTACACGATGGAATCTGCCAGCATATCAAGGGAATCTGCAATAAGTCCCATTGAGCCGGATATCCAGCCGGTGGTCATTTCGACAACGAAAAAACCGAAGTTGATGCCCAAGACCCACCATAGAATCTTTTTTTGTTTGGATTGGTCTTCCATTACAGGTGGCTCAGCGTTTACTGTCCCTTGAAACGTATCACCAAGCTTTAAACTGGCGATTGCTGTTTGTATGTCTTCGATTCCATCTAAGTGATATACTTCCAATTTTCTGTTGGGAATATCAAAATCCAAGTGTTTTACTTGAGCATAAGACTCCAACTTCATCCGAATCATCTGCTCTTCTGAAGGGCAGTCCATTTTACTGATTTTAAAAATGCTCTTGTTCATTCCCGTTTAGATTACGCATTAAATGTACTTTAACATAAGACCGTGACTAGATTTCCTCAATTTATTCCCTTGTTTCTCTCTTCTTGGAAGCCAGCAGCAAAACGATTATACCGGCAGTGGCATTAATCAACGAGGCGATCAATATGCTGATTTTAGAAACCTTAAGTACTTCTGGTGTGCTAAAAGCAAGGTAGGCGATAAAAAGGGACATGGTAAAACCGATTCCAGCTATCATTCCAACACCAACAATATGATTCCAGTTAATACTGTGGTGTAACTTCAAAACACCTAGTTTTTGACCGAGCAATGTAAAAATGCTTATACCAGCTACTTTGCCGATGCCCAAACCCAGAAGAATTCCCAAGCCTAAAGAACCGGAGAGAACCTCGATTAAATTTACGTCAAGTTTGACCCCAGCGTTTACGATCGCGAAAACTGGAATAATAACGAATGAATTAAAATTAATAAGAGAATTTTCCAATTTGCTCAAGGGAGGTTTCGAATCCTTTGAATCGGTTTTAATGGCTTTTAAAATTTTTAGTTGTTTTTTATCCTGAAGTGGGTTTAATGTTTCAAGATCTGATTCCTCAAGTTCAGTAACATTCGCAGCGGTTCTTTCTTTAAAGGATTTACTGTCCAGTTTTGGCCGTATGGGAATGGAAAAGGCAAAAAGCACTCCTGCGATAGTTGGATGGATACCCGAATTAAGGAAACAATACCATAGGACCATACCCACAATAACATACCATATCAAAGCCTTGATCCCAATCCAATTCATTACTAATAATATTCCAAAAACCCCAACACCCAAACTTAGGTATATCCAACTCAGTTCACTACTATAAAACAGAGCGATGACCAGTATGGCCCCTATATCATCGGCAATAGCCAAGGCTATCAAAAAGGTTTTTAACTGGGTGGGAACATTTTTCCCCAATAGCCCGATAATTCCTAAAGAATACGCTATATCGGTGGCCATAGGAATTCCCCATCCTTTAACATTTTCGGTACCTAAGTTCAGGCTAACAAAAATGAGGGCCGGAACCGCCATACCGCCCAAAGCTGCCAACAAAGGGGCAGAGGCCTTTTTTAATGAAGATAATTCACCCACCCTAAGTTCCCTTTTCAATTCAAGACCGGCAACCAGGAAGAAAATTGCCATTAAGCCCTCATTGATCCACTCTTCAACTGTTAACCCGAAGCTAAGATGTTCGGAAAGTTCAAAAAGCAATTCATCACCAAGAAAACGATTATAAGCATCTGCCCATTGCGAATTAGCCAAAAGAAGAGCGACTATGGTAGCAATTATTAAGAAAATACCACCAGCTGTTTCCCTATCAAGAAACTTTGTTGCAGTTTCCCTGATATACCCAATAGTGGATTGATTCCGAACTGATTGCCTCATTTTAATTTTATTTATTATAAGCCAATAGCCTCAAAGCGTTAAAAACAACAAGCAATGTTGAACCTTCGTGTATCACCACGGCAACACCAATATTTGCAAAACCGAATATTGTGGCGGGAATCAACAGGGCAACGATACCCAGACTTACCCAAAGGTTCTGCTTGATTATGGCCTTTGCCTTCCTGCTCAAGCCTATGGCAAAGGGCAGGGTTTCCAATTTATCGGTAAGCAAC
>DRGP01000233.1 GCA_011050015.1 Leeuwenhoekiella sp. | reverse complement strand
GGTCTAGACCGTGCCGCTGAGAAACATGCACTTCTTCATGGGCAAGAATGTGCTGGTGGGTTTCCGCATCCATATTTTCACCCAGAAAAATGGTGTTTAAAAAGGTAAATGCCGCATCGCTATTAGGGATCGTGATGATACGTTGGTCGCCCTTCCGCTTAAAGCGAAAATACCTGTTGACCTCTTGATACTTGCGGAACAAAATACCGAGAGTAAAAATCATTCCGACCAGATAGAGGGCCACCCACCAGAAACTACTGGGAAGACTTCCAGATGCTACTGGCGCAGAAGCGGCTACCGGAGCTGCGCCTATAAACACCGGGCTTAAGTCCTGAATTTGCCGCGGGACGATCACTTGGGTTTCCAGCAATGGTATTTCTACAAAAGGTAAAAGAAATGCAAGCAAAACAGTACTTAAAAGGTAAATCCTGTTCCACTGAAAAAAGGTTTCCTTCCGCAGAAAAATTAGGTAAATACCTAGAAAAATTGCCTGAAAAACGATGCCTTCTACAATATAGGTGGTCATGATTAGTGCTCTTTATTGATTTCTTTTAATATAGACTCCAGCTCGTCTACGCTCATATCTTTTTTCTTCACAAAAAAGGAAACCATACTTTTAAAGCTTCCGTTAAAATAGTCGTTTACCATTTTATCCATAGAGTCACTGCTGTATTTGGTCTTTTGAACTTTAGGAAAATAAGTATGCCCCCTGCCCTCTTTTTTATAATCCACAAACCCCTTGTTTTCAAGAATACGCACAATGGTAGAAACTGTATTATATGCGGGTTTGGGTGTTGGCATTTCCTCTATGATTGCAGCCACATTAGCTTCCTTGAGATCCCAAAGAATCTGCATAATCTCTTCTTCAGCCTTGGTCAATTGTTTCATATACTGATTTTTAGGTTATCTGCTTCACAAATATACCTAATTATTTAGTTTAAACTAATCTTTTAGGTAAAAATAATTGAGATTACCGTTTTAATTGTTTTCTACTGAAGAAATTCTTTTTAAAAAATTGGCCAAAAACGGTAACAAAAAAGGCAGTTTTAGCGGTTTTTGGGTGATTATTACAGCTGAAACCCCTTTTTTTCAATCGGGAAAAAAGATATTAAAAGCTCCTTCCCTTTTCAAGGGAAGGGGGCACCGCAGGTGACGAAAGGGTTAAGCACACGAAACCGTTTTTGCCACGAGTTTACGTGTTGAACCACCCCGGCCGCTGCGCGCCCACCCCAAGGAGGAGAACTTTTAAAAAAAAAAGTTTCTGGCGAAACCTACTGAAAAATAAATTCTTATGCAGAAACTTTAATGCTCACCACATAACCTTCCGCATTGCGGATGTTAAAGACCGTATCATCTTCAAAAATGAGGTACTGGCCTTTGATGCCTTTAAGCACGCCATCATAACTGGGCGTTTTTTGAAGATTGAGGCTTTTAAGCTTTTTGGGATAACGCAATACGGGAAATTCTATGTGGGTTTCCTGCGTGCTGCTTATAAAATAGTCCTGGGCTTCCTCGGGAATAAATTGTTTGAGTTGATCCCTGAATTCAAAGAGATTTTCATCCTCGATTTCATTTCTGAGCATTTTGCGCCAGTTGGTTTTATCGGCCACATGACTTTTAAGTGCGACTTCAGTGATCCCAGCGAGATACCGGTTGGGCGTTTCCACGATTTCTATAGCTTCGTGCGCTCCCTGGTCTATCCACCGTGTGGGCACCTGTGTTTTTCGGGTCACACCTACCTTTATATTGCTGCTGTTTGCCAGATACACAATATGTGGTTTTAACTGTACCTGTTTTTCATAGACTAAATCCCGATGTTCCTGATCAAGATGTGCAGTGCTTAATTCGGGCCGCATGATCCAATCTGCCGTTTGTGGGAGTTTATAAAAATCGTCATAGCAATAGCCCTGGCGGTAAATTTTTTTGTTCTTACCGCAAGCCAGGCACTGGTAGCGTAAAAAATCAATGTAAACGTGCTTGTCCAGCAACTGGTTGATGTGAATAAAATCTGATTCAAAAAGCAGGTAATATTGAATGGGGTTTTGAAATTCGGTTTTCATTTTTGTAAGCACACCTTGATATTGCATAAAAGTAATATTGATCGATTTCTGAATGCTTGCCCGCTTGTTTCAGAAAAAATAATTGAAAAATGTATTTTTGAGAAATTATTAATTATACGTTAAAAGGAATAATTTCTTTTAAAAATAGCTGGTTGCTGATGTTCATTTTAGCCATTTAGCACGGTATAAAAATTTAGAAAAACTTAACTTTAAACCGCTAAAAGCTATAAACCAGATTGGCAAAGCTTATACGTTTTTAAGAAAACCCAAAGATACTAACAAAAATGCCTATTCCTTTAGTCAATTCGGTCGCGTCGTGGTTCCTGAAAAAGCGTATCCACCAGATGGAACTGTTTATTAAATACCCGCACGACGTACAGCAAGAGCTTTTACACAAACTCGTGCAGCGCGCCAAAAGTACCGAACTGGGAAAGCAATACGGTTTTGAGAGCATAAAGAATTACGAGCAGTTTGCCCGGCGCGTGCCCGTGACCACTTATGAGTGCTTTCAGGAAAAAATAGAACGCGGGAGACAGGGCGAGGCCAATATTTTCTGGCCCACACCCATACGCTGGTTTGCCCAGAGCAGCGGCACTACAAATGCGCGCAGCAAATACATTCCCGTAAGTCCAGAATCGCTTGAAGATTGCCACTATGCCGCCAGTAAAGACCTGCTATGCATTTACCTCAACAACAATCCAGAAGCACAGATGTTTACCGGCAAAAGCCTGCGACTGGGCGGAAGTAAAAAACTGTATGAAAATAAGGGTACTTTTTACGGGGATTTATCGGCTATTTTGATCGATAATATGCCCTTTTGGGCCGAATTTAGCAGTACTCCCGGCAACGAAGTTTCCCTTATGGACGATTGGGAAACCAAGATGCAAGCCATTGTAGATGAAACCATTAACGAGAAGGTGACCAGCCTGGCCGGTGTGCCCTCTTGGATGCTCGTTTTGCTCAACACCGTTTTAGAAACCACCCAAAAACGCAGCATTTTTGAAATCTGGCCGCATCTGGAAGTGTACTTTCATGGGGGGGTAAGTTTTGAGCCCTACCGCGAGCAGTATCAAAAAATATTGCCCCGATCACAATTTAAATATTATGAAATCTACAATGCTTCGGAAGGTTTTTTTGCCATTCAGGATCAAAATAATTCTTCTGAATTACTGCTGATGCTGGACTACGGTATTTTTTATGAATTTATCCCGATGGATGGCTACACCACCGAAAATCAAAACCCCATCCCGCTTAGTGCTGTAATGCTGGGCGTAAATTATGCGGTGGTCATTACCACAAATGCCGGGTTGTGGCGTTATAAAGTGGGTGATACCGTACGTTTCACTTCACTGAGTCCATACCGTATTAAAGTTACCGGCCGTACGAAGCACCACATCAATGCTTTTGGTGAAGAACTGATTATTGAAAATGCCGAAAAGGCCCTAAAAAAAGCGACCGCTCTTACCCAATCTGAAATTGTGGAATATACCGCAGCCCCAATTTTTATGACCGGGCAGGAAAAAGGGGCTCACGAGTGGCTTATTGAATTTAAAACCGTGCCGGAAAATCCGGAAAAATTCAGAAAATTATTAGATGAAACGCTTCAGGAAATAAATAGTGACTACGCGGCCAAACGGTTTAACAACCTAACCCTAAATGCGCCTAGCATTCATTATGGGCGATACAACCTCTTTTACGACTGGCTTAAGACCAAAGATAAACTGGGCGGACAGCACAAAGTGCCACGTCTTAGCAATACCCGGGAATACCTGGAAGAATTGCTGGAAATGAATGTAAAATAAGCCTTTTGAATCCCTTTTTGAACTTTTATAATAAATGAATGAACCTTATTATCAGGATGTGGCCTTTGAAAAATTAAGGGCACCTATTCAAAAAATAAAAAATGTAGAATATGACAGTTGCGAATTTTTAGACTGTGACTTTTCTGAAGTGTCTTTCTTTTCCTGTACGTTCACCAATTGCACCTTTCAAGGCTGCAATTTAAAAATGCTGAAGCTTGACAAATCACAACTGGACACCATTTCTTTTAATGATTGCACATTATTAGGGGTGAACTTTAGCGCATGTACTGATTTTCTGTTTTCGGTGGCCTTTGAAAATTGTGTGCTCGATTATTGTGCATTTACGCGGAAAAAAATTACTAAAACACCGTTTATCAATTGCTCCCTTAAAGAAACTGACTTTACCGGATGCGACGCAAGTGGGTCTATTTTTGAAAATACCGATCTATCCAATTCCATTTTCAAAACCACCAATTTAAGCAGCGCCAATTTTTTAACTGCACGCAATTATCGCATAGATCCCGAGGAAAATACGTTGCGCAAAGCGAAATTCTCTTGGCCCGGATTGCGAGGCTTACTCCATAAATACGACCTTATTATTGAATAAAATCCGTCTATTTTGATCAAAAACCATTCAAAATTCCTGTTTTAAACATCTAATGAGTGCAATAAACTGCCTTATGGGGTAATTAAAATAGATCACAAAAAAAGACCTCACTGGTTTTGAAACCGGTGAGGTTTTAATAATTCATTTGTATATCCGTCTCAGTCCTAAAATTAGTTTTCGTCATGATGAACTTGTTTCAGCATCACATCTTGACTCCAATTATCAGCTAATTACCTAATAAGACCCTGAAACAAGTTCAGGTGACGTTGGATTAGGATACTTTATGTACGTTCAAAAAATTTATTTGTTATATCAATCTAAGAAACCGCTTTCAACTTTTTTATTGTTGATTTTTCAAGTTTACGGGCAGCGTATTCTTTAGTCACCTTAAGCTCGGTCTCTTCAGAGCTGGGTAGCTCAAACATGGCATCGGTGAGTATGGCTTCGCATAACGAGCGTAATCCACGCGCACCCAGTTTGTATTCCATTGCCTTCTTTACGATATAATCAAGGGCTTCATCAGTGATTTCAAATTCGACCTCATCCATCTCAAATAGTTTTTTGTACTGTTTGATAATGGCATTTTTAGGTTCGGTAAGAATGGCGCGAAGTGCATCCTCATCCAGTGGATTCATATAGGTAAGCACTGGCAAACGACCTATGATCTCAGGGATCAATCCAAAATCCTTAAGATCTTTCGGGATAATGTATTTTAATAAATTATCCTTCTCGTAAACCTCCTCATTCTTACTGGCGCTAAAACCTACCGCCTGCATATTAAGGCGCTTACTGATCACACGCTCAATACCGTCAAAGGCACCACCGGCGATAAACAGGATATCCTCTGTATTTACCTCGATAAATTTTTGATCAGGGTGCTTACGGCCACCTTTTGGCGGTACATTTACCGTAGTACCTTCCAGCAATTTGAGCAGCGCTTGCTGCACTCCTTCACCACTTACATCACGGGTTATTGAAGGATTGTCGCCCTTACGTGCAATTTTATCTATTTCATCTATAAAAACAATTCCTCGCTGGGCTTTTTCAAGATTGTAATCTGCAGCCTGTAATAAACGGGTAAGTATGCTCTCTACGTCTTCACCCACATAACCGGCTTCGGTGAGTACCGTGGCATCTACAATCGCCAGGGGCACGTTAAGCATACGGGCAATGGTTTTTGCCATTAGGGTTTTACCTGTACCGGTCTGCCCTACCATAATGATGTTACTTTTCTGGATATCTATATCCTCATCATTACTGGGCTGCAATAAACGCTTGTAATGGTTGTAAACGGCAACGGCCATTACCTTTTTTGTGTATTCC
>DRGP01000232.1 GCA_011050015.1 Leeuwenhoekiella sp. | reverse complement strand
TATTATTGATCCCATAATACGTAACATGATATACACTACCTTCTGTAATGGCCCTACCTTCATCATTATAGGCCGGTATCCCTAATATTTTCTCACGCTGAGCAAGAATTCCCTTTCCGTTACCCTCATCACCATGACATACTGCACAATAGGTAGTAAAAAGTGCCTTTCCTTTATTTACATTATCTTCAGTAAAGGGAATAGGGTTTTTCAAATTTGCTTTTGCCGCCTCATAACCTTCTCTATTGTCTTCATATTCATAAGGCATCCACCCGCGTGACACAGACCCTTCTGCTGGAACCATAGCTTCCATTCCATTAGGGAAAACATCATAATTACCATAAGCCTCATAACTTACCTCTTGATACATGTTAGGCATGTATTGGTAATTAGGCTTCCCTTTACTTTGGCAAGAGGAAGCTAAAGCCACTACCACCCCCATTAATGCTATTTGAACTATATTCTTCATTGTTTAAGCTTCTTCGTTATGAACTAAACTGATTTCTGCCGCCCCTGTTTCCTGAAGGAATTTTGACATTTTTTCCAAATCATTATCCCCTACAAGCACTTCAATCAAAAAATGATCATCAGTGGTACGCAAGTCTGGATTCTCAGGCTTTTTGAAAGGCCATATTTTACTACGCAGATAAAAAGTGATTACCATTAAATGCGCTGCAAAAAATACGGTAAGCTCAAACATGATCGGTACAAATGCCGGCATGTTCTGATGAAAGGAAAAACTGGGTTTACCACCTATATCACGAGGCCAATCCTGAATCATTATAAAATTCATCATCAGTACAGCAACACTTAATCCTACTAACCCGTACATAAATGAAGTTATAGCGATGCGCGTAGGTGCAAGACCCATAGCCTTATCAAGACCATGAACCGGAAACGGCGTGTACACTTCTTCTATAGTATAGTGATTAGCACGTATTTCTTTGACGGCATTCATTAGAATGTCGTCATCATTATAAAGTACATGAATAACGTTCGGCGATGCCATACTCTTATTTTTTTAGTTTTTTAGCTTGACCTGCCCAATCATCACGTTCTGCTCTTCCTGAGAAAGAACCTATGATATCGTCTAGTAGATCATAATCTTTTTTAGTCATCTTGCTTACCTGATCATAGGTGTAAATACCCATTTGATGCAGGTTTTGCTCCATTACGGGGCCTACGCCGCTTATTTTCTTAAGATCATCAGCTTTTTGATCTGCGGGATCAAATCGACCCACCCGCACTAGCATTTGATCTATTTGATCTTTTTTAACCTCATTGTCTATGAGTGCATCGGCATTTACCGTAGGCTCATGCCGTATCGTGTCTTCCCCAAAACCACCCCGGCCTTCACTCACCATAGAGTTGGACACAGGCGTACGCGCCATAACATTAAATCCTTTATAATCACTTGAAGTCCTTGAATCCCTGGCAGCACCGGTCATATCTTTGCCAGTTTCCCGCAATGCCTTGTATTTCTCACCTGAAGATTTCAGGATTGTTTTCACCTCTGCCTGTGCTATTACCGGGAATGTTCTAGCATAAAGTAAAAATAGCACAAAGAAAAATCCTATTGTACCTATAAAGATCCCAATATCAACAAAAGTAGGGGTAAACATCGCCCAAGAGGATGTTAATCGATCCTTGCTCAAGCAGATTACAATGATATCAAAACGCTCAAACCACATCCCAATATTTACAACCAAAGCGACAAAGAATGTCCACTTAATATTTCTCCTTAATTTTTTCACCCATAGGGAAAGCGGTACTATCAAGTTACAGATGATCAATGCCCAGAATGCCCACCAGTATGGGCCCGTAGCAGCACCAAAAGATAAGTAAGTATAATTTTCATAAGGAACACCAGAATACCAGCCTATGAAATATTCCGTCAGGTAGGCCACTGTAACTATACCGCCGGTAAGCAATATTACCTTGTTCATATATTCAATATGCGTAACGGTAATGTAATTCTCAAGGTTAGATACTTTTCTCATAACGATAAGCAACGTCTGCACCATCGCAAACCCCGAGAAAATAGCCCCGGCAACAAAATAAGGCGGGAAAATAGTACTATGCCATCCAGGCACCACCGATGTAGCAAAGTCAAAAGATACAATGGTGTGTACAGAAAGTACAAGTGGAGTAGCAAGTCCGGCAAGTACCAAAGATACTTCTTCAAAACGTTGCCAATCTTTAGCACGACCGCTCCAGCCAAAACTTAAAATAGTATATATTTTCTTTTGGAAAGGACTATGCGTTCTATCCCGTATCATAGCAAAGTCAGGAAGTAGGCCCGTCCACCAGAAAACAAGTGAAACAGAAAGATACGTTGATATCGCAAACACATCCCATAAAAGTGGGGAGTTAAAGTTTACCCACAAGGAACCAAACTGGTTAGGAATAGGTAATACCCAATACGCCAACCATGGCCTCCCCATGTGAATGATAGGAAATAATCCGGCCTGCACAACGGCAAAAATGGTCATGGCTTCTGCACTACGGTTAATCGCCATACGCCATTTCTGACGGAAAAGCAAAAGTACCGCAGAGATCAACGTACCGGCGTGACCTATACCTACCCACCATACAAAATTGGTGATATCCCAGGCCCAGCCTATTGTTTTATTAAGACCCCATACCCCTATACCGGTAGAAACGGTATAGACTATACAACCTAGCCCCCATAAAAATGCGACAAGAGCAATGGAAAAGACAATCCACCATGATTTATTGGCTTTCCCCAACACGGGAGCTCCCACATCAACACTAATGTCATGGTAAGATTTCTCTCCTAGAACTAAAGGCTCTCTTATAGGTGCTTCGTAATGTGACGACATATTTATTTATTGATATTTATTGTACTAGGTTTAAGCTTCTGCTGTGTTTTTTACCTTAACGTGATAAAAAACGTTCGGTTTTACCCCTATATCTTCAAGCAGGTAATATTTACGATCATCATCTTTTAGCCTCGATATTTCCGAGTCCGGAATATTCACATCACCAAATTTTATAGCTCCTTTATTACATGCATTACTACAAGCGGTAGCAAACTCACCATCTTCAATAGGACGCCCTTCTCGCTTAGCGTCTAAGATTGTTTTTTGGGTCATCTGCATACAGAATGAACACTTTTCCATTACTCCTCTAGAACGCACAGTTACGTCTGGATTAAGTACCATACGACCCAGGTCATTATTCATATGATATGGGAACTCATCATTCTCATTATACAAGAACCAGTTAAAGCGACGCACTTTATATGGACAATTGTTTGCACAATACCGCGTACCTACGCAACGGTTATAGGTCATTTGATTTTGACCCTGCCTACCGTGGCCTATTGCAGCAACGGGACATACAGTCTCACATGGAGCATGATTACAGTGCTGGCACATCACCGGTTGAAACGCTACCTCAGGATTGTCATAAGACTGTTGCTCGACCTTAGAATACGAATCCATTGCGGGAAGGTTCTCAAGATCTTCAATTTCCTGTTCAAAAGTATCTGCGGAAGAATAGTATCTGTCAATACGCAACCAGTGCATATCCCTGAAATTTCTCACTTCCTGCTTCCCAACTACCGGCACATTATTTTCGGAGTGGCAGGCGATTACACAAGCACCACAACCCGTACAGGCATTAAGATCTATGGAAAGATTAAAGAAGGGACCAATAGAAGTATCAAAAGACTCCCAGATATCTGCTTTGGGGTTACGAACATCTATCTCTGAGTGGTTATAATCCACTTCGCCTACACGGTTCCAATCTCCTTTATCTTTGGTATTAAAAATTTCAAGAGTCGTTTCCCTTATAATATCATCACCACGACCTGCCATAGTATTCTGAAGCTGTACGCATGCAAATTCATGCCAGCCATTATCTGCATTCTCTATAGTTACGGTCTGAACGGTGTTGAAATTTTTATAGAAGGGATACCCATTCACGCCTACTTGCATTTCTTTCTGCATGGCTTCTTTCTTACCATAACCCAAAGCAAGACCCACAGTACCTTTTGCTTGTCCTGGCTGAATAAATACAGGTATGTTTTTTATTGTTGTTCCATCTAAGGTAATATTCACATAATTTCCATTAAGCGCACCGTTTGATACATGCTCATTTTCAATCTCAAGCGTATCAGCATCTGCTTTAGACATGGTAAGGTAATTATCCCAAGACGTTCTTGTAATAGGATCTGGCATTTCCTGCAACCAGGGATTATTTGCCTGACGACCGTCACCCATGCTTGTACTTGAATAAAGCGTAAGCTCAAAATTGCCATTTGAAGCGGAGTCTTCCTGAACCGCCAGTGCAGCTGCAGCACTGGCAACAGTTATACCTCCAGAAGCCTTCATACTTTTTTGATCTTCTTCAGCACTTGGGGCTGATGCAACTCCAGCTTCAGCAACTCCATCTTGAAGGGCTTGATTAAAGCTCTTGGAACTGCCCGTCCAGTTGGACTTTAAAAATTCGTAATAACTTGAATTACTGCCCGTCCAGATCAATAAATTATCTTGAAATTGACGTGTATTAAACAATGGACGAATCGTAGGTTGCATCAAGCAAACAGATCCTCTTTTTATCTCAACATCTCCCCATGCCTCCAAGTAATGCGGTGTAGGAGCCAAAAATTCACATAAAGTAGCGGTTTCATCTTCCTTCATAGTAAACGCAACAGTAAGGTCTACCTGTTCTACACCTGTCTTAAATTCAGCGGCATTTGGCAAGCTATATGCTGGGTTCACTCCAGCAACAAGCAGTGCTCCCACATTACCACCATTCATATCCTCAACAAGCTGCAATACTTCCTGGGCACTGCCCTGACGTATTAATTTGGGATTTTGCGTGTCCATTATCATACTCCCCAAACGCTCATTGATTGCAAGGGCAAGCATTTGCGCATTAGGATCTTGAACTCCCGTAACGAAAACCCCTTTACTACCTGCTTCACGCAACTGGGCAGCTGCATTCCTAACCGCCTCATCCAACTTTCCGGAGAGCCCGGTAGTATTACCGCCCATTACAAGGGCATGTATGGCAGAAACGGCTTGCTTCTGTTGTCTGGGGGTCATCATTACACGTTTGTCAGCATTGGCCCCCGTAAGGGTAAAGTTAGCCTCAAATTGCACGTGACGCGACATTTTTCCATTTTTGGGAACGCGGCCTTTTGCATAGCTGGAGTCAAAACCTCCACCTTGCCAGTCACCCAGGAAGTCTGCACCCACCGAAACAATCATACCTGCTTCAGACATATCATAATCAGGAAGCGCACGTGTACCGTATCTACTTTCAAAAGCATCTAATGCAGCACTTTCACTTACTGTATCATAAACAACATGCTTTACATTAGGATAAGCGTTTGAAAAATTGGAAATCAACTTAGCCGTAGAAGGACTGGCAAAAGTGGGTGTTAAAACCACAATTTGCTTTCCATTGAGCGAATTTAATCGCGTCAATAACTCATCATCTAGTTGTTCCCAAGAAGCAGACTCGCCTTTAATTTTCGGCTCCTGCAATCTTTCAGAATCATATAAAGACAACACAGAAGCATGTACACGGGCATTGGTATTACCAATATTGTTGCCCATATCATTATTTTCTATCTTGATAGGACGACCTTCGCGTGTCTTTACCAGAATACTGGCAAAATCAAAACCGTCTGCCATGGTAGTGGCATAGTATTCTGCTTTTCCTACGGTGATACGCTCTGGCGCAACCACATAAGGGATAGATTTATTCACGGGACCTTCACAGGCAGCAAGGGTTGCCGCTGCGGTAGAAAAGCCCACGTACTTTAAGAAATCTCGGCGTGAGGTCGCAGAACCTTCCAGGGATTCCTTGTCGCCAAGAAACTCATCGGTAGGGATCTCCTCAACAAACTCATTCTGTTTGAGTGTCTCAACAATAGAGC
>DRGP01000231.1 GCA_011050015.1 Leeuwenhoekiella sp. | reverse complement strand
CACGTGTACTTGTAATAGGCGCCGGGGGGTTGGGCTGTGCGGTATTGCCGTATCTAGCTGCTTCAGGTATCGGTAGTATAGGCATCATAGATGGAGATGTGGTATCACAAAGCAATTTGCACCGGCAAGTGCTCTATACCGAAGAAGATGTTGATCAACCCAAAGTTTCCATTGCGGCAAAAAAGCTAAAGCTGCTCAATCCTGATATTCAAATTAATGCTGAAAATACCTATTTAACGGGTAAAAATGCCTTAAAAATCATTAAAAACTACGATTTGATCGTGGATGCCACCGATGCTATTGCTGCCCGTTATCTGATCAATGATGTTTGTGTACTGGAAGGGAAGCCGTTTGTGCACGCTTCTATTTATCGGTTTCAGGCACAGGTATCCGTTTTTAATTATAAAAATGGCCCCACATACCGTTGTTTGTTTCCAAGTCCGCCGAAAGATGCACCGAGTTGTGCAGAGGCTGGTGTTCTGGGAACATCAGTGGCGCTTGCGGGGATGCTGCAGGGCAATGAGGTCATGAAAATAATTTTGGGCATCGGTGAGGTTTTATCGGGGCAATTATTGCTCAAGGACGGACTTACCAATAAGCAGGAAATTTTTCGATTTGCCAAAAATGAAAATATTAAAATTACGCTTGAAAGTTTTAAAAGAGAGCACCTGCAAGAACTTAAAATAATAGATTTCGCTTCCGCGAAAGCCAAAAAAGGGATTTTTCTGGATGTACGTCAAAAACAGGAAAAACCGGTAATAAAACTGCCAAATTTAATCCAAATTCCGGTGCAAAACCTACGTGATACAATGGATCGTTTGCCCAGGGATCAAGCTGTTTTTATTTTCTGCCAAAGCGGAAAACGCAGTAAAGCGGGTTATAAGCTGTTGGCAGAAAATGATTTTAAAAACCTGTATTGTTTACAGGAAAACGCACCAGAACTAGAACATTTAGTATGAGCAAAAAAGTATTTATAGAAGGGGCTATAAGTCCGCAGTTTATCGCCGATGCTATTACAAAACATCAGCGTAAAATGAATATTGGCGCGCATAATATTTTTTTAGGGCAAGTGCGTGAAGATAAGGTGGACGGTAAAAAAGTGTCTGCGATAGATTTTTCATGTTACGAGGCCATGGCTGAAAAAAAAATAGCAGAAATCAGGGAAGATGCGTTTAATAAATTTGATTTGATCTGTATGCATATTTACCACAGTATTGGTCAGGTGGAGGCCGGGCAGATTTGTATTTTTGTATTCGTTTCTACCGCGCACCGCCCCGAAGTTTATGAAGCTACTGAGTATATCGTAAACCGTGTCAAAAAAGAAGTCCCTTTATTTGGGAAGGAACATTTTGGCGAGGAAGCGTATCAATGGAAAAAGAATGTGTGATCGTGGAATTGTCTTTAATTGTTTAATCGCGGTACTACTGATTATTCAATAAATGTTTCAACGCATAAAAAAATACCCAATACTAATAAAATATAGCATGCTAGATATTACCCGTAAATCTGTTACCTTACGTACCGCAACTGCTCAGGCTATTGTAAAAGTGAGCAAACAGGCCACGATAGATGCCATAAAGAGCGATAATGTACCTAAGGGAAATGTTTTTGCCATGAGTAAAGCCGCGGGTTTGCTGGGTGTAAAAAAAACGGCCGATCTCTTGCCCGATTGCCATCCCATGCCCATAGAAGGGACAAAGATTGATTACCAGATCAATGGTTTGGAAATTACCGTAAGCGTGCTTGTAAAAACAATCTATAAAACCGGAGTGGAAGTTGAAGCCATGCACGGTGCAAGTATTGTTGCCTTGAATATGTATGATATGCTCAAACCTATCGACAAAGGGATTGAGATCAGTACAATCAAACTCATGGAGAAGACCGGTGGTAAAAGTTCGTTTAAAACGCCAGATACCAGCGCTGTAAAAGCTGGTATCGTGGTATGTTCAGACCGGGTTTCCAAAGGTGTGGCCAAAGATCGTTCGGGAAAATTGATCCAAGAACGTTTGCAGGAATACGATATAGTTTCGGAAATCGTTGTGATTCCGGATGAAATTGATCATATTCAGCAACAGGTCAAGAAAATTGCCACGTACTGCAATTTTATACTGCTTACTGGCGGTACTGGCTTAGGGCCACGCGATGTGACCCCAGAAGCGCTGGAACCATTGCTTGATAAACGCATCGCTGGTGCCGAAGAGAAGATAAGGCGCTACGGGCAGGACAGAATGCCTTACGCCATGCTTTCCAGAAGTGTAGTGGGCATGATGGGCAATTGTCTCATCATAGCGCTGCCGGGAAGTTCAAAAGGCGTAAAAGAGTCGCTGGATGCAGTTTTGCCACATATTTTTCATATTTTTTCAATAATTAAAGGAGAAGCACACGATAATGGGTAACACCACAGACATATTACAAGATTCTTTTGGGAGACAGCATAACTACTTGCGTATTTCGCTCATCGAAAAATGCAACCTGCGCTGTACCTACTGCATGCCAGAAGGTGGGGTCATGCTTTCACCCAAAGATCAATTGATGACTTCACAAGAAATCATTGCCATCGCAAAAATTTTTGTGGAAAACGGGGTGGATAAAATCCGTCTTACCGGCGGCGAACCGTTATTGCGCAAGGATTTTTCAGAAATTGCTGCCGCATTAGCCCAACTCCCAGTACGGCTTTCCATTACCACAAATGCGATATTGGTAGATCGTTTTATAGCAGATTTTAAGAAATTCGGAATTCAGGATATCAATGCCAGTCTGGATACCTTAAAAGAAGAGAAGTTTAGGACGATCACAAAACGGGATCAGTTTCACAAAGCATTTGATAATATCAACCTTCTTTTAGATCAAAATTTTAATGTGAAGCTGAACGTGGTGCTCATGAAGGATTTTAATGAGGAAGAGATCATTGATTTTATTGCGCTTACACAAGACCGAAAGTTAAGCGTACGTTTTATTGAATTTATGCCTTTTGACGGCAACCTTTGGAACAAATCGAAACTGGTCTCCCAGCAGGAAATTTTAGACCGGGCTTATGCGCATTTTCAAAAAGAGAACATAGAGCAGCTGCCCAATGAGAAAAACTTTACAGCAAGAAATTTCCGCGTGCGCGGGTTTCAGGGCAATTTTGGCATTATCAGTTCGGTGACCAATCCATTTTGTGACTCCTGTAACCGCATACGCCTTACTGCAAACGGTACTATAAAGAACTGCCTGTTCTCTAATAACGAGACCAATTTATTGCAAACCTTCCGCCAGGGCGACAATATAGAACCGCTTATTAAAAGTTTACTGCTAAAAAAGAAAGCGGTACGTGCTGGTATGAACACATCTGCTAAGTTAGAAGATCCTAAAAATCATTCCAACAATCGCAGTATGACTACCATTGGGGGGTAGTAGTTAACTAAAAAATAACATTTAGCCCCCTTATTTACATTGGTTATTGATACTTCCCGGGCTAACTTTAAACCATTCTAATATTTATATCTGTACGTTCTTTTTATAGAAAAGGGCTGCACAATCTGTTATTACTATGAAAGAAAATAAAGATAAAAACCAACAAGAATATCAGGAACTCCAATTATCTGCCGATGAAAAGTCAATTTTAGATCAACTGGGGATTTTTGGAAAGTCGCGACGCCGTTTTCTAGGGCAGAGTTCTGCTGCAGGCTTAAGTCTTATGGCTACGCAGTTTATTCCTATAGACAAGGTATTTGGTCAAGAGACCGTTCCCTCAACACCGCCGGTTCCGTTTAAAAATGCGGTAGATGTTTCCTTTAGTATCAATACAAAAACCCAGCAGCTCACGGTAGATTCAAGAATGACCTTGCTGGATGCGCTCCGTGAAAGATTACAACTTACGGGTACTAAAAAAGGCTGTGATCATGGACAATGTGGTGCTTGTACATTACTGGTAGATGGCAAACGTGTGCTTTCCTGCCTTACTCTCGCAGCAAGCTGTGAAGGTAAAGAAGTGACCAGTATAGAAGGTCTGGCAGAGAACAGTGAACTGCATCCCATGCAAAAGGCATTTATAAAAAATGATGGTTTTCAGTGTGGCTATTGTACACCCGGGCAAATTTGTTCTTCGGTGGCGCTTATGGATGAAGCTAAAAATGGCGATGCTAGTTACGTTACGGAAGATATTATGAATATTTCTGAAAATCTGACGCTTTCTGATGAAGAGGTGCGTGAACGTATGTCTGGCAATATTTGCCGCTGCGGTGCATATCCCAATATCGTTGCTGCCATTCAAGAAGTGCATCAGGGGCGTGAAACCGATTATAACTGGCAGGAATCTTAAAAGATAGCCGTTAATTACGGAATAAGAATCGCTTTAAAGTATTCAAAAACGCTCTTTTTTAAGTCAAAATCTGTTGATTATCACCCTTTTTTAAAGGAATTAAATTCAAAAAAACTAGCATGAGACCATTTACATATACCAAAACCGAAGATACGGCCCAGGCCACTTCAAAACTTGCCGCCAACGAAAATGCAAAATACCTAGCCGGCGGGACCAATCTGCTCGACCTTATGAAGGAAGATGTGGAGCGCCCTGATGAACTGGTAGATATAGGATTGCTTGATCTTACGGATATAAAAGAAACGTCAACAGGTGTTTCCTTAGGGGCTATGGCAAAAAATACAGAAACGGCCAACCATCCTTTGGTACGCAAGAATTTCCCAATGTTGTCACTCGCGATTCTTGCCGGTGCTTCGGGGCAGATCAGGAATATGGCGACCAATGGTGGAAACCCGAATCAACGTACGCGTTGTGCCTATTTTTTTGATACTGCGATGCCTTGTAATAAACGTGAGCCTGGCACCGGCTGTGGTGCCTTAGAAGGTCAAAATCACATGCACGCTATTTTTGGTTGGAATGAGAACTGCGTAGCGGTTCACCCTTCTGATATGTGCATTGCGCTCGCCGCGCTTGACGCTACCGTGACCATTGCAGATGGCAATGGAAAAACACGTACCATTCCCTTTACCGAATATCATCGTTTGCCGGGAGATCAACCCGAGAGAGACAATAACCTAGAGCGCGGCGAACTCATTACTTCTATAGAAATACCGAAAAACAATTTCGCTAAAAATAGTTATTATGTGAAGGTGCGCGACCGTTCCAGCTATGCTTTTGCATTGATATCTGTAGGAGCCGGTCTGGAACTGCAGGGGAAAACTATAAAAAACGCACGTATAGCTATGGGTGGCGTTGCACATAAACCCTGGAGGGCGTATGAAGCAGAACAGTTTTTAAAGGGAAAAGAGGCCACAGAAGAAAACTTTGAAGCGGCAGCAGATGCCGAAATGGCAAACGCCAAAACCTTGGAACATAATGCATTTAAAGTACCCTTGGGAAAACAGGCCATGGTACGAGCGTTGAATGTTGCGCTAAGTGGAGAAAAAGTTTAAAAATAAGGCATTTTTGGCTTAATGGCCGAAATAACAGAAAATATGATAAAAAGCAAAGATAATTTAGGTGCACCCGAGAACCGTATAGAAGGTTTTCTAAAAGTTACCGGAAAAGCAAAGTACGCGGCAGAATTTAGCGTGCCTAATGTGCTTTACGGTTTTCCCGTGCGCAGCACTATTGCCGCGGGCACCATGACCGATATTGATACCGCCGAGGCTGAAAAAGCGGAAGGTGTCGTGAAGGTTTTTACGCATAAAAACGCCATGAAGTTTAACCCGGCACCAGATGTGGAATCTACAAATAAGATGACAATGCCCAAATCTGTGCTGAATACCACGGCCATAAACAGCTTTGGTCAATACATTGGTTTTGTGGTAGCCGAAACATTTGAGCAGGCGCGTTATGCGGCCAATCTTGTAAAGGCAACATATCAAGAAACAGATCCTAAAATAGATTTTGATAAGTATGTAGATACAGCGTATAAACCTGATAATGCAAATGGTGCAGCCACAGATACCCAGCGGGGAAGTATGGAGGAAGGCATGAGCAATGCCTCAAAAACACTGGATATTACCTATCAGACACCTATAGAAGTACATAATCCCATGGAGCCGCACGCAACCATTGCGGTTTTTGAAGGTGATGCATTGACCGTTTATGACGCGACGCAAATGCTGGGTCCGTCTAAAGTTGCCATATCGAATACCTTTAATATTCCGCAGGAAAAAATTAGGGTTTTAGCGCCTTACATTGGTGGTGGTTTTGGTTCTAAACTTAGGGCCTGGGATCATGTGATGCTTACCATTATGGCGGCAAAAATGCTGGACAAACCGGTAAAAACTGCCATTACACGCCAAATGATGCAAACCAACGCGGGACTGCGCCAATTGAACAGACAACACATGCGTATAGGCACCAGTACAGATGGAAAATTGACCGCCATGTCGCATGAAGTAATGACTCATACCGCGGTAGATGAGGTTTTTGTAGAGCAGGCGGGTTTTATCACACGCACTATGTACGACACACCGAATCAATTGGTTACGCACCGTGTTTTTGATACGAATATTCAAGTCCCTACATGGATGCGTGCGCCTGGGGAAACACCGGGAAGTTTTGCACTAGAATGCACAATGGATGAAATGGCCGATCAACTGCAAATGGATCCTATCGCATTCCGGATAAAAAATGAGCCGAAAACGAATCCGCTGGACGGGAAACCTTTTTCCAGTAGGTCGCTTGTACAATGTATGCAAGTGGGCGCCGATAAATTTGGCTGGTCAAAACGAAAACAAGAGCCACGCCAGAACACAAAAGACAACTGGCTTGTGGGATACGGTATGGCAGCTGCATCACGCGCAGCACCCTATCAGGAATCATCGTCCCGCGTAAAATTATCCTATGGTGATGATGGCCTGGAAGCAGTGATTGAAATGGCGGCTACAGATATTGGTACTGGTACCTACACCATCATTGCGCAAACAGCAGCTAATTGTCTGGATATTCCGGTAGATCGAGTGGCGGTGAATATCGGTGATTCAGATTTACCAGCTACTCCCGGTTCTGGGGGTTCTTGGGGGGCAGGTAGTTTTACCAGCGCGGTAGATGCGGTTTGTGAAAAGGCCAAAAGTGCCCTTAAAAATAAAATTACCAGTGATAGCAGTGCCTTAACTACTGCAGACGAACTTATGAAAGCTGCAAAGCTTACCGAATTTGAAATGGAAGCTACCGAAGGCCCTTCAGAAGATTCTAAAAAGTATGCACATTTTAGTTATGGGGCGCATTTTGTAGAAGTTTGGGTTGATGAAGATCTGGGAATGGTCAAAATACCCCGGGTGCTTTCCACTTCCGCCGTAGGCACGGTGCTGAACCAAAAAACAGCACGCTCCCAAGTTGTAGGCGGTATCGTTTGGGGCATAGGCCAGGCCATGACCGAAGAAACAACATTAGATAAGCGCTACGGCAGTTACGTGACCCGCACATTTGCAGATTATCACGTTCCGGTAAATTTGGATGTGGGCGATATTGAGGTTCATTTTATTCCCGAGGAGGATGAGCATATCAACCGTATGGGTGTTAAAGGTATCGGCGAACTAGGAATTACCAGTGTAGCCGCCGCTATCGCCAACGCGATTTATAACGCTACCGGTAAACGTATGCGCACGTTACCCATTACCCCGGCAAAATTAGTGGATTACGAAAAACAACCTGTAGCCTGATAAAATAGGTTTACAAGATGAAAAATTGAAATTCAAGAAGCAAAAAACGTATTATGAAAGAGTATAAAGCATTAGGATCCCCAGAGAGCAGAATAGAAGGTTATCTTAAAGTGACCGGAAAAGCCAAATATTCGGCAGAATTTCCGATTCCGAATGCGCTTTATGGATTTCCTGTACGTAGCAGTATAGCTAAAGGCAATATCACCTCAATGAATACTGAAAAAGCAGAGACTGTTGAGGGAGTGGTTAAAATTATAACGCATAAAAACGCTTTAAAACTGGGGGAAAACAAGCAAAATTCCAGTGGAAAAGTAAGTAATGGAACCAAAACAGTTTTACAGGATACAAGCATTAAAAGTTACGGCCAGTACGTAGGTATCGTGGTCGCCGAAACATATGAACAGGCGCGCGCAGCTGCCAGGATCATTGAGGTCACGTATGATACAGAAGATCCCACCATCAGTTTTGAAGAGAATGTGGATTCGGCGTACAAGCCCGATCCGGGCAGACCATCAGGAATTGACACTTCCCGAGGAGATCTAGAAGAAGGTTTACAGGGTGCATCAGTAGTCGTAGATGAGGTTTACAATACCCCAATGGAAGTGCATAACCCTATGGAACCGCATGCCACTATTGCCATATTTGAAGGTGATAAACTCACTATTTATGATACGTCTCAAATGCTGTATCGTACGATAGGAAGCGTTGCCGAAGTTTTCAATATGCCTGAAGATAAGATTAAGGTCATTTCCACATTTATAGGTGGGGGCTTTGGTTCAAAATTAAGGGCATGGGAACATGTTATGCTTACGATTATGGCCGCAAAAATGCTTGATAAGCCTGTAAAAACAGCCATTACACGGCAAATGATGCAGACCAATGCCGGCATGCGTCAACACAACAGACAGCACTTGCGTGTGGGTGCCAATGAATCGTCGCGGTTAACGGCCCTTGCCCATGAGACGGTGAGCCACACCGCGGCAGATGAACTTTATTTAGAAAAATCAGGTTATTACAGTCGGTCGATGTATGCGGTGCCCAATACGCTGATCACGCACCGCGTTTTTGATACTAATATTCAAGTACCTTCCTCCATGCGCGCGCCAGGGGAAGCCCCGGGGAGTTTTGCTATGGAATCTGCCATGGATGAATTGGCCTTTCGGTTGAATATGGATCCCATTGAATTCCGCATTAAAAATGAACCAGAGAAAGATCCACATACCGGAAAACCCTGGTCCTCAAGATCACTGATACAGTGCATGCAGCAAGGCGCGGAAAAATTTGACTGGAACCGAAGAAAACAGGAGCCCCGGAGCAATCGCAAAGGAGACTGGCTCATAGGGTACGGTATGGCTGGTGCTTCACGCGGCGCACCCTATCAACAAGCGTCTTCCCGCTTAAAATTGAACAAAAGCGGGGATGAGGTTACCGCTACGGTAGAAATGGCCGCGACAGATATAGGCACAGGTAGCTACACCATTATTGCACAGACGGCAGCAAATAGTTTGAATATTCCCGTTGATCAAATTGAAGTACATATTGGTGATTCCAGCTTGCCCAAAACACCCGGATCCGGAGGTTCCTGGGGGGCAGGTACATTTTCGAGTGCCGCAGATGCTGTTTGTGAAAAAGTAAAAAAAGAACTTAGGGAAAAAGCTAATATTGCGGCAGATCAGGAAATGAGTATTGCGGAATTGTTGAATGCTGCAGACCTTAACACCTACGAAGCGGAAGCTACCGCAATGGCCTTTGATGATGCCTCTAATTATGCCCATTACAGTTTTGGCGCTCATTTCGTTGAGGTTTGGGTCGATGAGAAATTGGGCATGGTAAAAATACCGCATGTGCTCTCTACATCTGCCGTGGGAACCGTTTTAAACCAAAAAACGGCACGTTCACAGGTTTTGGGTGGTATTGTTTTCGGCCTTGGCCAGGCCATGAGTGAAGAAACCCTTTTAGATGAACGTTATGGCAGCTATGTGACCCGCACGCTGGCAGACTATCATGTGCCGGTAAATCTGGATGTGGGTAAAATCGATGTGATCTTTATTCCGGAAGAGGATAAACATATCAACCGGATGGGAGTAAAAGGTATTGGCGAACTGGGAATTACCAGTGTGGCCGCTGCGATTGCAAATGCGGTTTTAAAGCGTTT
>DRGP01000230.1 GCA_011050015.1 Leeuwenhoekiella sp. | reverse complement strand
TGTTTTTTTATTTTCAAGATCAAGAAAGTGACTGTTCCACAACTTGTTTCTCCCAAAAGTATATTGCTTGATATCCTCATAATGAGCGGCAGCTTCATTCACTTCGCCAAGGCTAATGTAAGCAAGTACGGTCCCGTTATTTTTTTTTATTGCTGAGATATCCCAACTGCTAAAATGGGCACTTTCCAGTATAACATAATCATATCCAGCTATCTCATCTGGATAAACATCCCCATAGTTAAACAACACTTTTTGAGGTGCAATGGTCTGACCATCTAATGGTTTTGCGATGGCGCATGCTAGAAACATAAAGAAAATTTTAATAGGCTGCATAATAGTAATAATCCAAGTTTTTAAAGAATCTGTATGTATCCCGCGTGGTGAGCGCAGCAAAAACCACCGATCCCACCAGCATGCCCACCACGCTATATTCATAAGCAACAAGCCTGCTAAGCACAATTCCCACTACCAGGTTACACAACAAGGCAACTGCAATGGCTTTTAGCGGTTTTCTATGCTGGCCCAACGTATAGGCATACAACACATTAAGCATACCCAGGGTCAAAAAAAGATAGCCCACCCCGCCTATGATACAGACCCTAATGCTAAGTGGCGATAATGTCTCATCAAAACCGGCGGCGTAACCCCAGGGTTTGGTTATAATGCAATAAAGAAAAAAAGCGATACACAAAGCACTGAACCCAAATATGCGAAGGTGCTTAACATACATTTTCATTAATTTTTTATTGAACTCACGATACTCAAAATACTTGGTCTTAAGCTGATAAAAATCCATGTGCCTGTTATAGGAAGAAATACTATATTCCAGGACCCCTCCCATTAGGAAAAACATGAGTATGGCAAGGTCCATACCTACCTCATAGTCCTTTTCATAGTACACCACATAAGGAATATCCCGTCCCAATGTAGATGACCAGGCGAGAATACGGTCTAAAAAAATGAAAATGAAAATGAAAATACCATAAAAGAAATAGTTGAAATTACGGTACACCGAAAGCATGGCTTTAGGCGCTACATTGGCCAAGCCCTTATCTTTTTTTAAAAAATACCTTAGAAAAAAATGAAGATAGATTATGGAGCAAAGACAAGCGGTCAAAATACCTATCCAATGAGCAAAATAAACATACAATGGGGTATAAAAATGAAGGGAAAGCGCAACTAGAGTACCTATTAAGACACTTAAGGAAAGCATCCAGCGCTGTTTTATAGCATATAATGGAGATAACACCAGTAACAAAAAGCCTATAAAAAACGCATAGGTAAAGGTCACAAGCACAAAGGAAAAGGGATAGAGTGGCAACACAATATTGACAATAGAGATAAAGCTAAAAAAGATTAGCATGGTCAACACCCCATTTCTAATGATATTGATAATAGAATGGCGTGCCATAGCAAAATCTTTGTTGTACCAGTAAAAAGAAACCTGTTTACCTACAACCTGTACAAAGCCCCCAGTAACCACCAATCCCATGATCACGCCTAAAACGACAGCGGTAGATTGCAGGTTATTAAATTTTGAAAATGTCCATAACGAAAAACCGAATAGAACGGTAGCTACCACTTGAAGAAAAACCGGAAAAAGATGTATGAGCCCCGCGCTATAATCACGTATAAAACGCTTGGTGTTTTTAGCGGTAATATAATCGGTAAGGGCTAATTTTCGACGGTTCTTGAATTCAGCAACACGCTGCTTATTATTCTTTAAATTGGCAAAAGCTTTAAAATCGAGACTTTTAAAAATATACTTTGACAGGTCGAAAATATCTTCAAACCCATAATCGCCTTTTACATCAACATCCCGAATACCAAAGGATTCTATCGAGGCTGCGACTACGTTTACGTTTATGGGCTTTCCATTGCGCTCCTTTATGGCCACAATGAGTTTTGCCACTGATTTTAAATGCTCAGAAGTCAATTTATACAAATACTTTATCTAGTTCATAATTTTCTTGACTTACCCCGCGATTTACCGTCTCATAAACTTCCTCATATTGGGATATGAATTTATTTATGGTAAAATTTTCAAGCACCCGCCTCCGTGCATTTTGGCTCATAAACTCCCTTAAATCATCATTGATCAATAACTCGATCACCCGTGCCCCGATCTCATCGGCATCCTTGGGTTTACAAGCATAGCCACAACCTTCGCCCAAAGCTTCATTGACCCCGCCCACGTCTGTCGCCACTACGGGTACACCGCAACTCATAGATTCTAAAACCGTATAGGGAAAACCTTCTGAAATAGAGGTTAATATAGAAATATCACCTTCTGGAAAGATATGATGGGGATCTTGTCGCGGTCCCATAAGTTTAAAATTATCCTCAAGACCCAGTTCCTGAATAAGGGCAAGACATTCTTCAGTATATGCTGGTACGGCATGATCATCCCCATAAATAAGATATTGAACACTGGGGATCTCTTTTTTGACCACAGCACAAGACCGAATCATGGTGATAATATCCTTAAGCTCAAAAATACGCGCCGCAGCCACTACCGTGGGTATATTTGCTAGATGCTCCGGTTTTGGCATAGGGCTAAACAAATCTGTATCTATACCGTTATAAATGACCTGAATTTTTTTGGGGTCGGCACCATATCTAATTTCCCATTTTTTGTTGAACTTATTTACCGAAATAATCTTTTCAGACTTGTAATAGACCAACCTCGCCATAGCTTCTGAAAAACGTATAAGCAGGTTCTTAAGAAAAAAAGGATATTCAGAATTATTAATGGCCAGCAAACGCTCTCTAATAAAAACCCCATGCTCGGTAAGCATAATCTTTGTACCGTATTTGTAATGAGCGATCAGCGCTGGGATAACAGCAAAGCCACTTAAGGTAAGGTGAGCAATATCTACTTTTGGCACATTTACAATGGCCAGGGGGATAAGAAAACGATAAATCCATCGCAAGCCTATGGTTAAATCTATAAGGGAAGCATCTGGATTTCGCTCTCCCACAATTAATTTTGAAACGGTATCCCTATACGTGATCCATACATACGCATTGCGCATGGTTTCCTTATAGTCGTAATGTTCAAAATAGAGCCAGAGCGCCTTAAAAATAGCATCCAGCTCTTTCATATCTTGTTGCTCACTATAGATTACCGTTAACAATCTTTTAAAAAGTGGGACAAACTCACGTCTTACCACCGCACCAGTGGTCCATTCCTTCTTGCCAACAGTTTTATAATACTCCTCACCATAGCTCCTATAATCGTAGGGTTCATCAGGCGTCCAAAGTGGAACTTGAATGACTTGGCTAATATTATCGCTCAGTTCATATCGGGGTTTGTCCTCAAAATCTGAATTTATGGAATAAAGTTTATAATCTATGGTAGAAACCCTGTTGCATAAAATATGAGCCCAAGTGGACACCCCACCTCCATTAAAGGGATAGGTACCTTCAAGAACAAGCAAAACCGATTTTTTTTCTATTCGCATAATTGTTGGGTATAAACACACATTAAATAATGCATTAAGAACAATCCTACAGCAGTATTTCTAACCTATTACTTCAACTCATTAAGAAACAGTCCCATAGTGAAAAAGTAAAGATATACTATTAACATAAATTAACAAAGTTAAATTCAAATATATCGTTTATATGCATAAATACTGTTTAAAATGCGTTTTATTATTCAAAACCATTTCATTTTGAAAAGATTACAAAGCGCATACTTTCTACCTGGATCAATAAAATTCTAGGAATTGTGATAGAATGTTTCCCCATTAGAGATTTCTACTAGTGCAAATTGTACCCTTACACCATGAGGGAAATTCCGAAAGGATCACGTATCAGGAATAACATTTTTTCATTGAAAATACCATTTTCAATACACTGTTACTAACTTAGGTTTTCAGCTAAATACATAAGGCATATATTAAAAAGCATTACTTTTATCGCCATGAAAAAAGCTGTCTTTCTTATTATCCTGTTGTTTATAAGCAGCTATTTCACTTCATGTGCATCTTCAGATACTCAAGATGATAGTGAAATGGAAGGCTATGCTCACAGAGATGAGATGCGCACATTTATTGAGCATATAAGTGACTACGCCAAAAAAGGTGATAGCTCATTTCTCATCATTCCACAAAATGGAATTGAGCTTATCGTACAAGGGGAAGATGCCAGTAACGATATGGCCACCTCCTATCTAAATGCAATAGATGCGCATGGGCAAGAAGATTTATTTTACGGTTATGATGATGATAACGAAGCTACTCCAGAAGATACCACTAATTACCTAAAAGACTTTTTGGATCTTTCCAAAAAAGCCGATAAAACGATATTGGTCACAGATTATGTTTCTGCCCCAGAAAAAATGGATCGGTCGTATCAAAGCAATACTAATGCGGGTTATATATCGTTTGCTGCAGATCACAGGGAACTGAATAACATCCCAAAATATCCAGCGCCAATATATGCGGAAAACGTAAACAATATTGAGTATATACATCAAGCCAAGAATTTTTTATACCTCATCAATCCTGAAGCATTCAGCGCTAAAGAAGAATTCTTGGGCGCAATAGGTGCAACCAATTATGACCTGCTCATCTTAGACCTTTTTTTTAATGACGGGAGGGTTTTTAGTAAAGAACAGATCAATCAACTAAAAAGAAAAGCAAACGGCGGCCGTCGCCTTGTCATCGCTTATATGTCTATTGGTGAAGCTGAAAACTACAGGTACTACTGGAAAGAGGAGTGGGCAAGCAATCCACCTTCCTGGCTGGATGAGGAAAACCCCAATTGGAAGGGTAATTATAAAGTGCGCTATTGGGACTCAAATTGGCAGCATATCATATATGGAAACACAGACTCCTACCTTCAAAAAATAATTAGCGCTGGTTTTAACGGGGTTTATTTGGATCTGGTGGACGCTTTTGAATATTATGAATAATTTTAAAATGCACTGGTATTGTTAAATGCAAAAATCAATAACCCGGGCTAAGACCACGAGGTAGGATTAGAGAGCCTTTTTTGATGTCTACAAATTCCTGAGATTGAATTTCCTATTCGATCTCTTATTAATTTAATAACTGCCCCACTTTTGACAGAAAATCATCCATTTCAAAAGGTTTAGCTATAAAATCATCAGCTCCTGCATCCATACAAGCTTTTTTTGAAGTATGCATGGCAGTAATCATTATTATTGGAATTTCTTTGATCTCTTCGTTATTTCTGATCCACTCGCATACTTCGGTGCCATCTGTTCCTGAAATAAGCTTATCTAAAATGACAAGATCAATATTCTGTTCTACCACATTCTGCTCTGTTTCCTGCGGAACGCGGGATAATTGTACCCAGTAGCCTTTCCATTCCAGCATTTCCTGAATCATAGTACCCAGAATGGGATCATCGTCAACAATTAAAATTCTTTTCATAGTTTATGTTTCATGGGGAAGACTGAAAATAAAGTTAGAACCTTCGCCCAGTTTGCTTTCTACCTTAATTTTTCCGTTATGTCTATCTATAATTTCCTTGGCCAAATAAAGACCTATTCCAAAACCTGCATAAGTGCCTTCATTTTTTCCGCTCACACGATAAAATCTATCAAAAATCTTGATCAGATCTTCTTCATTGATTCCTATCCCTGAATCTTTCACACTTACTGAAATTAAGTCTGGCTCTTCTTGAAATACCTTTACCCGTATATCTTTGTTTTCGGGTGAATACTTAATAGCATTTGTAATAAAGTTAATGAGTACCTGACCAATGCGATCCTTGTCTGCTTTTACCTGGCACTCATCAATATAATCAGAATCTATATGTACCATACCGCTGGAATGCTGTACATCTTGAATGGTTTCTTCGACCAGTTCGCACATATTGAATTCTTCAAGATTGAGATCTAACTTACTTTCTTCCATCCTGGAAAGGTCAAGCATTTCTGAAATAAGATGCGTTAACCGCGTAATCTGGTTTTCCACCCGCATAAGTGAAGATTCAATGGGGAGCGAACTTATGGGTCTACTGGCATCTTTTGAGATCATGCTCAGTAACATCTGCACATATCCTTTTATGGAAGTAACCGGTGTTTTTAGCTCATGGCTTACAAGTTTTAAAAAACCTTCTTTACGCTTTTCTTCATCCTTTAAGCGCTGTATTATTGTATTTGTACCTATCCATCGTAACGCATTGCCTTCCACATCTGTAATGCAATGGTTTCTATTGAGGCACCACAGGTAATTGCCTTCCTTATTACGTATGCGCAGTTCTATCTCAAAATTTTCAGCCCGTTCTATAAAACCTCCATACTCTTCCATCATACGCTCATAATCGTCAGGATGCAATACACAGTGCCATTCTTCTTTATCTAGGGTTTTTAAACTAAGTCCCGTAAAATCCAAAAAACTTTTATTGTAATAATACGTTTTATCCCTTACATCATAACTTACGATCAGTTCTGGAAGATGGTTTGTAAGCTGTCTGAACTGTTTCTCGCTCTTTCTAACTTTTTCATTTAAGAACACTTGATCTGTAACTACAGTAGCAATAATGGAAACGCCTATTATTTTACCATCTATATTCCGTAAGGCCTGATAAATAACATCAAAATACTCTCTTTTACCATCTTTTCTTTTAATACGATTAGATTGCTGGAAGGCTTCATGTGGTATACCTGTGCTATACACCTCCTGTAACCAGCGCATGACATCTGTACCCGCCAATTCTGGGACGGCAAGTACCAGGGGCTGATCTACAATATCATCAGATTTCTCCCATACTTTTAACATGGCGCTGTTTACAATTTCAACTTTTAGATCTTCATCTTTTAAAATAGCGATAGGCCAGGGTGAACTTCTGATAAATTCGTGATGGGTAGAGACACTTTCCTTGAGCTTGTTCCTTGCCTCTTTTCTAGCCGTTATATCTTCAAAAGAAAGAAAGATGGATCCTTCATCATGATCTTCTTCCTGCAGTATTTGCCCATTGAGCAGCATGCTGCGCTTGCCTATTCCTTGAAAATAATGTGTTACCTCATAATCTTTAAAACTTTCTTTGACGGGAAGTATTGATTCCAGTAACGTATGTAGTTTGGGAATATCCCACTGGCCATTGCCCAACTCATAAACAGACCTGCCCATAGTGTTGATCTCACTAACTTTAAAATTTTTATAAAACGCCTTATTGGCCATAATGATCTCAAGTTTTTTATTGAGTATCAATAAGGGATCGCGGATAGTCCTCACAATAGCTTCAGAGAATTTTTTCTCTTGGGTTAGCAAGGTGTTTAAATTATAAAGCTCTTGATTAACCACCGTAATTTCTTCTACGGTACTTTGTAGTTCCTCCTTACTGGTTTCGAGCTCTTCATTAAGGGTTTGCAACTCTTCTGTGCCGCTCATAAGTTCTTCATTGGCACTTTGCAGTTCTTCTTCAACTATCTGATGTTCTTCGCTGGCGGTAAGCATTTCATCCCGAAGTCCTGCAAGTTCTTCTTCCAAAAAACCAATACGTTTTCCCTTTTCATCTTTTTGTTTTACCTCATGTTGCTCCTCTTTTACTTCATAATCGCTAAAGATTACCAAATAATTCGAATTTTTAATATCGTTCAGCAAACGCACTTCAATACTTACACTATACTGCCTATCGGCCTCTATTAGTTTTATATTGTCTTTAGCCTGCTTCTTTTTTGCATCAGGATTAAAATTTTTGACAAGTTGCCTTATCTCAAAACCAAGGCTGCCTTTTGCAAGTTTAAGTATGTTATTACTTGCATTTCCCGAGGTATGCTCAAGGTATCTACCCGTCTTGCCATGTATGCTGATCAGATCGAGGTTTTGGTCTATTACTACAGCTACTGGCGTATAGTTCTCCAGCAATATGGTCTCGGCGTAATCCCGTGTATCTGGTTTATTATTTTTATGTGCTGCACTTTTAGGCAGCTTGGGTATTTTTATGACTTTGTTTTTGCCTATGGGCGCGAGGGTTTTACGTTTGCTATCGCTACGCCTGTATATTTTATGGCTCTTATCTATACTATTAAAAAGTTCTGGAACACTACTTATGCTTTCAGAATTACCCAAGAGCAAAACACCTTTTTCTTTAAGGGCGTAATGAAAATTTGTCAGCGCTTTCTTTTGCAGTTCCCCATCCATATAAATCAGCACATTCCTGCAAGTGACCAAATTCATAGAACCAAATGGGAAATCGTTTAAAAAATCGTGCTCGGCAAAAACACACATTTTTCTAAGTTCTTTGATTACTTGATATCCTGAATTAGTGTGCGTAAAATAAGTTTTAAGATATGCTTTGTCTATCCCGCCCATTTCCGCACTTTTATAAATTCCCTTTCGGGCCTTTGCAATCGCCTGGGCACTTAAGTCTGTGGCAAAAATCTTTATATGATCTTCCATGGCAGTGTAAACTTCTCCGTATGGATTGTCTTCCCCTACGCCTTCTAGATAATCCTTAAGGCACATCGCAACAGAATAGGCTTCTTGACCTGTACTGCACCCAGCGACCCAAATGCGCAGGGGCTCTTCACGACCTTTCCCAGCAATTAACTTCGGAAAAATCTGTTCTTTGAGAAAATCAAAGGTTGATTTATCTCTAAAAAAATCTGTTACAGATATCAGCAGGTCATTAAAAAGCTGTTCTACCTCATCTTTGTTATTTTTAAAGTACCCCAAATATTCGATGAGGTTTTTATTACCATTTAAGACAACGCGCCTTTTTATTCGGCGAAGAATGGTATTCTTCTTATAATTACTAAAATCCATTCCTTCTTGCTGTTGCAGAATCTGAAGAATTTGGCTGAGTATATTGTCATAACTATCATCATCCTGACGTATATGCTCAATTACAGGTGCCTTGGAAAGATTGAGCCCATAGATTTTTTTCACGATTTCCGCCGGCGGAAGAACAAAATCAACTACGCCTTCATCTGTTGCATGCTGGGGCATCCCAGACCATTTAGCAGAATTTAAGTCCTGAGCAAAGGTTATTCCTTGTTTGTTTTTAATTTCTTTTAGACCTCTTGTTCCGTCATTACCGGTGCCAGAAAGAACTACACCAATGACCTTATTGACATACTCATTTGCAACGGCCTGAAAGAAATTGTCTAATAAATGTGAAGAGCCCGATTTGCCTTGTTTTTTATGCAAGCTAAAAACACCCTCTGTAAGTGTAGGTATCGAATTACTGGGCAGCACGTATGCTTTATCACTTTCCAATATAAGACCATGAGAAATCTCAATAACAGGAATAGCGGAACTGCTTTGCAACAGTTCTGGAAGCAAGCTTTTATGTGAAGGGTCTAAATGTTGTAAAAATATATAGGATAAAGAAGAATCTTTTTTTACAGCACTCAAAAATTCTTTAAAAGCCTGCAAACCTCCTGCTGAGGCGCCTATTAACACAATATAATCTGCACCTTCCTCATGTGCATTAATCTTTTTCAAAAAACAATTTAAATTTAAAAATAGGATAGAAAAATACAGCTTTTTAACTGAAATATCTCTCTAGTCAAGACCTTAACTTATAATTAATAGATTAACTTGAAAATTGCATTGTTAGGGTTCAATTTTATGTGATTTCAAGGGAAATTTGAGGGTTTTACTCCATTTATTTTCTCCAGAAGAGTTAACACTTACGATGTTGGGTTCAACAGTTCTTGAATTATTACCTATCACAACATATCTCCTATTCACTTTGCTGCTTTTTTTCCTTCTGCTGGGCATCTATGACGGCAATTGCGGCCATGTTTACAATCTCATCCACACTGGCACCCAACTGAAGGACGTGCACCGGTTTACGCATCCCCATCATAATAGGCCCAATATTATCTGCCTTATCAAGCTCTTTGATCATTTTATAGGTAATATTTGCTGAATCTATATTAGAAAACACAAGCGTATTTACTTTTTTACCAGCAATTTTAGAGAACGGGAATTTGCTTTTCATCAATTCCATATTGAGCGCAAAATCTGCCTGCACCTCACCATCTACAAGCAAATCGGGATAATGCCGATGCAAATAGGACACCGCTTCCCTGATTTTTGCAACTTTCTCATTTTTAGATGAGCCAAAGTTAGAATAAGAAGTCATTGCCATGACCGGCTCCAGACCGAACATGCGTACTGTACGTGCGGTCATCTGGCCTATTTTTGCCAGCTCTTTAGCCGTAGGGTCAATATTTATGGAGGTATCTGCGAGAAACAGTGGCCCGCGGGAAGTGATCATCAAGTTGGCCGTAGCCGCCTTTTGTACCCCTGGAGCTGCACCTATCACTTCGAGCACCGGCCTTACGGCAGAAGGATAACTGCTGGTATAACCGGTAATCATACCATCTACATCACCTTCATTAACCATCATGGCTGCAAAGTAGTTACGCTGGCGCATTAATTTCTGTGCGTCAAAAAGAGTAATGCCTTTGCGTTTGCGCGATTGCCAGTACGTGTCAGCATATTTATTTACGGTAGGTTTCTCCTCAGCAGATTTTGGATCAATAATTTCTACATCGGCATTAAAATCAATTTCCTGCATGAGTTCCAGAATAGTCTCTCGGTTGCCCAAAAGTACAGGAACCGCAATACCATCATCTTGCACAATCTGAGCGGCTTTCAGCACATCGAGCTGATCTGATTCTGCAAATACAATACGTTTGGGATTAGTGCGGGCCCGGTTGAGCAGCAAGCGCACGATCTTGTTATCAGACCCCATACGGTTGAGCAAGTCATCTTCATACTTTTGCCAATCAGTAATAGGCTCACGGGCAACGCCACTTTCCATAGCTGCTTTCGCAACAGCAGGAGGAACAGCAGTAATAAGCCTCGGATCAAAAGGTTTTGGAATGATATATTCTTTATTGAAGTTTAAACGGGTTTCACCGTAGGCAATATTCACTTGTTCCGGCACAGATTCTTTGGCAAGCTCTGCCAGCGCCTTTACGGCAGCCATTTTCATCTCTTCATTGATCTTTGTTGCACGCACATCCAGCGCTCCCCTAAATATAAAAGGGAAACCCAGCACATTATTGACCTGATTGGGATGGTCTGAACGACCGGTGGCCATAATAATATCATCGCGCGTGGCGATGGCAAGATTATAATCTATCTCAGGATCTGGATTGGCCATGGCAAAAACAATGGGGTTTTTTGCCATAGATTTCAGCATCTCCTCACTCACAATATTGGCAATGGAAAGGCCGATAAATACATCAGCATCTTTCATGGCATCTTCCAGCGAGTCAATTTTTCTATGGGTAGCAAACTCGGTTTTCTCGCCGGCGAGGTTTTCACGGTCATCGCGTATTACCCCTTTGCTGTCAAGCATCACAATATTTTCACGCTTAGCCCCAAAAGACTGGTATAAACGGGTACACGAGATCGCCGCTGCTCCCGCCCCACTGATCACGATGCGCACTTCTTCCATTTTCTTTTCGGTAAGCTCCAGGGCGTTAAGCAGGGCTGCCGCCGAAATAATAGCCGTACCGTGCTGATCGTCGTGCATGACCGGAATATCAAGTTCTTCTTTTAAACGGCGCTCAATTTCAAATGCTTCAGGGGCCTTGATATCCTCTAGATTGATCCCGCCAAAAGTAGGTGCGATATTTTTAACCGTTTCGACAAAAGCATCAATATCTTTGGTATCCACTTCTATATCAAAAACATCAATACCCGCAAAAATCTTAAAAAGCAACCCTTTACCTTCCATCACCGGCTTTGAGGCTTCGGGACCTATATCACCCAATCCCAGCACTGCGGTTCCATTTGAAATTACCGCTACCAGATTGCCCTTTGCCGTATATTTATAGGCATTTTCCTTTTCTTTAGCGATTTCTAGACATGGTTCTGCCACTCCCGGTGAGTACGCAAGGGACAGGTCCCGCTGGGAAGAATACTTTTTTGTGGGAACGACCGCAATCTTACCAGGTTGGGGTTTTGCGTGATATACTAAGGCTTCGCGACGTTTGCTTTCTTTACTCATAAGATTTGCTGTTAGGCTCTATTTAACAAAAATAATAGTTCTTACTGACGCTTCATTGCTTTTGTTGCGCTCATTTTAAATATTTACGCTATTCCTATTTTGGTAGTATCATTAAATCGATGCTCAAAAAAGGGAGGCTTATTTCTGAAGAAATTGAATATTACGCGCTAAACCGGCAAATTTTGTACGTTTTACGGCAGATTTTTTAAAAACCTGCGAAAAGACCTCCTGGGTAATCTCTTCCCAATCTTTTTTGGTCATATCGAGCAGCTGTGGATTGGGATTAAAAAGGGGTTCACTATGCGCTTTTGAAAATTTATTCCAAGGGCAAACGTCCTGACAAATATCACAACCAAACATCCAGTCGTCCATGTTCCCGCTAGCTTCTTCGGGAATTGAGTCCTTAAGCTCTATGGTGTAGTAGCTAATGCATTTGCTGCCATCTACCACATAGGGTTCTACAATGGCCTGCGTGGGGCATGCATCCAGACAGGCGGTGCAGGAGCCGCAGTGATCTGTGACCGCGTGGTCATAATCAAGCTCCAGATCTATGATCAATTCTGCAATAAAATAAAAAGAACCCACCTGTTTGGTGAGCAGGTTACTGTTTTTGCCCACCCATCCCAAACCACTTTTTGCCGCCCAGGCCTTATCCAGCACCGGTGCCGAATCTACAAAGGCACGGCCATGTACTTCTCCTATTTCGTCGTTTATGAGGTGCAGCAATTCTTTCAGTTTATCTTTGATTACAAAATGATAATCGGTGCCGTAGGCGTATTTTGAAATTTTATAGCTGTCTTCAGTCTGTTTTTTTTCAGGATAATAATTAAGCAGCATAGAGACAACACTCTTGGCTCCAGGAACGAGTTTTGTGGGATCCAGACGTTTGTCAAAATGATTTTCCATGTAGCCCATCTTACCGTTGTGGTTTTTATTGAGCCAAGATTCCAGCCGGGGTGCTTCCTCTTCCAGAAATTCGGCTTTTGAGATACCGCAGGACATAAACCCCAAGCGTTTGGCTTCGGTTTTGATAAGGTTGGTGTTTTTGGATTTGTTTGTCATGCTGAGCGTAGTCGATGCATTTTTATGCTAAGGTTTATATTTGAAATGAGTCTCATTTCTGCATTCCGCCAAAATCTGTATTAATTCAAAATCACCAGCAATTAATGCTTTCTTTTTAGCCCTTGACCATCCTTTAACTTGTTTTTCAAACCGGATAGCCTGAAGCACGTCATCAAATTCTTGTTGAAATTCAAGTTTTAGAGGTCTGCGTCTGCATGTGTAACACGTTTTATAATATCCCGTTCCGTGTTCGATAAGCCTTGAACCAAATTACTGGTAATCCCAGTATAAAAGGAACCGTCTGAACATTTTAGAATGTAAACATTATAGATATACAAGACAAAGTTTTTAGATACCGAGGACTTCGACTGCGCTCAGCCTGACAATGTGCATCAATAATACAATTCCCAAAAGAGACTATCTACTATTTACTTGAGTTCGACCTAAGAAAAATGCGTCAGTTTGAGTGAAATCCTGAAAGGATTTTGTATCGAAAACAGCATTTTTCGATTAAAAATGGTCATTTTCAATCCGATTTTTTACAAAAATCACTCAAATTGCCAATTATCAATCAACAGAAACTTTATATCGAACTCATGTTATTTATTCCATTTTCTTTAACAAAAAAATGAGACCTACATTTGTGTAATGATTAATCGTATTGGTATGATTGCAATCCCTTTCATATAGTTCTCAACTTATATGTTATACATGGGCTTTTGTTACTCTGAGCGAAGTCGAAGAGCGACAAAAAACTAGCATACCACAGAACGTTAATTGCACATCTTAGATTATCTTTTCTCAAACTTCAAAAATGCATTCTTCGGCTTTAAGGTGATTAAGGGCAATATCTCGATAGGCGTTTTCTTTTTAAGAATTTTAAAGGTAGAAATCATTTCGGCCACAGCCAAAATCATCTCATACATGGCAAAATTATTACCGATGCACATACGCGGCCCCGCTCCAAAAGGATAGTAGTGTGATGAATATTTTAAAGTGTTGCCTTCGGCAAACCTATCGGGATCAAAAATTAAGGGGTTTTCCCAAAAATCAGGATGCTTATGGATCTCATGAATAGAAAACAAAAGCCGGGAACCCGCCGGGATATGCATATCCTCAAATTCATCTTCTTCGATATTCATACGATCAATAAAATAAGCCGGCGGATATAAGCGCAACGACTCTTCAATAACCTGTTTGGTATAGGTTAAACCCTTCAAAAAGCCCAATAAATCGGTCGATTTCGCCTTTATTTCGGCTATTTCTTCATAAATCCGCTGTTGAATATCTTGGTGCTGCGCCAGCAATTGAGCAGTAAAAGTAAGCGCATTTGAGGTGGTCTCATGCCCAGCGGTAAAAAGTATTAAAATCTCATCAACAAGTTGTCTTTCGCTCATTGCAGCGCCATCTTCATAGCGGGCTTCGAGCAGCATATCGAGCAAATCATCGTGCTTTTGATTACTCTTACGCCTTTGCTGTACCAATTTGATTAAAATTGCCCTGGCTTCATCGGTAAGATCCGTATGATTTTTTATCTGTCCGCTCCATTTAAACCACCAGCCTTTGTAGGGCTGGCGCAGTTCGCGCACCAGCATTTTTTGTGTGGCCTCTGTAATATGCTGCAATCTATTGATTTCATCTGCGCCTACTGCACTACTGAACAGCGATTTTACTACGGTTTGAAAAGCCAGATCATTGAATACGGGGAAAATATCGACGCTTTGGCCCGTTTTTATACGGTTTAGCTCGGTTTTTATGGCTTCGTCAATGCGTCCCAATAGCTTGTAGAGTTGTTTTTTATGAAAGGCTGGCTGAATCAACTTACGCTGTTTCCGCCAATGCGCGCCCTCTGCAGTCAGGATTCCGTTGCCCACATATTTAGCTACATCCTTGGTCTGAATGGTCGATTTTGTATAGTTTTTTTGATTTTTCTGCAGCGCATATTGCACGAAACCCGCGTCGCGTGAAAAAATAACCGATTTGCCAAAACCTAAATTCAATTGAAAGGTATCGCCGTGTCTTTTAAAATTTTCGGTATGAAAAGGCAACGGATTTTTTAAAATCTCGCTGGCATGGCGCAAAAAACGAAAGGTTGAAACCTGGGGTATTTTGGTGGTTTTGGGCATAAAACAAACGTTTTTAAAACAAACCTCCCTGAATATTGTTCTTTACACGCCCCAAATGCTTATACGCAGCTTCGGTAACTTCACGCCCTCGCGGGGTGCGCATGATAAAACCTTGCTGAATCAAAAACGGTTCGTACACCTCTTCAATGGTCTCCGGACTTTCTGAAACCGCGGTTGCGATAGTGGTGATACCTACGGGACCGCCCTTAAATTTATCAATGATGGTGCGTAGTATCTTATTATCCATCTCATCCAGGCCATGCGCGTCTACATTTAAAGCTTTTAGCCCATATTTGGCAATTTCCAAATCGATGGAACCATTCCCTTTAATTTGGGCAAAATCCCTAACGCGCCGCAATAAGGCATTTGCAATACGTGGTGTGCCGCGGCTGCGGCCTGCAATCTCAATAGCAGCATCAAGTGCTATGGGCACATTTAATATTTCTGAACTACGCTCTACAATAGTGGTGAGCAACTCTGTGCTGTAGTATTCAAGTCTTGAAGCAATCCCGAAACGGGCACGCATGGGGGCAGTCAATAGTCCAGAACGTGTCGTGGCGCCTATCAGCGTAAAAGGATTGAGATTAATCTGAACGGTGCGCGCATTGGGCCCGCTCTCTATCATAATATCTATCTTATAATCTTCCATGGCAGAATACAAATATTCTTCGACAATAGGGCTGAGACGGTGTATTTCATCAATAAAAAGGACATCCCGTTCTTCAAGATTGGTCAACAGACCGGCTAAATCCCCCGGTTTATCAAGTACGGGACCGGAGGTTATTTTAATACTCACACCCAACTCATTGGCTAAAATATTCGCAAGGGTGGTTTTTCCCAAGCCTGGAGGGCCATGAAAAAGGGTGTGGTCTAAAGCCTCGTCTCTTCTGTTTGCCGCTTCCACAAAAACCTTAAGATTTTCAAGCACTTGATCCTGCCCGGCAAAGTCATCAAAACTTACCGGCCGTAGCGCGCGCTCTACATCATGTTCTGCATTAGAAAGGTTCTCACCGGTGGGATCAAGATTTTCATTCATAAGGTAAAGATAATCAAAGGCAGTCAGCTGTTTGGTATTCAGTAAAAGTTAAATTTTTCAGCTTAAAGAACCAAAAAACAGCTTATTTTAATCAAAAAACCCGTTCAATGAACGGGTTTTTACTGATTTTTTGCTATAAATGAATACTTTAGTGATTCATTTCTTCTTCATTTTCCTGAAGCGGTATGTTCTGAGGCACATAATCCTGACCAGCAATCACATAATCATCTTCATCTTCATTTAATTTACTGTAATCATACGACCAGCGATACACATGAGGAATAGCACCTTCCCAGTTTCCGTGAATATGTTTGTGCTCTGTCGTCCACTCCAGGGTATTTGATCTCCAAGGATTTTTTGCGCCCACTTTTCCATAAAATATTGAATGTATAAAATTATACAAGAAAACCAACTGTACCGCACCGGTAATAAGTGCTGCAACGGTGATCATCATATTCACATCTGCTAAATCATCAAAATAAGGGAATGCCGTGTTAGAATAGTAACGTCGTGGTAAACCGGCCATACCTATAAAGTGCATCGGGAAAAAGATGGCATAAGAACCAATAGCCGTCACCCAGAAGTGAACATAGCCCAGATTTTTGTTCATCAGTTTCCCTTCAAACATTTTAGGGAACCAGTGATACACCCCGGCAAAAAGTCCGTATAATGCTGAAATACCCATCACTAAGTGAAAGTGTGCAACCACAAAATAGGTGTCATGCACATTAATATCGAGTGTGCTATCTCCTAAAATAATACCGGTAAGACCACCAGTAATAAATGTAGAAACCAGACCAATCGAGAACAGCATACCCGGATTCATCTGTAAGTTCCCCTTCCACAATGTGGTTATATAATTAAAAGCTTTTACTCCGGAAGGAATCGCAATCAATAAGGTTGTAAATGTAAATACAGATCCCAAGAAGGGGTTCATACCAGAGATAAACATGTGGTGTCCCCAAACAATTGTTGAAAGGAACGCGATGGCCAAAATAGAGGCTACCATCGCCCGGTAACCAAAAATAGGTTTACGGGAATTGGTCGCTATAATTTCAGAGGTGATACCAAGTGCAGGTAGCAGTACAATATAAACCTCGGGATGCCCCAAGAACCAAAATAAATGTTCAAACAATACCGGCGACCCACCACTGTTATGAAGTACTTCCCCACCTATATAAATATCAGAAAGGAAAAAAGAAGTACCAAAACTTCTATCCATAATAAGGAGTAATGCTGCTGACAATAAAACAGGGAATGAAACAACCCCTATGATCGCAGTAACAAAGAAAGCCCATATAGTTAAGGGTAGTCGTGTCATAGACATACCTTTTGTACGTAAGTTTATTACGGTCACAATATAGTTAAGTGAACCTAGCAGAGAGGAGGCGATAAATATAGCCATAGAAACCAGCCATAAGGTCATCCCCATACCAGAAGCCGGTATAGATTCGGGTAAAGCACTCAAGGGAGGGTAAATCGTCCAACCTGCGGCGGCCGGTCCAGATTCAACAAACAAGGAACTCACCATAATTACTGATGAGAGAAAAAACAACCAGTAAGACACCATATTCAGGAAACCAGAAGCCATATCCCGCGCACCAATCTGAAGCGGAATAAGCAGGTTACTAAACGTACCACTCAATCCGGCAGTCAACACAAAGAATACCATGATGGTACCGTGAATAGTAACTAAAGAAAGATAGATACTGGGATCCATAACGCCATCAGGTGCCCATTTACCCAAAAGCAATTCAAATATTGCAAACTTCTCTCCAGGCCAGGCCAATTGTAACCTGAACAGCAAAGACATAGCAATACCTATAATACCCATTATAAGACCAGTTATAAGGTATTGTCTGGAGATCATTTTGTGATCTGTACTGAAAATGTATTTATTTATAAAGGTCTGTTTATGATGATGCGCATGATCATCATGACCGTGGTCCAATGCTGGTGCGTGTGCTGACATAGTCTTCTATTCTTTTAAAAACAATTTTTTATTGTTGTGCGATCGTCTGCCTAAAAGTCTTTTGACCTTTAATCCATTCTTGATATTCTTCTTCGGTCTCCACAATGATCTTCATCTGCATGTTGTAGTGACTCTGACCACAAATTTTATTACAGAGCAAATAGTAATCAAAATTTTCATAATCATCAAGTTGAGCCTGACCAGAAGCGACAAGTTCTTTGCTTTTTTCCGTTCTGATCTTTTTTATCCTCCTCATTTTCTCCTGAATATAATCAGTCTCCCTTATTTCTTCGGTGGTCACCGTAGGGGTAAATGAAAATTGTGTGATCATACCGGGAACAACATTCATCTGTGCTCTAAAATGAGGCATATATGCAGAGTGCAGTACGTCCTGAGAGCGCAGTTTAAAAATAACCTGTCTTCCTACAGGCAAATGCAGCTCTTGTGTAATCACATCATCCATACCGTCATCATCACTGGCATCTATACCTACCGTATTTACACCTTCTACAAAACGAACGTTTGCATTGCCCAGGATCCTATCTTCTCCTGAATATCTTGCTTTCCAGTTAAAGCGTTGTGCATATAGTTCTACAACCAGCGCATCATCACTTTTCTCAAAGTTCATAATATCAGACCAAGTAAATAGTCCGTAAATGATCAAACCAGAAAGAACAATCACCGGGATTATAGTCCAGACAAACTCAAGTTTGTCATTATCAGCATAAAACAAGGCTTTTCTTCCTTTTTTACCGTGATATTTATAAGAAAACCAGTGTATTAATACCTGAGTTATTAGCTGTACAAACATGATTACAGCTAATGTGATAAACATGAGGTTATCATATAAGCCCCCATGAGCTGAAGAAGCTTCTGGCGGATAAAATTTTGAATAATTCCAGAAACAATACGCCATTAGGAAATATAGAAACACTAAGAACATGAGCATCAATTTAGCATTGATACGGTTGTCTTTATTATTTGCTACATCCTGAATCTCCCCATCCTTTTTTACAGGCTTGGAAAGCTTGTATATCTTGGTCATCTGCCATATGGCAATGACAAAAAGAATAATTACTATAAGTACTAAAAAAACGGTCATTTGAGTCTTTTTTCTTTTTCGTTGCTATTAATAATGATAATGCTCACTCTCTATGATATACGGATTCCTTCTAGGTCTTAGCGAAACCTTGGCAAGCCCGTTTCCTACAATTAACATAAAGAGACCCATGAAAAACAGTATTGCTGCTATCTCCGTAATTCCAAAAGACCAGTAAGGCCCAACTGTAGAAGGCATAACAAGCAAGAATATATCTACGTAATGCCCTACCAAAATTATCACACCGGCCATTATCACAAACCAGGGCACACGCTTGTAATCACTATTCATAAGCATTAAAATAGGGAATACAAAGTTAAGCACTAGCATTCCAAAAAATAGCAAATTATACTCTTGAATTCTCAAAATAAAATACGTCACCTCTTCCGGAATATTCGCGTACCAGATCAACATAAATTGACCAAACCACAGATACGTCCAGAATATACTGAAACCGAACATAAACTTGGCCAAATCATGCAAATGGCTATCATTTACAAAATCAATATATCCTCTACCCTTAAGGAAAATCGTAACCAATGCAATGACCGTTACCGCCGAAACAAGGATGCTCGCAAGAATGTACCAGGCGAATAGTGTACTGTACCAGTGGGGAGTCATAGACATAAACCAGTCCCATGCCATCATGGATTCAGTGACCAGAAAGAAGGCCAAGAAGAATACCGAAAATTTAAAATTTTGCTTATAGGGCTTAATATCGTTCGCTTCGTCCTGAAGTAAAGAATTCCTCCTTGTAAAGTAGCGATACCCGTTCCAGATCACCAAATATAGAATTGCCCTTATAATAAAAAACGGAAAGTTTAGATAACCAGACTTATCTTGAAGAATAGTGTCTTCGGCAACCAACTCGTGATCCTGCCAGGGATAAAAATGAGTGCCTGCAAATAATACGATGAGCACAACTATTATTGAACCGGGCAACAGGTACGAGGTAATACCTTCCATAACTCGATAAAGTACTGGCGACCAGCCCGCTTGTGAAGCATACTGGATCGCATAAAAGACCAATGTTCCCAATGCAATCATCATGAAGAAAAAAGCAGCGACAAATAAAGCCGACCATGGTTTTGTTTGCATCTGATGCAGCACGTGTTCCATATGCTCTTCTTCACTTTGGTGCGATTCTCCACCTACATCTTTGGCTTTTGCCATTGCAGCTTGAGAATAACCCTGTTCCCCTCTGGCCATATCAACAAAATCGGCGTCGTGATCTCCACCTTCATGTTCGGGAGAAGCATGTTCGCCCGCCCCTTCTTCAGAGCCATGGCCTTCCCCAGCATGTGTTGCCATCGAAGCTTTTGCTTCATCAATGGT
>DRGP01000229.1 GCA_011050015.1 Leeuwenhoekiella sp. | reverse complement strand
TTTTCGCAAGAATATAAAGCGGTTTTTATCAACAAGCAAGAACTTGACGCAGATCAATTTATAGGCGTTGATGATTACAAAAATCTATACACGATTAACGGTCGTGTTTTTTATAAAATTTCTCCGGAAAAAACCTATCAATTCAGCGATCTTCAACTGGGTGCCATAAGCAGTGTAGATCTGATCAACCCCTTAAGGATCACCCTTTTTTATGACCAGTTTAATACCGCAGTAATTTTAGACAATACCCTGAACGAGATCACCCGTATCAATTTTAACCAATTGGAAAATTTCAGGAATGTAAGTTTTGCCCGCACGGCCAGCGACAGGCGCTTATGGGTTTTTAACGTTGATCTACAGCAACTGGAGCTTTTTGATTATCAAGCAAACAGGATCATTGCCTCCTCTCCCCCGCTCAGCAATGCCGCGACCGCCATGACCAGTAATTTTAATACCTGTTATGTATATACTGGGGAAACCTTGAAAAGTTATAACAATTACGGAAGTCTTATCAACACAATGGCCATTTCAGGATTGTCACAACTACATCAAAATAGGGATATACTAGTGGCCGTACAGGATGACAACGTTATAATTTTGCCCAAATATAAATTACCGTTTAAGCAATTGAATTTGGTCGAAAAGCAGGTAAAACAATTGTATTACGCCAATGAAATCCTTTATATTTACGCAGAAGGAAACCTGAAAACCTACTCCCTTAAACTACCTAAAAATTAACTATGCATGTAGCGATAGCCGGCAATATAGGCGCCGGAAAAACCACTTTAACGCGCCTTCTGGCAAAACATTTTAAATGGCAACCCCAGTATGAAGACGTTGTGGACAATCCTTACCTGGATGATTTTTATAACGCGATGGAGCGCTGGTCGTTTAACTTGCAAATTTACTTTTTAAACAGTCGTTTCAGGCAATTACTACAGATTCAGGAGCATAAGAAAGATGTGATCCAGGACCGTACGATCTATGAAGACGCCTTTATTTTTGCGCCAAACCTGCATGCTATGGGCCTACTTACCAACAGGGATTTTGGCAATTACCGCTCCCTTTTTGACCTGATGGAAAGCGTAGTGGCACCGCCAGACCTGCTTATTTATTTGCGCAGCAGCATCCCCAACCTCGTAAAACAGATTCACAAGCGCGGGCGAGATTATGAAGCGAGCATAAGCATAGACTACTTAAGCCGGCTCAATGAGCGCTACGAGGCATGGATTCATGATTACGACAAAGGAAACCTGCTCATCATTGATGTAGATAAGGTAGATTTTGTGGATAATCCCGAAGATCTGGGCGATATCATAAACCGCATTGACGCACAGATAAACGGACTTTTTTAGAAAAAATTGACATGGAACAACCTGAAATCAATCAACACGAGATTCTTTTAAGCGTGTTTTAAATCCTTTAATTTTATCGCTTTGCAAGGTGCTTATTTTTGTAGGTGCCTGATTTATCATGAGCTTTGTCCAATTTCACTTTGATTTTTTTTGCCAGGTTGATTAACCAATTTTTTTCTTCGATATTCAGTATTACTGATCTTTAAAATGAAGTAGTTCCAACAAATTTTATGGAATAAAAATCTGTTTAGAGTTTCCTGATTTTTATGATTTTGGCAAGGTGCCGGTATTTCCCTTACACATTCCTTAACCCTTCTTTAACGCATTGTTCATCAAAGAGTAGGTATTTTGAATCTTCTAACAACAGTTATTGATGAACGGTGCTCCCCTTTTAGACGATAAAACACAGTTTTTAAAGAACTTTCAACCCGGCGGAAGGACGGTAAGTGATCTTCCGCATGGCGGTTACCTGTTTTTAGAACACGATGTGCCTTTCCTTATTATTTACCGCAAGCGGAAAGACGACAAAGCAACCTTGCGCCTTGCCCGCAGCTCTGCCTCTTATCTCGTGATTGGGGATGCCGATTTTGACTATTTCAAGTCGCTTTTAAACGAAATAACCAAAAAAATGGCCGAAAGGTTCGGTTCTTTTCTGCTGCTCGAAATCTACAGCGGCGATCTGGGCAGCACCGAATTTGTAGTACGCGGCCCGGCACACAAGCTTCCGGCATCCCTTGAGGAATTAAAAAACGCGCTTTCTACCATAGATAGCCGAAAGTATAGGGTACAACTTTCCGCAAGAATAGAGCAGACCAAAGAGCGGCATGACGAAGACACCCGTAAATTATATAGCGTCAAGGAACTTAAAACACGTGGGGCAACTTTGCTGGGACTTGAAGTTCCACCAGTCTATCGCAGCGAGACCGGTAAGGTGTATCCCGTTTATTTTAGAAAATTTCGCGATAGCTTTATAAAAGCGCTACAGCAGTGCATTTTTGACTTCGTACGCGTACAGACTTCGGCAAAGCTGCCCAGTTACAACGCACTGGGCAAACGGGATATTCATCAGCAAGTACTCAATATTGACCGTGAAATGGCCAAAATACAGGGTAGTTATCAGTTTTTACTTCTTGTAGCGCCGGTAAATATCCAAGCATTACGACAGCGTTTTTTTGACAGTAATTTCAATGAGATTGATGATTATCATTACCGCTTGCTCCCGGTGGATCCCGATTTGCTTAAACGCAAACTGTACAACCTGCGCATTGATGAGATCGATGATCCCGCGCTGAGCTATTTATATAATGAAAAACGGGAGGAAATAGATCAGGAACTTACCATGCTCAAGGAGCGCGGTACCAAGAATTTCTTTTATAGCAGCATCCGTTTATATAAAGGACTGGCCAAAAATATTCGAGCGGAAGCCGAACTCATTCTGCGCAACAATCCAGAAACGCCCCCTGAAGAAGATGGCCAATTAATGAACGCCGAAGAATTTGGGCAATTGGCGCGTGAAGAATTTGCTTATTTCCAGCAACAATCGTCCGATTTTAATAGTAATGTGCATATTCGGGATGATGTGAACGTTATGATGGTTTCTGAAGGGGAGCTGTATCTTCCCTCCGATTATAAAATGTCACACCTGGAGGCAAAGGCCCTTATTCAGCATGAACTGGGTACACACGCACTTACCTTTTATAACGGTCGCCAGCAACCGCTACAACTTATGGCACAGGGCATGGCAGATTATGATCCGTTGCAGGAAGGGATCGCCGTGCTTTCAGAATATCTGGTAGGTGCTTTACGTTGCAACCGCTTACGTATCCTGGCCGGTCGGGTGATTGCCGGTGCGGCGCTGCTAGATGGTGCAGATTTCAGGAATATGTTTACGATGTTACATGTAGAATATGGTTTTTCTAAAGAATATGCCTTTAATATTACTTCTAGAATGTTTCAGGGCGGCGGTTTTCTTAAAGACATTATCTACCTGAAAGGACTCGTAGAACTTCGTGATTATCTGGGTAAGGGCGGCGAACTGCAACCACTACTGGCTGGAAAATTCACTCTAAAGCACGTCCCCATAATCAAAGACCTCACCGAACGTGGTCTCATGCTTCAACCAAAAATTAAACCCCGCTATTTTGAAGCCCCGTGCTTTCAGGATCGCATGAAAGCCTTTAAAAATGGCATTTCGCTCTCTAAAATGATCTAATTATGAAAATATGTTTTGTCTTAAGTGATTTAATCAATGAACCTTGTGGCACTTCCCTGGTGCTTATGAAAAAAGCACACGAGCGCGGTCATACCGTTTATGCGATGAATGTGGGCGGTTTTAATTTTAATCAGGGCTCTCCCATAAGTATCTCCTGTAAAAAAATTCCAAAATCGTTTAAATATAAAAATGTCGAAGAATTTTTGGGCAAGCTCAAACAGGATTCGATAAAATGGAAGATGCTTGATTCGCAAAAATTGGACGTGCTGTTCCTGCGCAACAACCCTACCGAAGAAATTCTGAGCAGGCATTGGGCAGAGCACTCTGGGCTGGCCTTTGCACGCATGATACAACAACAGGGCGTTCTGGTCTTAAACGATGCCAATGCCATGTCCCACTCTTTTATAGATAAACTTTATTTTGAAGAATTGCCTGAGATTATTAAACCCGATAGCCTCATTACGAGAGATAAAAGTGCCATTCTTGAATTTTGGGAAAAATCTGGAAAAAAGATTGTGCTCAAACCATTGGAAGGTTCGGGCGGTCAGAATATCTACCTCATAGACAAACATAAAAGCAATTTTAACCAGATCATTAAAACCCTAACCGATAAAGGGTACATCATCGCCCAGAAATACCTTCCCGAGGTAAGTGCAGGCGATGTACGCGTGCTAGTTATGAATGGAAAAGTACTTGAGAAAGATGGAGAACCCGCCATCATGCGCAGGATCAATAGTGATAAAAACGAGTTTAGAAGTAATATTTCGCTGGGCGGAAAAGTTGAAAAAGCGGAACTTACCCCTGAAATAAAGCGCATTGTAGAACTCACCGCACCCAAACTAATACGCGATGGATTCTTCTTTGTGGGCCTTGACGTGGTCAAAGATAAATTGATAGAAATCAATGTAATGAGCCCCGGTGGATTATATTATGGGCAGAATATAGGCCTCCCTGAATTTACTGATACCATCGTTGAAGCCATTGAGCGAAAAGTAGAGTATAAAGAATTGCATAAAAACGATTTTACCAATGCCATGCTCGCCACGATGGATTGAGACACATCGTTTAGTAGTCGATTTTCACCTCAAAATAACCGAGAATAGCATTAAAATTGTCAATTTACCTTAAAAATCCCTTTTTTTGAACCAAAAAATAGACAGAATATTAGGTACGTATACCTCCGGAAAAAAAGGACCGCTCCTATTTGTAAGTGGTGGTATACACGGTAACGAACCCAGCGGTGTGCAGGCCATACAACGCGTTTTTAACCAGCTCGAACGCGACCAGCCTGATATTACTGGCACCGTAGTAGGCGTTTGCGGAAACCAAAAGGCACTGAACAACGACGCACGTTATATAGACGAAGACCTCAACCGCGCCTGGATCGAAGAAAATATCAAGTCCGTCAAAAAAGATACCAGCGAAAAAAAGGAAATGTTCGAGATAATTGAAGTACTCGAAGATCACCCCTTAGCAAACTTCACAAAACGCTACTTTTTGGATTGCCACACCACTTCATCGGCTAGCCTACCCTATATTTCGGTGCAGGAAGTAAACGATAATGATGCATGGGCTCATCAGTTTCCGCCTTATATTATCCGTGGATTTTCTGATATTGTTTACGGCTGCATAGATCATTATCTAAGCAGGATCGGCATTACGGGATTCGTGTTTGAGGGCGGCCAGCATGAAAGTGCTGAAGCGGTAGAAAACCATGAGGGAATAATCTGGCTCGCACTGGAAAAAGCCTGTAAACTTGACTTAAAATCACTTTCTGATTATCCAAAACCGGTTACATCGCTTAAAAATCGGCAAAAAGAACAAAAAACCTTCGAGATTCAGCATCGTTTTGGGTTGAAAGATGAGGACTCTTTTAAAATGCAGCCCGGTTATGAAAACTTTCAGCATATCAAAAAAGGAGAATTACTGGCTGAATTAAATGGAAAGGAAGTTTATAGCGAGTGGGATGCCTATATTTTTATGCCTCTTTATCAAGATCAAGGTAATGATGGTTTTTTTGTAATTAAGGAGGTGTAAGAGACAACACCAGTCAGATTTATGTCGTAGAAGTAAGCATTCTGAAACACATAACTATCAACCTGAATTCGATGTAAAATTTTAGAGTTTTGAAAATGGTCATTTCGAGTGATTTTTGCAAAAAAAACGTATCGAGAAAGGCTATTTTCAACCGAAAAATGCTGATCTCGATACAAAATTCTTTCAGAATTTCACTCGATTTGACACATTTTCCCTAACGTCGAACTCAGGTTATCAAGCAATTAACCCCAATTCTCTGGCATGATTTTCAGCAATACTGCTCTCATTGACCAATAAGGCGGGGGTAATCTCAAATTTTTCCAGAAGTCCACGTACACGAAAAACACGTTTCTCATGGTTTACGCTACGCAGGTAAATGGCTTTGATACGGTCTGGGAATTCTTCCGCAATCTCGATATAAATATCGGCATCGTGCTCCCCGCTATCACCTATAAGCACAAAATTCAAATGCGGATAAGTCTTTAAAATATTGCGTATTTCATGCTGTTTATGCGGTTTCTCAGGGGGCGGGGTATTTTCAAAAGGTGCTCTAAAATCACGTAATAAAATAGCTCCTTTCGGAAAATTATTGTGCTTGATAAAAGCTTCGAGATAATGGTAGAGGTTCCAAGGGCTGTTGCTTACGTAAAAAATAGGATTCGACGCCTCGCCAGATTTTCCGCGATGCAGTTTTTGATACAAGCTTGCTGCCCCTTTTAATGGTGTGCGGTTGCCCACTTCTTGAAATAGCGTGTTAATGATCACCTTCCACTTCATTAAAGAAGCCACACCCGTTTGCAGAATGGTATCGTCTATATCACTAATGACTCCATATTCTGCCTTCTCATGGGGTATAAGCATCTGTGCAGAAAACTTATTATCATTGATGATTACTCGCTCCTGCTTGTTCCCTTCGTAGGAGAGTTGCATCTGTAGCCAACCTAGCTTATTCGTAAGTGTGTCTAAACCTTCAGCCTGAAGATCTATTTTATAATAGCCTTCTGCATTGGTTTCAGTGTAAAAGACCCGGTTATCAGATAATTTCAGCTTTAATTTAGCACCTGGTAATTCATCACTGCGAAATTGCCTATAAGCGTTTTTTAAAGCGTTGAACATGCCTTTTTTATCCAGGTTCACCCCCTCGTATTCCAAGGCGCGACCCAGCGCATACAAATGGTCATGAGTTCCATAACTTTGGTAACCATGTATTTGCAAGGGGTCTTTCTCTTGTAATCCTAAGCCTTGAAATATTTCTTTGAACATATTTTAATTTATAAAATATACGTAGTGATGTTCTCCATTAGAAGATAAAATTTTCTTAAAAATCTAGACTTATTTTATACTTAATAAACTCCCTTTCAAGAGATTTCAACAAAAAAAAGGGACTATTAAAAATAGTCCCTTAGTCCATAAAATATAACTGCTACAGGCTAATTCTTATCCTTGATTTTTATTTTCATGCCCTCCACATCTTTAAGCCGGGCACGAACTTCCCTTTCGGTGCCGGTAAACGTTCTATTCTCAACCGTAGTTTCGCCATTTATCGTCTTCCGTATCTCTACATTTGCGGTTACCTGATCGTTTTCCTCATTTTTAAGCATTTCCACAAGAGTTTCGGTCTTATTGTCCAGGTTTTCGCCACCAGCAATTACCTGAACTTCCTCTACCCCCGTTTCTTGCGAAGCAGTTTGGGATTCAGAATGACCGCCCAAAATAGGTGCAATAACCAAACCTACCAGACAGGTTAATTTAATTAAAATATTCATCGAAGGCCCAGAAGTATCTTTAAAGGGATCGCCCACGGTGTCACCGGTGACGGCAGCTTTATGTGCGTCGCTACCCTTATAGGTCATCTCCCCATTAATTTCCACACCGGCCTCAAAAGACTTTTTGGCATTATCCCAAGCACCGCCGGCGTTGTTCTGAAAAATTGCCCACATCACGCCAGAAACACACACCCCGGCCATATAACCGCCTAAAGGTTCTGGGCCAAAAATAAGTCCCATGAGCACCGGAGTAATAATCGTGATCAACCCGGGTAAAATCATTTCGCGCAGTGCTGCTTTAGTAGAAATCTCCACGCATTTTCCATATTCTGGTTTTCCGGTTCCCTCGAGAATACCCGGAATTTCCTTAAACTGGCGGCGCACTTCCTGTACCATTTCCATCGCTGCTTTACCAACGGATTGCATCGCTAGCGCGGAAAAAATAACGGGAATCATGCCCCCTACAAAAAGGGCGGCAAGCACATCGGCTTTAAAAATATTGATACCATTAATACCCGTAAAAGTAACATAAGCGGCAAAAAGCGCGAGTGCTGTGAGGGCAGCAGAAGCAATAGCAAAACCTTTACCCACAGCTGCGGTAGTATTTCCTACAGAATCCAAAATATCAGTGCGCTCCCGCACCTCATCGGGGAGATTGCTCATTTCGGCAACGCCCCCGGCATTATCGGCAATGGGGCCAAAAGCATCTATGGCCAATTGCATAGCTGTGGTAGCCATCATCGCAGACGCCGCGAGCGCTACTCCATAAAAACCAGCAAGTTCATAGGATCCGTAAATTGCCGCTGCAAAAAGCAATACCGAGAGAAACGTGGATTTCATTCCAACCGCGAGACCAGCAATTATATTGGTCGCCGCCCCGGTTGATGAATTTTTTACGATACTCATCACGGGCCCTTTGCCCAGACTGGTATAATGCGCGGTTACGATAGAGATCAAAGCGCCCACGGCCAGACCAATACAGGCCGACCAAAATACGTTCATAGAAGATATTTCCTGGTAACCGCTTTCGCCAAAAAATTTCATTTGCATCGTTTCGGGAAGCATCCATTGAATAAGGAAAAAACTAGCTATCAGCGTAAGGATGATCGCTACCCAGTTTCCGGTATCAAGCGCTTTTTGCACTTTGCTTTCTCGGGCGTCATTACTGCTTATTTTAACCAGAAAAGTACCGATTATAGAGGCCAAAATACCCACCCCAGCGATCACAATGGGCAATAAAATAGGTCCCATATTACCGAAACCGTCCTGGTACATCACGCCGGTATTTAACGAAATATCACGAATTACATAATTACCCAGCACCATCGCGGCCAGAACCGTGGCCACATAACTGCCAAAAAGGTCAGCACCCATACCGGCTACATCACCCACATTGTCACCCACATTATCAGCTATTGTTGCGGGATTACGGGGATCATCTTCCGGAATTCCAGCTTCCACCTTGCCGACCAAATCAGCACCCACATCGGCCGCTTTTGTATAAATACCGCCACCCACACGGGCAAAAAGCGCTATAGATTCCGCGCCCAGCGAAAAACCGGCCAGCGTTTCCAGCACAATGGTCATATCTGTATAAAAATCTCCTGTTTCACCCATAAATTGGGCTGAAAAGAACATAAAGAAAAGTGAAAGGCCCAAAACCGCGAGACCGGCAACGCCCATCCCCATCACCGTACCGCCGCTAAAACTCACTTTTAGGGCTTGCGGCAAACTGGTCTTGGCCGCCTCTGCGGTACGGGCATTTGCATCTGTGGCGATGCGCATACCTATATTTCCGGCGAGCGCTGAAAATATAGCGCCTATTACAAAAGCGGGGACAATCATCCAACTGGTACTCTCCACTTGAGTAGATATAAAAAACAAAAGTGCCGAAGCGATCAGCACAAATATGAGAAGTAAACGGTACTCGGCAGCTAGAAAAGCAAGTGCTCCTTCCTTGATACTTTTTGAAATACCCTGCATTTTATCGTTACCAGCAGGTTGTTTTTTGACCCAAGATCTTTTAATAAACATAAAAAGGAGCCCTAAAATCGCAAGTGCGATGGGCAGAAAAATAATGTTTGCCTCCATAAATTATTTAGCTTTAATGAATAAGTATGGCTAAAGTAAGGAAATTGAAGGAAATAAAAACCATTAAGAGGTTTATTGAGAATTTATACTTTTTTTAAGCGGGAATTTTGCAATATGATTAAATGATCTCACTATTGAACTACTTAAACGTGCAGCAATGGCTTTTTTAACCGCTTACTTCTATAGCGCACGGCGAAAAATATGACCAACGCCAGAGGCAGCGCAATAAGCAGGTAACGCAAAGACATATCAAAGGTGGAAACAATAGTTCCCGAAGATGATATGACGTAGCTGGATATGGAAGTTATAATATAAAGCAATCCACCCATCAGTCCGCCAGAAATACCAGCATTACTGGGGAAGAAAAGCATGTTATTCGTAAAATAATTGGTGAATACAAAACCGCTGCAAATGTGAATTATAAAAGCAAAACCCATCAACAGAAAAAGATTGTCATACTGGATACCCAAACCGATGAGCACACCGATTAAAACCAGTTGAAATGCAGTGAAGAAAAGTATTTTTGGGTTAAAGGCATAGTGCACCATTTTTTTACTGATTATCCCACCCAGCATCCAGGACAAACCGAGAATAAGCGTACAATAACCGATCACCACGGGAGTAAAATTAAAGTGATGTTCTACCAGAAACGGTCCGGCAATATTGAACACCATAACCACCGAATAGGCCAGCCCCAAAATCAAAATACCGGAAAGAAAGCCTTTGTTTTTTAGCATAACCGTGTACAGTAGTGCAGTTTTCCTAAGGTTGAACTTTTTAAAATTCCGTATGGTTTCCCCGCCAATGAATAGTTCTCCAAAAAATAAAACCGTGGCGTAAATGGCCAAAAAGAAAAAATTAGCCTGCCAGGAAAATAAGCTTTCGAGATATCCACCCAGAAATGGGGCGATTATAGGTCCGCAGGACCAGACGATGGTAAAATAGCTCAAAAAATTCTTGCGTTGCACGTTGTTGTAGAGGTCAACAAAATAGGCGCGCTTGGCCACCACGATAAACGACGTGCCCACCCCTTGCACAATACGCAGCAAGCAGATGACAAAAACATCTTTTGTAAATGCAATTCCCAGACTGCTTACGACCAATACCAACAGGGATAATAAAACCGGTTTATAACGACCTATGCTATCTAAAATACCCCCAACAAACAATTGTACGACCCCGTAACTTAAAAAGAAACAGGTCAAGGTTAGCTGAATACTTCGTTCTGAAACGTCCAGATTTTCCGCCATAGATGGAAACGAGGGGAGGTACACATCAGTCATAAAGCCCGAAAGGGGTACGGTCAAAAATGTAAGGATCGTTGCGTATTTTTTCCTTTTGGCACTGGCAGTTTTTAAATGCATCGAATTGCTTCTTTAAAGCGTGCAAAAATAAGGTTCATTTCTGGGGAAGGGCGTATTTTAGCCAACTTATATTGGTATTACAGAAATTATTTATAATTTGAATACTATCAGTGGATTTTATTCCCCAATCTCTAAATCAAAATTGAAAAACTGTTTTCTAATCAACCTCTTGAACTTGCTCAAGGCAGTCAATTAATAAAGAACCAAATCGGCATGAAAAATAGAATTTTAACCCTTCTTGTTTTTTTGACTTTATCAGCATGTAAAAATAATCAGGAAAAGAAAAATTCCATATTGGAGAAAGGCTGCTATGTATATGACAGTAATGGCAACACGGTTACTATGGAAATCACCAAAGTGGGCAAAGTGGTAACCGGAAACTTGGATATGGCTTACTCCGAAAAAGATGCCAATACCGGTACTTTTCTGGGCACATTGAAGGGCGATACCCTTATAGGAACTTACACGTTTAATTCCGAAGGGGTAAAAAGTAAAAGGGAAATCGCATTTTTAGTTAAAAACGATCAACTTATTGAAGGGTATGGCGAATTGAACGACGATGGCACACGATTTAATAACAGCAAGGTGATTGCGTATTCTTCCAAAATGCCACTGAAAAAAGCAGCTTGTTCAGAATAATCCAAAATTCTACCTTTAAAAAATAAGCTTAAAACGGGTAAAAATTCATTATTTCACCCTAAAAATCACCTGTACTTATGAAAATCCCCATGCTCGATCTACATGATCAATACAGGGATATCAAGCCAGAAATAAATAACGCTTACAAGAAATTTTAGATCAAAGCTCTTTTGTGGGAGGCCCCGAGGTAGATCAATTTGAGTTGGATTTTAGACAACTGGTGGGCAATGGCGAGGTGGTTACTTGTGCAAATGGCACAGACAGTATGAAATGATTTTAGAATATTAAGTCCCGGCGACGAGGTAATCGTCCCCGCCCATACATGGATTTCTACTAGCGAGATGGTGGTGCGTATAGGAGCGACTCCGATTTTTGCAGATGTAGATGCTAACACCTGTTGTCTGGATGTAAATGACGTAGCGCAAAAAATAAGTAACAGGACAAAAGCAGTCATTGTGGTGCATTTATACGGCAGTCCAGCAAATTTAGATGCATTATCGGCTGTTTGTGATCAAAATACTATTGAACTAATTGAAGATTGCGCTCAGGCCCATGGAACTTTATATCACGGCCAGAAAGGTAGAAATATACACCTTGCGAACGAGCGCAAGCTAAAGTCCTATCGGTTAAAATGGTATTTTTAAAAGGTTAGTTAGAAAAAAGAATCGGCATGCAGACTATTATTCGGCAAATCTTAAAAATATCAACTCACTTTCTCTACCACAGCATACGAAAAACAATGATTATCACAGCTGGCACTTGTACGTGATCAAACTCAAAGAAAGAAATGCGCTGCTTCAGTACTTAAAAGAGAAAGGAATACAATGTGGTATTCACTACCCCAATGCGCTTCTATATCAGGCGTATTAGAGCGCTATAAAGCATAAACCAAAAGCTTTCCCTGTAACATCCAGATTGCAGCACGAAGTCCTATCGCTACCCATGTATGCCGAACTTGAGCAAGAGCAGCTCGATTATGTGATTACGGCTATTCAAGAGTTTTTTAAAAGATAAGGGAACATTTCATACTACTTAAATCCTCCAAAAACAGCCTAATTCAACTAAAAAACCCTAAAAACATATGATTTTTAGGGGTTTTTTAGTTGAATTTTAAAGACTGCAACCTTTAAAGGCTTACTTCACTAGCGGGAACATCACTGGTTTCAAACCGTTTAATGCAATCCCTAATAATGCCTCTGGCTTCTTTGACATCGCCCCAACCGCCTACATCTACTTTTTTCTTTTCCAGGTCTTTGTAAACCCTGAAGAAATGCTCAATCTCTTTAATTAAGTGTGGATTAAGCTCATCGAGATCATTTACCGTATTTGCAATAGGATCGCTTATAGGAACGCAGATGATTTTTTCATCGGGACCTTTTTCGTCAGTCATGTGAAAAACACCTATGGGTTTTACCTCGATCACACAACCCGGGAAGGTAGGTTCGGTAACAAGTACCAACACATCTAGCGGATCACCGTCAAGTGCCAAGGTTTCTGGTATAAAACCGTAATCTGCCGGGTACATCATCGAAGAAAAAATCATACGGTCATAACGCACTTTCTTCAATTTAAAGTCGTACTCATACTTGTTTCGGCTTCCCTTGGGAATTTCTATAAGAACATCAAAAGTATTCATTTTATCTGCTGTCATAATTTATTACTTTGAAAAATTGAAATGAGGTCAATTGAATTGGGGTGCAAAAATACCCTAATTAAAGACCTGGAGCAAGAAAGTACTTAAAAAAACCAATAGATTTAAAATAAGTTTAGCGTACCCGTTGTAAAACTGGCGTTTTAGCCTAAAAATTTAACTTTCATCCATTTATCTACTAAAGCTCCATACCCTAAAATGCAAATTCCAGGGAACCGGTAACACCAAATTTACGGGCATCGGGCAGGTCGTTATAATTACCCCTGAAATTAAAATCAATGCGCAACAATCTAAAAATATTTCCCACTCCAAAACTGTATTCATAATAGGGTTTATCGCTGGGTGCTAAATAAGGTTCTCCCGTAGCATTTATCGCCCTATTTTCATCGGAAATCTCACCATAAGCACCCCGAAGGCCTATGATCTCCCGCAGGTTTAATTTTTTCAGCCAAGGGATTTTGGCAAATAAGCGCCCCCCAAAATTATGCTCCAAGTGCACCGAAACATAGGTATCTGTCACAAACTCATAATAATTAAGCTGTGGAAAAGTACTGTAAATTGAAAACAGGTTCTGGTTACCCGGAATAATGCTTAAGAGGCTCAATGGCACCGCACCAAAAGTTTTACCCACTTCAACATTAGATAAAAAAGTGCCAAAACCGCCTACGCGCCATGGCTGGCGATAAGAGAGCTGGATTTTTTCATAATCAAAATCACTGTTTAATATCCCGTCTATACCTTTAGTATAGCGCATAAAGATTGTGGGAAACCACTCATTGGTCACTGTGCGCTCTACCCCATATCCCGAGTTGATCTTTCCGGGCTCGTAAATAAAACTCAGTGCTACCTCCGCTTGATTTACAACAGATTTGATTTCGCTCTGCGTGGCATCAGTATAATAATCAAGGTTAAAAGTTGGCGATGCCGAACTCAAATCACGGTAGGTAAAATCTGTACGTACGATTAGGTTTTTTAATGGTTCTGCTTCCATCGAAAAATTGGTAAGCTCTATATTGGTCAACCGGTCATTGGCCCCTACAGTAACGAGTGAAGAAGAAGCCAGGTTTCTGCCCAGCACATCTGTGGAAGAAGTAAGGCTTGCAGCGGTCTGCTCCACATCCCGGCGATAGCCACCGGCCACTATAAACCGACTCCTATTATCCAAAAGCCATTTACCGGAGAGTCCAAATTTAAACTTGTCATCCTTAAAACCATAAGCGCCAAAACCTTCCAGTCGCCAGGGGTCGTTCTGTCCAAAATAGGTACGCCCGCCCAAACGAATGCGCAGCCCTTCTACATCATTAAAGCCAAATACCGAAAATACCGGCCCTATATCCAGATTTGCCTGGTCCCATTCATAATAACCCGAAACCAGCGTGCTCCCTACACTATAGAGATTTTTAAAACGCGGCACCGTGCGCAGCGTATCAAGCATTTTATAAACGCCCTTTTCATCTTTGCTTAGGGATTCCATGCGGTTTTTTTCCCAGAATGCGTCATCACGGGTGTATGTGGCTGGGTTATATTCTTTGATTCGCTTGTTGTAAAATTCTCGAGGCCGCTCTTGATTAAAGTTATAATTATCATACAATGTGGTCCGCTTGCCGTAAATACCACGGCTTTCTTCTTTTTTCCGCAAGGCGAAATCAGACAAAAAGTAATCTCTGGTAATGAGAAAGGTACTGTCATTGAGCACATCATATTCCTGCTCTATATAAATCTCTTTTACCCAGTTAATATTGGCACTCTTATTCACCTGCATGTTGATTTCCTTAATCGCCCAGGTCGTATCGTTCACCCAGAAATCACCTTTAAAGGTCAGCTCGTTTTTATGCCGCGGGTAGTAGATGATGTTATAGCACCATTTATTCTTAATATACGCGCTGTCTGCAAGCACATAATTGTAGGTATTAATACCGGTTGTAGATAGCGGACTCGTAAAACTTTTATCAAAAAACTTCAGGTAATTGTCGTAGATATTAAAGTCGTTGTACAAATCATTGATAAAAGCAATCAAGGTCTGGTTGGTATCAAAACCGCTGTTTTTATTGCCAAGCAGTTCCTCTTTTTTTTCATTGATCACATTATCACCGTACACTTTACTGCTCGCTTCATTAATAAAAATGGGCAGGTAGGTTTTACCGGTAATCCTGGAAGTATCCATCTGATCAAAGATAAATTCCATACCATTAAAGACCTTACTGTTGATGAGGGAGCTGTCTATAGTATTTAGATCAAATTCTACCTTTTCATATTTGTCATAGTCATACTGTTTAAACTGACTAAGGCCATTGCTACGTTTGTTTTCCCATATTTTCTTGAGAATATCTATGGCGGGGTTATTTTTTTTGGGCTGCTTACCACTGTAAACAAAAACCTCTTTCATATTTTCGGCCTCTTCCTCAAGGGTGATACTAAGATTATAGTTTACCCGGTTCTCCAGGTTGACCTCCTTGGTTGCATAACCCACAAAAGAAACCTGGATAGCGGTATAGGTATTTTGAGATTCCAGGTAAAAACGTCCTTCTTCGTTGGTTATGGTACCTTCGGTTGATGCTGGAAAAACCACATTGGCAAAAGGTACGCCGTTGCCCTCAGTATCTTGGATCACCCCACCCACTTTAGTCTGTGCAGTGGCGGTAAGTGAGGTGCCCAGCACAAGAAAAAGTATAACAAAATATTTCATATAGATTGGGGATTTGGGGCAATGTTATGCAGTCTATGCCATGAAGCATTAATATACGCCAGTGCATGAAATATGGTTTTCCGCAGGGCGGAATAAAGTAAAAAAGGCTTCACCGGCATTTGCCGACGAAGCCTATTGCTATATCTATCCAATTTATTTATAAAGTACTTTTTTAACAGCAGTGATCACATCGTCACTGTTGGGTATCCATTCTTTAAAGAGAACGGGAGAATAGGGCGCTGGAGTATCTGCTGTGTTTATTTTAACAATAGGAGCATCCAGATAGTCAAAAGCCTTATCCTGCACCTGAAAGGTGATTTCGGTCGCAACATTACCAAAGGGCCATGCTTCTTCTAAGATGATCAATCGGTTTGTCTTTTTAACCGACTCTATAACCGTATTGATATCCAAAGGTCGTACGGTACGCAAATCTATGATTTCACAAGAAATATCATCTTTTTCCAGTTCTTTAGCTGCCTTATACGCTTCCTTGATGATCTTACCAAAAGAGACAATGGTCACGTCGCTGCCTTCACGCTTTATATCTGCAACCCCTATTGGGATAAGGTATTCTCCTTCTGGCACTTCCCCTTTATCGCCATACATCTGCTCACTTTCCATAAAAATACAGGGATCATCATCGCGAATGGCAGACTTGAGCAAGCCTTTTGCGTCAGCGGGATTTGAGGGAACAATTACTTTGAGGCCCGGCGTGTTGGCAAACCAGCTTTCAAAAGCCTGGGAGTGCGTAGCACCTAGTTGACCAGCAGAAGCGGTAGGACCACGGAACACAATAGGACAGTTGAATTGCCCACCGGACATCTGGCGTATTTTTGCCGCGTTGTTGATAATTTGGTCAATACCAACCAGCGAAAAGTTGAAAGTCATGTACTCAATAATAGGCCGGTTCCCATTCATTGCGCTGCCTATTCCTATACCCGCAAAGCCCAGTTCAGAAATAGGTGTGTCTATAACACGCTCTTCGCCAAATTCATCAAGCATTCCTTTAGAGGCCTTATAAGCTCCATTATATTGGGCAACTTCTTCACCCATAAGGTAAACCGATTCATCGCGTCGCATCTCTTCACTCATTGCTTCACAAATCGCTTCCCTAAATTGTATCGTTTTCATGTATATGTAGTTTAACCTTTAAAATTTGACTCAAAAATGAGTATTAATTCGGGGTTTTTAGGCGAAAAATCACCAAAAAGTATTGCAAAATTACCGAAACTTTCCTTAATTAAATAAAGACTGCAAAAATAACAATTAAATGGTGCCGAAGGAATCGCTTTTAACTAAATTTTGTTATGCATGCATAGTAAATTCTGGTGAATATTATGTACTTTCGTAGCGAAAACGAAATAGTCAAGTATTAAATAGCTTATATATGAAAATTCTGGTATGCATCAGTCACGTGCCTGATACCACTTCAAAGATCAATTTCACAGATAACAACACCCAGTTTGACACTAATGGCGTGCAGTTTGTGATAAATCCCAATGATGAATTTGGCCTTACCCGCGCTATGTGGTTTAAGGAAAAACAGGATGCCACGATAGATATTATTAATGTAGGTGGCCCTGAAACAGAGCCTACCCTTCGCAAGGCACTCGCCATAGGAGCAGACAGTGCCATTCGTATCAACACACAGGCCACGGACGGCTTTCAGGTAGCAAAAGAACTAAGTAATGTTGTAAAAGACGCCGGTTATGACCTTATCATTGCTGGCCGCGAATCTATAGATTACAACGGCGGAATGGTGCCCGGCCTGCTTGCTTCCCTTATAGGAGCGAGTTTTGTAAATACCTGCATAGGCCTGGAAGTGGAAGGAGATAAAGCTACCGCTATACGCGAGATAGACGGCGGCAAAGAGACCGTGACCGCTACCCTTCCCCTCGTAGTAGGTGGTCAAAAAGGAATTGTGGAAGAGAGCGATCTGCGCATCCCAAACATGCGCGGTATTATGATGGCCCGTAAAAAGCCGCTTAATGTGATTGAACCACAAGGCGCCTCTGCGGAAACGAAGGTTGACAGTTTTGACAAACCCGATCCTAAAGGAGCGGTCAAAATGGTAGATGCAGACAATCTGGATGAACTTATCGATTTATTGCACAACGAAGCAAAAGCCATTTAAAAACCCTCTTTTTAGGGTCAAAATCGGCAAAAATCGATGATAAACTTCAATTTATAATGTTTTTCCGTCTTCAGTTTATGCTGATTGTAGTCGAAGTACGGGAAAGAAAAAAGAAAGAAATATGTCAGTTTTAGTATATACAGAAGCAGAAGAAGGTAAATTTAAAAAGACCGCTTATGAAGTTGCCAGCTACGCCCGGGGCATCGCAGATTTGATGGGCACGAGTGTAACCGCAGTTACTATTAATGCAGAAGAAACCGCATCGCTGGGCGATTATGGCGTTGATAAAGTACTGCATGTAAAAAATGATAAGCT
>DRGP01000228.1 GCA_011050015.1 Leeuwenhoekiella sp. | reverse complement strand
TGTTAACATCCATCATTCCCCCCAGCAAAAATCAGGGACGAAATTTCAAAACGTAACTAGGCTGCATGCAAAAACTACTCCTCACCTTGGTATTTGCACTAAGTTCTATTTCAACATCTGTTGCACAAACCGTACAAGAAGCCTTACCTGTAGATGAGTCTGCAACATTAGTGGCCAATCAAGGATTTTCGATAGATAGTCTTTGGCGTGGTGTCTTGGGTATGATCTGTTTATTGGTCATTACCTATTTTCTAAGTGTAAACCGAAAAGCCATAAATTGGAAGACCGTAGGCGTAGGCCTCACTGCGCAGCTATTGCTTGCTGTGGGTGTACTAAAAGTATATTACGTGCAGGTAGTTTTTGAATTTGTGGGTAAAATTTTTGTAAAAATACTTGATTTTACCGCTGCTGGAAGTGAATTTTTACTGGGGGGAATGATGGATGTTAACAGTTATGGGTTCATTTTTATATTTCAGGTACTTCCTACGATCATTTTCTTTTCGGCATTGACCTCCGTATTGTTCTATTTAGGTATTGTGCAGCTCGTGGTAAAAGGTCTCGCAACACTTTTAAGCAAATTACTTCATATTTCGGGAGCGGAAAGTTTATCGGTTGCTGGCAATATATTTTTAGGCCAGACCGAAGCACCCTTAATGATCAAGGCTTATCTAGAACGCATGACGCGTTCTGAAATCCTATTAGTGATGATAGGTGGCATGGCCACGGTTGCCGGTGGAGTGCTGGCCGCATATATAGGATTTTTAGGAGGTGATGATCCTGCCCTGCGGCTGGAATTTGCTAAGCATTTGCTTGCGGCCTCAGTCATGGCCGCGCCAGGCGCCATTGTGGTTTCTAAAATGTTATACCCTCAACAGGAGGAAATTGACTCCCGCGTAGAGGTTTCTTCAGAAAAGATAGGATCTAACATTCTTGACGCTATTGCAAATGGTACTACCGAAGGATTAAAACTGGCCGCCAATGTAGGTGCGATGCTCTTGGTCTTTGTCGCTTTTATCGCCATGATCAATTATGGATTCAATAAAATAGGCGAATTGACCCATTTAAATACCTTTTTGGCCGAAAACACACCGTATTCGGCATTTTCTTTAGAATCTGTACTCGGTACTATTTTTGCCCCGCTCATGTGGCTAATAGGCGTTGCTACCGAAGACGTCATGCTCATGGGGCAACTCTTGGGCGTAAAACTTGCGGCCAGTGAGTTCGTAGGCTACATTCAATTGGCCGAATTAAAAAATCCCGCAAACGGATTGAGCTTCACCTATGAAAAATCGGTCATTATGGCTACGTATATGCTTTGCGGTTTTGCAAACTTTGCGTCTATAGGGATACAGATAGGCGGTATCGGCTCACTAGCGCCCGGGCAGCGCAAAACACTGTCGGAATTTGGAATAAAAGCTTTAATAGGGGGAACGATTGCCTCATTACTTTCCGCAACGATTGCGGGAATGATCATTGGCTAATCAGGATCAAAGTATTTCTAGGAATTGGAATTTTCGGATATAAAAGCCAGACAAGCAAATTCTTCTTATGTTTTTATAAGTGACTATATATAATCGTATATTTTTTTTAGACTATAAATATAGATAAATGCCTCTTATAAGCTACTTTACCTTTTTCGTAAAATATTATTTAAATATCACATAGTAAAATCACTACTACGGTTTTCTTAATTTTGAAAGCGTATCAACTCGAACATTCATTAACAAATGAAACAATACCACGACCTAATAAAGCATATACTCGACCACGGAACACAGAAAGGCGATAGGACAGGTACAGGAACAATGAGTGTTTTTGGCTATCAGATGCGTTTTGACCTTGCGGAGGGTTTTCCGCTCGTGACGACAAAAAAATTACATCTTAAATCGATTATCCATGAATTACTCTGGTTATTAAAAGGAGAGACCAACATTAAATACCTACAGGAAAATAAAGTCCGCATCTGGAATGAATGGGCCGATGAAAACGGCGACCTGGGGCCCATATACGGCCGGCAATGGCGCAACTGGAATAACGATGAAATTGATCAGATCAAAGAAGTTATAACCACCTTAAAAAATAACCCAAACAGTAGGCGCATGCTTGTAAGTGCATGGAATCCCAGCGTAATGCCCGATACGAAAAAAACTTTTGCCGAAAATGTAACCGAAGGCAAAGCGGCGCTCCCTCCCTGCCATGCGTTTTTTCAATTTTACGTAGCACCGGGAGCTACTGATAAAGATAAGCCCAAACTTTCCTGCCAGCTATATCAACGTAGTGCAGATGTGTTTCTGGGCGTCCCCTTTAATATTGCGTCCTACGCATTATTTACAATGATGGTGGCGCAAGTATGCAATTATGCACCCGGTGATTTTATACACACCTTTGGCGATGCCCATATTTATAGTAATCACATGGATCAGGTCAAACTGCAACTCTCTAGAGATTGTCGTACTTTGCCCACCATGCACATAAATCCTGAAGTAAAAGATATCTTTGGCTTTACTTTTGATGATTTCACCTTGAAAAATTACAATCCGCATCCCCATATAAAGGGAGCAGTAGCTATTTAAAAACCTAAATTATAATTATGAAAAAATTACTTATAGTCGTTACTTTATTATTTACCTGTCTCTTATACACATCT
>DRGP01000227.1 GCA_011050015.1 Leeuwenhoekiella sp. | reverse complement strand
GGCATGAAGAGTTCAGGAGGATTTACCGTTATAATCTGGAAAGGTTTGATAAAGTGAAGGAAGAGTTTTTCAGCATGATGTCCAGTAAGGGGATTGGGCAGTTCAGATCAAATTAATAGAATTTTTAAATAAATCAAGGTATTGGTCAGAACGATAGATTTTAAAATTAGGATCAGGGAGCTTGAAATAAAGTTGTTCCGAAAAGACCTGCAAGAAGTTGATGACTGGATTGATGAACTTGAGGAATTTCATCAGGAATTAAGCGCTTTTTTCTCTATGGAAAGACAACTTTTAAGGGAAGATAAAATAAGGTACGAACTTCTGGCAGTGCGAAGGGTCAACACCCTTGAAATAGCACGTTTCTGTAAATACCAGCAAACTATAAATACCGAGATGGAGTGTGGCCCTGGCTATTGTGAAGCTTGGATCAGAGCACATCAAAGGCAGAGGGATCACTATAAAAATTACCTGAAGTCATATAGAATATGGAAAATGAAAATGTTCAAAAAACTTATACAATAATAGGTGCACTAAGTAAATAGGAATCTGACAAATGACAAGAGCGTCTTAAATCGTAGCTTATGTATTTTAAGCCTATCATTTTATTGGGAATAAACGTATATACCCTAAGTGTATAGATCAGAAAACTGAAAAACATAACCTTTTATGAATGAGTTTAAATTTTATGTTCAGATCATCATAGCCTTTGTCATTTTTATAGGCTGCCTTTTTGTGCTCAATTGGATTTTGTCGATATTATTTTGAGCTTGAAAATTAAATTGTAAATCACTTTTCAGTAAAGTTTGAAACGGATGGTTTTCATGAAACTAAATAGACGATTTTCTTTTAAATGGTTTGGAGCCTCTCCCTCGAGGATTATTTATGAATGTAAAAAATTAACTTGGCCAGTTGATTTATAACTTGAGAATGGCTTTATTAAATGCTAATAAATTATAATAGAACTGATCTAAAAGCGTCAGCAAATTGTCATTACTGTGATTCAAGAACATAATGATGTTAAACCATTCTTGGTTTTAGAAGTACTTGGGCAAAAAGAATATTGAATGTGATTTAAATAAGCATAAATTTTCTCTTTAAGAAAATTTTAGATTTGATATAAGAAAGTCAAATCCCAGTGAAATGAATTAGTATCGATTACTAATCGATAAGGATGAAAATGCTAAAATATATGTAACCGATAGATAACCTTTGAATTGATAATACAGCTAAAAATTATGCTTTATAATCAAACAAAAACCTTGAAAATCATAAGATTGACAAGGTTTGATACCAAATGATTTTTGGTTCGTCGGGTAGAGAGGATTCGAACCTCCGATCTCGCGCCCCCCAGACGCGCACTTTAACCGGACTAAGCTACTACCCGTATTGTAAATTCCCCAAAATTTTGAGACGGCAAATATAAGTATTTAAACAGGTTTTAAAAGCTTAGCTAATAAAGATTTTAGGAGTGTTGCATTACCTTCTGAAAAACCTAGATTAAGGTGCTGATTTTCATAGAAAAGGAAAGGATAAGTTCCCAATATATAATGAAAGTGCCTCCATTAGTTTTTAAATCCCATCAGTGGATTTTATTAGCGAGTTTCCAAGTTGGAATTTAAAAATTATTTGCTGCTTATTTCTTGAATTTATTTCCAGAGGTAGTTTATAAAAAATGGACACTAACCATTAAAAATCCGTTTAGAATGATAAAAAATAATCCTTTTTACTCCTGTTCGATTGAGCTAACCTGTTCTTCCGTAATTATTTCAGAATGTTCATTCCCCCAAGAATTTAAAATATAATTCATTACATCGGCCACTTCGTCATCATAAAGACCGGGTTTGGGCATTGCGCTTTGATAAGACTCACCGTTTACCATAATCTTACCTTGTAGGCCATATTTTACAGCTTTTATACTTTTTATCGTCTTTTCCGTGAGATAATCAGATTTGGCAAGTGGTGGAAAAGTTCCAGCTACGCCTGTACCCTCGGCCATGTGGCACTGCATGCAGAAATCTGAATATAAAGAAGCACCGCGTTTCATACTATTTTGCAGGGTGGTGTCCTGCACTTTTTCAAGATGAACTATGGATTTTTTATAGTTATAAGTATAAAAATGAGGTGATTGCTTTTTTTCGCCTTGACTTAAAACTGAAGCAGCGATAATTAATAAAGAAAAATAGAGCATTATTATTTAGTTATCAATTTTACAATTCCTTTTCCTTCCACACTTACATAAATAAATCCATCAGGAGCCTCATTAACATCACGTATGCGCCCTAAACCGTCCAGTAATTTTTCCCGTTTGGTTACTTTTCCGTTTTCTAGATAATCAGCTTCTAGATATTGAAATTTTAAGGAGCCTACGAGGAGGTTTCCGGCCAGATCAGGATATTTATCACCGTTCACAAAAGCCATTCCGCTAGGAGCGATTGAAGGAAGCCAATAATATACAGGCTGCTCCATACCCTCTTTTTTCCGTTCATCAGTGATTTCTGTCCCGCTATAATTAATTCCATAGGTAATCACTGGCCAGCCATAATTAGCACCTTTTTTTATCAGGTTGATTTCATCACCACCGCGAGGACCGTGCTCATGTACCCAGATATCGCCTGTATTGGCGTTGATATCCATTCCTTGAGGATTTCTGTGTCCATATGACCAGATCGCTTCCTTTGCGTCGGCCTGGTCTACAAAAGGATTATCCTTGGGTATGCTGCCATCCAGATTGAGGCGATATACTTTGCCACCATCACGGGTTATATCTTGTGGGTTTACATCACGTTCTCCCCGTTCACCAATGGTAAAATAAACATGATTATTATTGTCAAAAACAATCCTACTTCCCCAGTGCTGGCCTTTGGTGGTGTTTGGAGTAGCTTTATAGAGCACTTTTTTGTTAGTCAGTTGGTCACCTTCTAATGTAGCTTTCATGAGTGCGGTGTGACCGCCTTTGGCATCACCTTCGGTAGAAGAGTAGGTGATATAGAGGGATTTGTCACTGGCATAATTTGGTGACAGCCGCACGTCAAGCATTCCCCCTTGTCCACGGGCATATACTTCGGGGGCGCCTTTAATCAGTGTTTTTTGACCGTTTTTATAACGAATGAGTTCGCCACTTTTTTCGGTGATTAGAAAACTTCCATCGGGCATAAAATCCATTCCCCAGGGAATATTCAAATCAGGCACTACAAGCTCGTAGCCATAAGTATCAGATTTAGTTATTGGGATATCATGTTTTTTTTTATGATCAGCATCCTGTCCGCAGGCGGTCAATACACAAAAAAGAAAAAAGAATAAGAAAAAGGAATTTTTCATAAATGCTGGTTTAATTTCTAAATATAGCCACTGTTAACTAGTTCTCTACATTTTTTGCATTTATTTGACAATTAGCAATTTTAATAACGATATTGACAATCAAGATCGAAGAAGGTTTTTGATCTTGGTATAATAAAGTATTTTTGCATTATTATAAAAACGTAATAATATGGAAGCAGAACATATAAAATGTTTAATCATAGGTTCGGGGCCAGCGGGATATACCGCAGCCATTTATGCTGCGCGTGCAGACCTAAAGCCTGTTATGTACACGGGTATGGAGCCTGGCGGTCAACTTACAACCACTACAGAAGTAGATAATTTTCCGGGGTATCCAGAAGGTATAGACGGGCCTACTATGATGGTGCAGCTTCAACAGCAGGCAGAACGTTTTGGTACTGAGGTACGCATAGGGATGGCTACGCAGGTGACTTTGAGCACTGAAGTGGGGGGCATGCATAAAGTGACCATAGATAATGAAAAACAACTGGAAGCATCGTGCATTATTATCAGCACTGGCGCTTCGGCGAAATATCTGGGTATACCCAGTGAACAGAAATTGCGTGGTGGCGGGGTTTCAGCCTGTGCAGTGTGTGATGGTTTTTTCTACAAAAATCAAAAAGTTGCAATTGTGGGTGGTGGTGATACCGCTGCCGAAGAGGCTACTTATCTCGCTAATATCTGTGAGCATGTGACCATGCTTGTGCGTAAGGATGAAATGCGGGCATCAAAAGCGATGCAGCATCGCGTTAATTCCCGAAAGAACATTACTGTATGCTACAATACCGAAGTTGATGAAGTACTTGGTGAACAGGTGGTAGAAGGCTTACGTATGATCGATACGCAAACGAAAGAAAAAAAGGATATTGAAATTACCGGTCTATTTATCGCAATAGGCCATAAACCAAATACCGATATTTTCAAAAATCAATTGGAAATGGATGATACTGGTTATCTGATCACCGCTCCAAAGTCTACCAAGACTTCTAAGCCCGGTGTTTTTGCCAGTGGGGATGTGCAAGATAAAGACTACCGCCAGGCCATTACCGCCGCCGGAACCGGTTGTATGGCAGCACTGGATGCAGAGCGTTATCTTGTGGATGTAGAAACTGCGGTAGAGGCTTAAAAAACTGCTGTTTTATACCGAAAAACGATATCAAATGTCAAATAATAGCACAAAACGCCGGATTTTATCCGGCGTTTTTTTTAAGTATGTTATTATAAAAAGTAGGATCACTAATCCTCTTCGTCTTCTTCCTCTTCTTCTTCGGTCTCGACTATATCCTCATCTTCAACCTTCTCCGGTATTTCACTGATGGGATCTTGCATATCATCATCCTCATAGTCATCTACATCAAATTTTTCCATGCTATTTTCAAGCTTTTTGCTTACTTTGACCAGATAAATAGTGTCTTCCGTGCGAACTTCTACCGCTTCAATAAGTTCATTTTTCGCGTTTTTAAAAGAAATGATCTGGTCATCATCATATCCATAAGGATATTTATCTACAAGAAGATTAAGGATTTCCGGGGTTAGCTTTTTAAAATCAACAATTATGCGACGCATAGTCATAGTAATAGGTTTTTTGTTTTTTTAAAATGGGGCAGTTACTCCCCAGGTCTTTGTTTAAATGTTAGCTGTAATTGGTAAAAATCAGCTGAATAATCTTCGAGCAACGTATAGTTTAAATCATGTGAATAATCCAAACCACCAATGGTTGAGATAATTTTTTATTTAAAACTAAATCCCACTTGAGGATTATATTTCCCGATCCCTAGATTGAAATTAAAAACTGTTTTCAAATCATAATTTACGGGCTTGCCTCAAAGTAATTGATTTGCTTTTTACGACGGGTTAAATGTAAAAAAAAACGATTTGCTTTTGCAAGTACTAAAATCACTTATTTGCTAAAATTTTTGTAAAAATCAAAAGCATTGAAAATTAAGTCATTAGTAGCCTTTTTGTCAATGATAGGTTTTCCTATTTCTTTCAGTAGCACAAAATAAATCTGCCCGTGGCTGTTTTTTTTATCATATTTTAATAAATCAACGATGTCTTCAATATCTTTATTGGTAAAGTTTATTTTTTCATAGTATTGAAAAATTCCGTGGGTTATTTGGATTGTTTGATCTTTGGCAAGTCCACAGATTTCCTGTGAGAGATAGGTGGCGAGAATCATGCCTATCGCAATGGCTTCCCCGTGTAATAACTGAAGATCTACCGTTTTGTTCATGAAATGGGATTCTATCGCATGTCCTAAGGTATGCCCAAAGTTAAGTGCTTTACGCGCATGATCTTCACGGGGGTCTTCAAGTACCACCTTATTTTTTATCTCAATAGAGTGATGAATGAGGCGCCCCACGCCATTTAGGTCGTCATAACGGTTTTTGTTTAATTCTTGCCAATAGGATTGATCTGCAATTAGACCATGTTTGAGCATTTCGGCGTAGCCAGAACGTAATTGTGCTACGGGCAGACTGCCCAAAAACCAAGGATCTACAAGAACCATTTTAGGGTTACTGATAATCCCCACTTGATTTTTAAGCGTGCCAAGGTCAACCCCGGTTTTACCGCCCACCGATGCATCTACCATAGCCAGTAAACTAGTGGGAACATTAATGTAATCTATACCGCGTTTAAAGGTGCACGCGACAAAACCACCT
>DRGP01000226.1 GCA_011050015.1 Leeuwenhoekiella sp. | reverse complement strand
GTTTGATCTACCTTTAGGTTTGCTCGTATAGCCTCTAGCGTAGTACGCAGAGCTTTACTGGGCAATACTTCTACCGTATCAGCTACTATTTGGGCTTGTGCTTTTTCTTGTGGTGCTGGTTCTACTATAGATATTGCATTACCGGTTTAGGGTTTCCCTTTGAAGTTGTAAAAGAAGGAAATGAAGAAGCTTCAATCATAGAAAATGAAGCCGAATTCAAAATACTGATTTCAACTTGTGGGTATGATGAGATTAATTATACTGATGTTATAAATACTATAAGCTCTTGCTTTACCATAAATTACCCTCTTGATCTTATTGTAAATGATAAAGTAAAAACATTTATGAGCCAGAAAGAAGCTGAAACTTATTTTAATACCTACTGGTCTTCTAGTGCTACTGTTACTATTTCCTATCCATTCCGGGTGACGCTTCACAACATGGAAGAGGACAAGCGCACGTCTATAGAGAATGATTTTGAAATGATCAACCTGATCAAAAACACCTGTAATATTCAATAAAAAACGGTCCCTTTTTGTCCCAAAATACCGAAAAAACCACCTATTTTAGGTGGTTTTTTGTTTGTTTAATGGAAAATAAAACCTATATTATATAGCTTGAAAGTAAACGTACTATGAGCAGAGGTTTTGTAAAAGAAGATGACCAAGAAGAAGCGCCCCTTATACCGCCACGTGCTGCCCTGCCCGATGGTGCCACAAATTATGTGACGCCCCATGGGCTGCAACAACTTCAGGAAGAACGCGATCAACTGGAAAGTGAAATAGCAAATCTGGATGAAGAAGATGATCGTGAGCGCCGGCGTGCCCTTGCCCTGCTCAATGGTAAGTTCAACCTGCTTACAGATCGCCTCAATACAGCCCGAGTGCTTGAACCTGAGAGTCAAAACCACGATGAGGTACGCTTTGGCGCATCGGTGACGTATACGGTAAATGGTAGTGGTAAACCTATTGAGATTCAGCTAGTGGGCGTAGATGAAGCAGATGTGAAAAAAAATAAGATCGCCTTTACTGCTCCCATAGCAAAAGCACTTACGGGCAAAAAGATAGGTGAGGAGACGGTATTGCATTTGGGAAAAGAAGAACGCCTACTGCAGGTTAAGGCGGTGACCTACAAATAGTTATTTAGGGGTTAATAATTATCGTATCCCTATGATGTATCGTCGCAGAAGTAAGCGGAACAAGATAAACTCCAAAATTGACTCCGTCATTATTGTTTTTATAGGTTGATAATTCCCGTAAGGGCTGGTTATTTTTATCCACTTTGGCAGTTTCGGGATCTATAGTAATAACCATACATCGTTTCGTATACGTAACAACTTCAAAAATGCAATTCCCTATCTGAATCTCTTTCCATTTTTCCTCCTCATACGCTTTAGGGCCAGAAACCACGATATTGGGTCGAAATCGGTCTATTTTAACCGATTTTTGAAGCCTTTGTCAGTGAGGCATTGTTAATGAGGTGTACCGGGCAGGAATCGTTAAAGGTAATGGGGGTAGCCTCAACAGTTTTATTGGAAAACCGGGGATTATTCTTATTTACCATGATCAGCTGGCAAGGTTCATTTAAAACAGCGGTAAGCCAGTTGTTTATGGGATGAGCTGTCGTCAGTGCACTAGCAGCTTTTTTAAAAAGACTTGTTTCTATTGTATGCTGAAAAGCTTCCCGGGAATTTAAATAGATATCTTTTTTACCTTTGGCCGAAAGCGTTAAAATCTCGTTGGAAAGCGTCACGTCAATTTTTAATAGTTCGGGTTTTTCCCTTGCCGTGAGTATCGTTTTTTTACTATTTATTACCGCAAAGGCGCGATCCTGAAAAAACCCGGTTTGACCAACTGCCACTTCGGTGACGGTAATTCCACGCGCAGATTTCAGTGGATAAAGTATAAGTTGATCTATTTGCATAAGGCGTATTCCTGCAAATATAAGGTTGTTTTTAACTCTAAAAAACCAATTTTTAGCAAAATAAGAAAGGTTTTGACACATTAAACAGCTACTTGCGGTCAATGTATCAAAACCTTTTAATTCCTTCAGCGGTTTTGATTCCCTGAAGTCTTTTTAGGGTTTTAAAAAATCCTAAAAACTATTGCATCGGCTTATATTCAAATTTTTGCCCACCTACAGATACATCTACCATAAGGCCTCCTTTTGGTACAACAAATACAGCAACACCTTCCCGGTATTTAACATCGGCAGAAGCGCCACTTTTCAACATAACCGCAGATACATTTCCGGTAAACTCAAAATCATCATCCCTAAAACGGGCAAATGATTTATCATCCTGAAAGAATATGATCTCGCTAAAAGTCTTTCCACCAGCCTGAAGGCCTATGTCCAGTTTTTTTTACATCGGCCATACCTATCATTTGTCCGTTTTGATAAACCACTCCGTTACCAGACGCGGCCCCTACTATAAATCCACCTTTACCTACTTTAGGAAAGATCACGTAAGCTTTAGAATCATCTATAAATTTCTGGATGCCTGCATCTTTTTCTACCAGGTTGCTTTTTACGGCATCAGCAGCAGCAATCACCTTCTTATCTTTTTTGCTTTGAGCAAACAGGCCTACACTTATAAAAAGCATGGCCATCATCATTATTTTGTTGGTTTTCATAATCAATACGCTATTTATAATTAGAGATCAAATGTATTCTAAAATACCGACCACCTTAGTTAAAACTGCGTTAGCTTATGTGAAAGCTTTACTAATACTGTTCATCTATATTAGAAATACTGCCTTCTTATGTATTATGCACGCCCTCCTCTATATTTTCATCGATTTCCTCTTTGGTTTCTTGGTCCAGGTGGGGATGGGTATCTGCATGCGCACCATTTTCCACCCAGATGGAAAAGTACATGGGGAAGTGGTCTGAACCATAGTGTGACAACCTACGCATGGTATCTACATAAATATCTTCAGAATGGAACATGTGGTCTATGGGAAAGCGCAGATACCAGTAATCGGCATGAAAAGTGGTAAAAAGCCCCCTCCCTATACGAGGATCAATAAGGCCTGTCATTTTTCTGAATAGCCGAGATACTCTAGACCATACT
>DRGP01000225.1 GCA_011050015.1 Leeuwenhoekiella sp. | reverse complement strand
CACCTATACCAAAGGTAATGGCGAAGATTTTTAACCAAAAGCGGGTTAAAATTTCATATTGTTTATTACCTGTCTTCAAATACATACCTTCCATAAAAACCATAATTAATCCCAAACCAATACTTAAAGGCGGGTAGATGTAATGGAAGGCAATGGTAAAAGCAAACTGGATCCGTGCAAGAATTTCTACATCCATAAAGGTGTTAATATTTTGTTACAAAGGTAGAAAAATGCCTTTCTAAACTGTGTAACATATGTAACCCTAATGTGAATAAGATCAATTTATTTTTTAAAAATAGACTTAAGTAACAAAGGTTACACATAACATACATTTTCTGTATTATATTTGTCCCTATCTTGAAAACTAAAACCTACATAGCGGTACTATTAACCTTCATCTTTATGGCGAAGTTTACTGCTATAGATGCAGATGGACTGAATCTTTTATTTAGCGGAAGTGATATTTCTTTCGTAAATCCGCACTGTAAAAAAGAAAAACCTCCAACACAGTTAAAGAAAACCGCTGATTTTTCGCAAGCTGATCTATCAGCCTCTCAAGTGATTGCTTTAAATGGTATTTGTACCTCGCAGTTTCAGTTAGAGTTTTTCTATTGGGAAACGATTTTTCCCAATCCTATTGCCGTTTTCAACGAACATTTCTCTTCAAGATTAAGTTATCTTTACTTAGATAATGCCTCACCTCCTCCACGTTTGTCCTAACAAGGATTTTATAAATTTTCATTGGGTTTTTCTTATGGCTCTTATTCCTAATTTAATAGGGATACCCCATCCTTCTCTTCCGTTCAAGATTGAACTACTTTTTGGCTGTAGTGGTCAAATTTTGGAAGGCGTCCTATAAATAACGGTCGGGTATAAATTGAAATTAGCTCTATTATTCTAACTTTTTAGGAATTATAGTGTAGCAATAGAATCACGTTCTATTCTTCTATTTATATAGCTATAGCAATAAAATATAAATCCGTAACACTACTGTTTCACGTTAAATCAACTTTTAACGGTTGAATCTGGCATGCGCTTCAAATAAACAATTTTAGGCTTCTTTCTTTTTAAAGCTGAACGCTGCAGATCAATCTATAAATATACAATATGAAAAAATACGCATTTATAGCCCTCTTTGCCCTGCTTACTTTGTTCAGCACAAATGACATACAGGCACAGCGAATAGCCAAAGACAAAAACAATTATGTGGTGCTTACCAAAAAAATGCCACAGTTGCAACCCATAATCTTAACCGCAGAAGCCCTGAAATTAGAAGAAGGAGCAAATTTTGGTGATTTTCAGGTCATTATTTGCGGCAAGGAAATAGTTGATATTACTGATACCGAAAAAATAGGAGACTTCATTACAAAAGCTGAAAGAGCAGGTGTGCAACTAATAGCCTGTGGCTTTTCGCTCGATAAATTCAAAGTAGATAAAACCAAAGTTCCAAAAGAAATTGAGGTTGTTGAGAACGGAATTCTGTACAATTTTCAACTTCAGAAAAAAGGGTATAAAAGTATAAGCTTATAACTATGATATTATTCATAAAATATCTCGCAACAACTTTTGTATTAGTTGGAATTATATTCGGAATGGTTTCTTGTAAAACGGAAAAATCGGACACATTGAAAAAAAATGATTCTGTTAAAGACACCTTGCGTATTACGATATTACAGACCGCCGATATACACGGTCAACTGGACACTCATCCCGAATTATTTTGGGAAGATAAAAAGGTAGTATTTAAAAACCGTGGTGGTCTCGCTAATATTAAAACTCTTTTTGACAGGGAACGACAGAAAAACCCTAATAGAACTATTATCGTGGATGGTGGTGACCTTATTCAAGGGAGCGGTTACACTGCTTTATCTGAAGGAAACGTGATGCCTGATATAATAAAAAATATGGGCTATGATGTCATCATTCCCGGAAACTGGGAAGTGGTTTATGGTAAAGATATTATGATGAATGTTATGAAAGGATATGACACACAGGTCATTGTTCATAACATGTATCATGATAATAATGAAGAACGTTTATTCCCAGCGTCTTGGGTTAAGGAAATCGAAGGTATCCGTTTAGGTTTTATTGGTATTAACGACCCGGATGTTCCCGTTAGACAAAACCCCATTTTTAGTAAAGGAATTGACTTTAGTGGACTAGACGAAAATCTCAAGAAAATGGTGGACGATTTTAAGGTCGGTGAAAAGATAGATGTTCTGTTTTTGGTAACGCATCTAGGAATTTTTAAGCAGGTTGAGCTTGCCAATAATTCTATAGCAGAACACGCAGATTATATATTGGGTAACGACACCCACGAACGTGTGCGCGAACCCATACAAGGCAAATATGCAAAGGTTACTGAACCCGGTGCGTTCGGTTCTTTTGTAGGTAAGTTAAGCCTGAATTTTGTGGATGGCGTGTTAGTGGATGACGATTATGAACTCATCGATGTTAACCCGGAAGTCTTTTTAGCCGATGAAAAAATACAAGCGCTGGTGGATAAGGCCAAAGCACCTTACAGAGCGCATTTGGAAACCATAGTAGGTTATACCAGCACACCTATATATAGATATTTAACGGTAGAAAATCCGATGGACAATATGATAACCGATGCCGCTCGCTGGAAAACGGGTGCAGACATTTCAATATCTAATGGGTTTCGGTTTGGTAACCCCATTGTGCCTCAAGATGGAAAACCGGCACCGATTACCAGGGCCAATCTGTGGAACTTACTTCCCGTAAATGAAAAGGTAAAAACAGGAAAAGCAACTGGCAAACAGATAAAGGACTGGTTGGAACAAGAAATGCATAACGCTTTTTCTCAAAACCCAACCGAACGTTTTGGGGGTTGGTTAGTGCGCTTTTCAGGAATGAAAGTAGAATTCGACAGCCAAAATAGAAAAGGCCAACGAATTCATAATATAACCGTAAACGGCGAGCCGATGCAAGATGAGCAATATTATACTATCTCTGCTTGCGTGCGTCCTGGAGACCCAATAGATAATCTATGTAGGATGCCAAATGTAAAGGATGTTGAAGTGAAAGATTATACCATTCACGAAGTTGTGGAAGAGTATCTTCAAAAAAATTCACCAGTATCACCCATTTTAGAAGGTAGGGCCTATAGTGAATACCTGGGCGAATATTCGTTTTCAACCGTACCAACAACTAATTATAAATTTCAATAAAAATCTAAATCATGAACAATAAGAAAAAAAATAATAGTACAAAAAAAGCGTGGATTAAATATGGAATTTTTGCCATAGTAGCCATCACGCTTTATGCAACAGGACTTCACACAGAAGTTATTGGTTTTGCACAACGCGGGCTCCTTGCTACCGGTTTAATGAATCCCGATGTGACTCAAATTACGCGGTCCAGAACCAGCGAAGGCAATGATGCTGTTACCTCAGACTCAAATCCTTCTAAAGTAGATTTCAACCTGAAATTAACTGACCAGGATGGTAACGCGCGTTCTTTAAAAGAATTTAAGGGCAAGGTTATATTTCTCAACTATTGGGCAACATGGTGTCCTCCTTGTGTTGCAGAAATGCCCAGTATCAATAAACTGCATGAAGAAATGGGAGATGAGATTGCTTTCGTAATGCTATCGTTTGACCAGGATTTTGAAAAGGCCAAAGCTTTTACTACGCGTAAGGAGTATGATTTACCCATCTATGCTCCTGCCGGTAATCTTCCGAGTATGTTACAATCGTCGGCCTTACCTACAACCTATGTAATCGATGCTGAAGGCAATTTGGCCATGACACATATGGGGATGGCCGATTATAGTGACCCGGAGTTCAAAAAATTCCTAAAAAGTTTAAAATAATATTTAGATAGGGATGGATGTTTATCAATCTCCATCCCTTTAAATCATTAAAATCCAAAGTTTAATATGCGCTATCTAAAATCAATGTTGATTTTCATCATTGCGTTGATAAGTCAAAGTGGGCACTCGCAGATGATGGAGGCTCCTGAATGGAATGCAGAAGTTCAAGAAAAAAATATTGCTCCTGGCGATACCATTACGGTACTTTTCACTGCCAAAATTCCGCAGGATTGGTATATGTATTCCAGTGACTTCGATCCCAATGTGGGACCTATTGTTACAGAGTTCGAATTTGCTAAAAACAATCAGTTCGAAACCTTGGGAACATTGGAGCCTATTGGTCAAAAAAAAAAGTATGATGAGCTTTTTGAAGGCGAGTACACCTATTTTACCGAACAGGCAAAATTCAAACAGCAGTTTATTGTCAAGAATGAAAACCCAGCTATCAACGCCAGCGTTTCTTATCAGATATGCTCCCATGTAACTGGCCAATGCATCCCTTATACCAGTGATATTGCAGTATTTGAAATTGGATCAAAGATAGGGGCTAAGGTGGACAAATCATCAAAAGTTGTAGCAGCACCTAAGAATTTGGAAGCATTTGACAATAAATTTAAATCCACAGAGACTGAAGGGCAAGGTTTTTCTTTTCTATTGACGTTTTTCTTTTTATCGTTTGGCGCAGGTCTGGTTGCATTGCTCACACCTTGCGTATTCCCAATGATCCCAATGACCGTTAGTTTTTTTACAAAATCGAATACCAGTCGTAAAAAAGGAATTGCACAGGCTATTTTATACGGCATTTCCATTATAGCGATTTATACTATAGTTGGAACATTATTTTCGGTGTTGTTTGGTGCAGATTTCGCTAACTTTTTAAGTACGCACTGGATCCCAAACCTATTTTTCTTTGCCATATTTATAATATTTGCGCTTTCCTTTTTCGGTTTGTTTGAAATACGATTGCCCAATAAGTTTGTAAATAAAATGGATTCACAGTCGAATAAAAGTGGAGCCCTGGGTATCTTTTTTATGGCGTTTACCTTGGTTTTGGTAAGCTTTAGCTGTACGGGACCTATAGCGGGAACCATCCTTTTACAGGCCGCAAATGGCGAAACCATTCAGCCCATTGTGGGAATGTTAGGATTTTCATTGGCCTTTGCATTGCCGTTCACTTTATTTGCTATTTTCCCAAATTGGCTAAAGTCAATGCCTAAAAGTGGGGGGTGGCTGAATACCGTTAAGGTGGTGCTGGGTTTTATTGAGTTGGCACTTGCCTTAAAATTTTTAAGCATAGTGGACCAGGTCTATCATTGGGATATCCTGAACCGTGATGTATATCTAGCCTTCTGGATCGTTATATTCGCTTTTCTTGGATTTTATCTTTTGGGCAAAATAACCTTCCCACATGAAGAAAAAAAAGAAAATACATCTGTAGGACGTGTAATCTCAGCCTTACTGGTTTTTAGTTTTGTAATCTATCTTATTCCGGGTTTGGTAGGTGCGCCCCTAAAGGCATTGGCTGGTTATATGCCACCGCTAAGTTCGCAAAGTTTCGTGATGAATTCGCCACAGGTTTCAAGCGTTTCAAATAACACGGTGGAAACTTCAGAATGCGGTGCGCCAAGATACGGCGAGCTGCTGGAACTGCCCTATGGGATTCAAGGCTATTTTGACTATGATCAGGCCTTAGCCTGCGCAAGAAGGCAGGACAAACCTTTATTTATAGACTTTACAGGTCACGGCTGTGTAAACTGTCGGGAAATGGAAGCTGCCGTTTGGTCTGATCCCAAAGTACTCAAAAGACTCAAGGAAGATTATGTAGTCGTTGCACTTTATGTTGATGAAAAAACCGAGCTACCGGAAAATGAATGGTACGTTTCTGCGCAAGATCAGCGTATAAAGAAAACGATTGGAGGCCAAAACTTAGATTTTATGATACAGAAACTTAATGCAAACGCACAACCCTATTACACCTTAGTAGATACAAATGGCTCACTGTTAAGTGCTCCCAAAGCTTATGACTTGAATGTGGACAATTTTGTTGAATTCTTAGATAATGGCCTAAGCGAATTTGAAAACAGAAAGGCAAGTGAACTTGCTGAAAATAATAAATCAACTAGTTCAGAACCCAATTCTTTGGTAAATTAATAATATTAATTTCAATCGCATTGGATTTAAAGAAATCCAAAAAAATCCTCTAAAACATTAGTGTCCGGTTAATTTTTTTTAAAAATGGGAATCTGGATTTTCCCGCTTTATAAATTGGTTTTACCATAAAACAAAGTACTATGAATACGCACTTTAGCGGACATCCCAGTTATTAAACTTGCTTCTAGAGCACATTGTTACCCGGACAGCCTGCAAGGGAACTACCACAAATTTAAGGGAAAATATATACCACAATGAATTTGTCGATAAATTAAACCATAGGTATGGTGGAGGACGCCTCTTAATTACCAATATCCTAAAACCATTAACAACTAACAAAGTAGGTGTTAATCTATTGTTACATCTATTGACCTTTTAATTTTTTCTTCACCTCATTGTCTATTATAATTCTTATTTTCAAATATTAACTTTTATTTTATATGTCCTATGGCTCTAAGGTTTGAACCGATATTAACAGAAGGAATTGCCCAAGTATCATATTTTATATGTGATGAAAGTGCAGGATGCGCAGCAGTAATTGATCCTCGTCTCGATGCCGATATTTACTTACAAAAAGCACGGCAATATGGTGTAACTATTACCCATGTTTTTGAAACACATATCCATGCAGATTTTATGAGCGGGGCGCGTGAACTGGCAACCCGTTGCAAAGGAAGCGCCAAGCTATATGTAAGTATTGAGGGTGATGCTACCTATAGTTTTGAGTATGAACCTGTTCGGGAGGGGGATGAGTTTAAATTCGGTCAAGTCAAAATAAGAGCGAAGCATACGCCTGGTCACACACCCGAACATCTATCCTATTTATTATCCGAAACGCACGAAAAGGAACCATGGGGCATAATGACCGGGGATTCACTGTTTGTAGATTCTATAGGACGACCAGATTTATTGGGCGATGAGAAGACGGACGAATTGACCCGGGCGCTTTATAACACCATGCGCGAGGTTTTCTGCAAGCTTGCGGATCACGTGATTATTTACCCCTGCCATGCAGCAGGCTCAGCTTGTGGTCCTGATATAGGTGATCGAATGAGTAGTACGATCGGGTATGAGAAGAAACATAATCCGTTCATGCAGATCGAAGGTTTCGACGAGTTTAAAAAAGCCATTCAAGATAATGCGCCTCCCGTACCCACCCATTATCCAAAGATGAAAAAACTTAATGCCAAGGGACCAGAAACCTTTGGTCATACACCTCCAGTGAGGGCTTTAAGCGTAAAAGAGTTTGAGAAGGAAATGAAGAACACAGATACGATCATTATAGATACCCGGGATATGTTAGCTTTTGGAGGCGGACATATAGAAGGGGCTCTTAACATAGGACAACGACCCATTCTGTCGGTTTGGGCCGGTTGGTTGATTGATACGAACGCACCTATTTTACTAATCCTGCCCGAAGATAAGGATCTAGAGCGAGTCGTAACTCTCCTGTGGCGCACCGGACATACCAATTTTAAGGGCTATCTGGCAGGAAATATGCGCAGTTGGCAAGAATCGGGTAAACAAATTAAAAAATTGACTCAACTCAGTGTACATGAACTTAGTCAAAACAAAGGGCAATATCAGCCATTGGATGTACGCAAGTATAAGGAATGGCAAAATGGTAATATCCCTGATGCCACCCATATATTTCTTGGCGAACTATCTGATAAGATAAGCACGTTAGATAAAGAACAAAACCTTGCCGTGTATTGCGCAAGCGGCTACAGAGCCAGCATTGCGGCCAGTCTTTTACAAAAAAATGGCTTTCAGAATGTTAACAGCATTCCCGGTAGCTTTAAGGCATGGAAGGCGGCGGATTTACCAATTAAAAATAAAACAGAAAATCAAAAAAAGAAAGAAACTATGAAAAAGGAAATTAAGAAAGTGAATGATGAAATTTCGGTAGCTGCTTTTGATCCGGATGAGAACAGCTTTAAAACCTTTGCCGATAAGGGATTCAAGTCGGTCATTAATTTGCAGACCGATGAAGAGGAGCAAAATGTTCCTCCAGAGAAAGAAGAAGAGCTGGCGAAGGATAATAACCTGGAATATAGGCATATCGGTGTATCTGAGGATAACTTATCAGAGGCTATGGTCGATGATTTCCGACATGAACTTGAAAACCTGCCCAAGCCGATTGTGGTTCATTGCAAATCCGGAAAGCGTTCTGGTGCCTTTGTGATGATACATATCGGATGTCAAAAAAATATGTCTGGGGAAGAGGTAATTAAACAAGCGGAAGATATGGGATTTGAATGTGATGTGCCTGAACTGGAGCAGTTCCTCAAAAAATATGTGAACGAACATTGACAACGTGCTACCTAATGCAAATCTTTCGTTTGGGTTTATAAATTTAAATAGACCTAATTGACAAATACTTGGGAAGTATAATAAAGGTATATGCAAAGAATCTGTTCTGCATTATAAGATCGTTCACTGATTTCTCATCTGTACGTTTGAGCGAGGTACTGAAAAGTGATAATTGCTAAAGTGAATCCAGAATATATGGTAAACATTGATATCCCCGAAAGTGGCTCATTTTCCATTTGAATAGAAAACTAAAGTTTAAAATTCTATCTAAATAAAACTTTCAATGAGAAGGAAATTGATCTAAAGAATCATTGATTCCTAGCTATTTTTAGTGTAAAACAATAGTAATATCTCTTGATAAAATACTGCCTGAACGCTGTTTATTACAGATGGAGTGGTTTTTAGGAACCAAATTTAAAAAGTATAAATTCTTGGATGAAAATTTATAACTAAATCATTAGCGTCCGGTTAACTTTTTCAAATTATTATCTTGATATAGTAGTGTCCGGTTAAATTTATTTAAAAGCGGGATTTCCGATATGGATCTCCCGCTTTATAGTACTTTGGTTTTACCCCAAAATCAAAAACTATGAATAAAAGCACACACTTTAGCGGACATCCCATAATTCAGCAATTGCTAAACTTGATCCCTTCCGGGATTATTGTCCGGACCGCAGTACCCCTCGCCTGCCGGTCAAGCACCTGAAGATTGAGGATTCGAGCACCATCATTGATAACTCGCAAAACTTAATCGTAAAACCTTATTTTAGTCGGACACTATTGATAAATTAATACGATTAATTTCAATCACTTGGAATATAAAGAAATCAAAAAAAATCATTAAAAAAACAAAATTATGAAACTGAACCTATTATTCATAAACGATGTGCACGGATATTTGGCACCGCATCCTGAATTATTTTACAATGAATCCGGAGAAATAATAGAAACTGTTGGTGGTTATGCACACATTGGTGGTATAGTAGAAGCTATTAGGGTAAAAAATCCAAACACATTTCTTTTTGATGGTGGCGATACACTGCACGGAACAAAACCTTTGGTAGATTCAAAAGGCGAGGTCATAATCCCCATTTTAAATGCACTAAAACCCGATGCTTTGGTAGGGCATTGGGATTTTGGATATGGCCCGGAACAGTTAAAGAAAATCAATGAACAATTAAATTTTCCAATACTGGGCTGCAATGTATTTACAGAAGATGGTGAAAACTTTTTACAACCGACAGCGCTATTTGAAACGGAAGGCGTCAAAATAGGAGTCATAGGCATCTGCGCAATGATTGTAGATAAAGTAATGCCCAAAAAGATGAGCGGCGATTTAAAATTCACATCAGGAATAGAGGAACTTCCCAAACACATAAATGATTTAAAGGATCAGGGCGCAGATATTATTGTGATGCTTTCCCATAACGGTTTCCCTCAAGACGTTGAAGTTTTAAAAAATGTTGAAGGTATTGATATTTACTTAAGCGCACATACCCATAATAGGATTTATAGTCCCATAAAAGTTAACGATGCGCTAATCGTTCAGTGTGGTTGCCACGGCGCATTTGTTGGTAATTTTATTTTGGAAGTCGAAAATGAAAAAATTAAAAACTATGATTACGAGCTTTTAAAAGTGGGTGATGCAACTCCAAAAAGTTCTAAAATCGATACATTGGTTCAGCACGTTTTAAAACCTTATCAAGATATTAGAAGTGATGGTTTAGGAACCACTGAAGAAATTTTGCATCGTTATGACACCATAAATTCCACGATGGACAATTTTCTTTTAAAGGCCATTGCCCGCGCAACCAATACAGACATTGCTTTTTCAAATGGATGGCGCTATGGTGCTCCAATTCCGGTTGGGAAAATTACGGAAAATGACCTTTTTAATATAACTCCAATGAATCCGCCCGTTTCTACCGTAGAACTCACAGGTAGGGATATCAAGGAAATGTTGGAAGAAAATTTAGAGCGTACTTTTTGCAGCAATCCGCTTAAACAGATGGGTGGCTACGTAAAGCGGGTTTTAGGATTGCAGATAAACATGAGAATAGAAAACCCTAAAGGCCATCGCATCCAGGAAATCTGTTATAAGGGTTCTCATCTTGAAATGGATAAAACTTACACCGTAAGTTTTGTAACGACTCAGGGTGTTGCAAAGAAATATGGCAAGAACAGAAAAAAACATCCCCAAAAGTCCGTGGAGGCGATGAAAATATATTTGAAGGAAAACCCGAAATTCAGTCCGGACACATTAAAAAGTTGTCGTCTGGTTTAGTTGCAATGAATTAGTTATTCAAGATAAAAATGTTATGAAAAACCTTTTATATGCCCTGTTAAGCGGGTTTTTACTCGCTCTTTCTTGGCCGACCTATGGTTTTGCGTTTTTAATTCTTATTGCTTTTGTGCCGCTTTTATTCACCGAAATTAACATTAGAAATTCTACAACTTCATTTATGAAAGTTAAGGTTTTTGGTTTTGCCTACCTAACTTTTTTCATTTGGAACCTTTTTACCACCTATTGGCTCTATTTTTCTACACCCTTTGGAGGGGCTTTTGCCATTCTGGTCAATTCCCTGCTTATGGCATTGGTTTTTTTGTTTTATCATATTGTGGCCAAGCGAAGTGGTTTTTTGGTATCTGTCATTTTTTTAACCAGTATCTAGATGGTTTTTGAAAAAATTCATTTATCCTGGGACTTTTCCTGGCCCTGGTTAAACCTGGGGAATGTTTTTTCTGAACATACAGCGTGGGTACAATGGTATGAATATACCGGACTTTTTGGCGGTACGCTATGGGTCTGGATAACAAACCTCATCCTGTTCAAAACGCTATTACACTATCGGAAATTTAAGGTGAATAGTATTTTATACTGGGCTGCCATAAAACTGTTTTCAGTCATTGGGCTTCCAATGTTGATTTCCTATTTGATTTATGAAAACTATCAAATCCCCAAAGAGGAAACCGAAGTGCTTATTCTTCAGCCCAATATCGATCCATACACAGCAAAATATAATACTACAGATGAACGTATTGGCGAAATACTCCTGCGGCTAAGCCGGGAAAAATTAACCAAAAACACTCGTGCCCTAATTGCTCCAGAAACGGTTTTTGCCGATGGCACACCGCTTTCTCAAATAAAGAGTTCCGAAGCAGAAATAGTAAGCAGTCAATTACATAATGAATATAAAAATTTAAGTTTTATAGGCGGTATTTCCCTATTTGAACGTTTTAGCGATCCTGAAAAAGTTGGCAAACAAACAAATAAAATTGGTAAGTCAGATTGGTTCAACGATTATAATTCTGCTTTTTTTAATAAAACCAGACGGAGAAAGTGAACTTTATCATAAATCGAAACTGGTGGTTGGGGTAGAAAATTTTCCTTATCCAACCATTCTAAAACCCCTATTAGGCGATATGATGATAGACCTTGGTGGCACGGTGGCTATGAAAACCACACAACCCAACTGGGAAACTTTTCGCCTAAGTGACGGTACATATACAGGTTCCATAATTTGCTATGAATCCGTGTATGGCGAATTTGTTACGGGATATGTGAAAAATGGTGCTGGATTTTTAACTATTATTACCAACGATGCCTGGTGGGGCGATACCCAGGGGCATAAGCAACATCTAAGCTATGCAAAACTACAAGCCATCGAAACGCGTCGTGCTGTAGCGCGAAGTGCAAATACAGGGATTTCGGCTCTTATAAATCCAAGGGGGGATATTAAAGAAGAGTTAGGTTATAAGGTGCAAGGCAGTATTTTAGGAACGGTAGCGTTAAACCGCGAAAAAACCTTTTATGTAGAACACGGGGACTATCTTGCCCGGATTGCTCAATTTTTGACCGCAATCATCTTTCTATTCGCTATTATGAGACATAAAAGAAACGCCAAACGATAAAACTCTTGGTAAACTGATACTGTCAGAGATTGAATAATTCTTTCTTAATTGAGTTTTAAATTTTAATTATCGGTCTTTTGTGCTACAATAACTCCTACTGTATCACAATGAATGGAAATATTTATTCATTAGTGTCCATTAAAAATTTTTAATTGTTCTTTGAAATTACTGATAATCTATGCTTTATAAGCCTAATTGGCGCGTGACGATTTGAATTGATTAGGTTTAGCCTCTAAAATTTGGCGGCCATGAATCAAGGAAAATATGTT
>DRGP01000224.1 GCA_011050015.1 Leeuwenhoekiella sp. | reverse complement strand
GGTATGAGTTTGGGCCAGAAAATGTATCTGGTTTAAATTATTTAATTGCAGTAGATGAAAATTCATATAGCCCAGCAGTAACCTGGAAAAATAGGGATGAAGATCCAAAAACCGGAAAAATGGTAGATAGAAGTAGTGAAGGTATGGGGGATTTTCATCCTATTTCCTGGTACCACGAGTTTGACGGTGGAAGAGCATTTTATACCGCGCTGGGTCATATCCCTAAAGCGTATGAAAACCAGTGGTTTTTAGATCATTTATATGGTGGCATCTATTATGCAGCTACTGGAAGAGGAATTGACACAAACAAAAATGTTGCTAAATAACTGTTCTAAAAATTTTAGGATCTAGCGAACTTAAAACGGAAAAAGATAAGTTTGAACGGTATTAAAAATTTTGACTCGCAAATAGAATTTCTAGTAAAGTTGGTCTTTCAGGCTATCCATTAAAAAAAGAATCGCTCATTCTAATAAAAGAAATGAGCGATTCTCCAACTAACAAAAAATCCAAAAAAACTAATCAACCAATAAAATCAATTTTTCCTTTTCATAGAAAGTCTTGAAATCCAACAATTCAAAACATTGAATTTAAGATTGATACATCTTTACAACTTACTTTATTTACGAAGCAAAAAGGCATATGGTTTTGAAAAAAGCCAATAATTTCCCGGAATGATGTTAAAATTTTACAAAATAAAGTATTCTTGAGAGTAATCACTCATTCCTGGCCGATTGTGAAGCTTTTGTGCTCTTAAGCATTTCGATGTATCTTAGCTATAAATTGCGAATTTATGAACCCTTCATCAACGGGATGGATTGCGAAACAAATACTATTGCTCAAAAAAAGCAAAACTCGTGATACGATTATTCAATGCTATAATCAAGCGCGAAATACAGGGTTTATATACGGGGTTTCCGTTGATTTAATCACTCCACAACCCCATTTTATCCATACCTGGACGCTAGAAGAAAAGACTAAGGTCAATTTATTTGACGCATTGGCTTATACGTATAAAAATCATCATAATAATCTGGAGTATTTTAGTCAAACCGCATTGACTTTTTATGAAAAACTATTGAATGGTGACCAGGATTCAACTAGTAAAACACAAGATGAACGAAAATCGCAAACCAATCTTGAAAAAATCATTCATACGCGTATAAAAACAAGCGATTCAGTACTTAAAAAAAACTTTAGCGCAGTACTTATCAATGCACTACTCTATATTGATGTACTCGCTTTTCAACACTACTCCGAGACTTCAGCAGCCCCGCGACCCTATGCCACAAATCTGGAATTTTTAATTCTTAACGTAATCTGCATCGCTGTAGAACAAAAGGTAAAAAAAAGCGGTCAGGATCAACTGCTCCTCGATCTCTTTAAAAAATCATTGCGCTACCATAAAAATAAGCTTCCCTCCTCACTACATCTGGAATCGCTCGCTTTTAAAAACCTTACAAAAACCACCGAAAAAAAGTATATTTTAGATGTAGCCAGCCTACTTTTCTATGACGACCTAGGTTGGCACGACAAGCAAGAGCACTTTCTGTACAAACTCGCAAAACATCTTGATCTTTCCGCCGAAAATGTATTGGAGGCGCAAGAAAATTTACGTTTGTTTATAGAAAAAAATCGGGCAATCATTCCTTATTTTAATACCTCGTATCCGCTTAAGCATTTTTATGATCAAACCAGTGTGATGGTTCATACGCTTATCTTGCGTAATAAAAAACGACTGTTGCAAGAGATTATTGGCAGTAAAGACCTGGTCCTCCTTTTAGGAAAATCCACCTATAAAGAGTTGAGCAAAGAAGAGCGTAAAAAGGTAAAAACCCAATTGCTGGATATTTGTAAAGGAGTACCCTCCCTGGCTATATTTTTACTTCCTGGCGGTAGCATACTCCTCCCCTTGTTAATTCATTATATTCCTGAACTTTTACCTTCGGCTTTTGATGAAAACCGTATAGAAGATAATCCCGAAGAACAGTAAAAAACAGTTCATTTTAGCTGTTTTTCGGCGTTATTTACCAATTTTTCAGTTTTCTATTAGCATTCATTGCTAGGATTACCGTAGCAAAATTTTTAGCATTTATCAGCTAATCGTAACTTGCCTTTAAACGAAGTACTTTTTAGCATGAAAATTCTCCATACCGCAGACTGGCACCTGGGCAAAAAGCTGCATAAACATGATCTTTATGAGGATTTTGATTTATTTGTAAACTGGCTGCACGATTTAATAAAACAAAAAAAGATTTCGCTGCTCCTTGTTTCCGGAGATGTTTTTGATCTGGCCAATCCCTCTTCGGGGGCGCGGCAGCAGTATTACCGGACGCTCATGAAGTTGCGCGATCTCGATTGTACTGTAATTATTACCGGCGGCAACCACGATTCACCAGATATGCTCAACGCTCCGCGCGAATTGCTCAAAGCACTGGATGTGCATGTACTGGGCGGTCTTCCGGCAGACTTGGGAGAATGCTTAATTCCTATTTATAGCAAACAAGGTGAACTCGAACTTATAGTTGCTGCCCTACCCTACCTGCGCGATGCAGATTTGAGAAAAAATACAGAAGCCAGCAGTTATGAAGATCGGCTGGAGCAAATGCGTGCGGGCATTAAAACTACGTTTGACCAAGCGGCACAACTGTCTACTGAATTATATCCCAAGGTTCCCATACTTGCCATGGCTCATTTATTTACCGCCGGTATTGAGACTTCAGCAAGTGAACGCGATATACAGATCGGTAATCAGGCGGCCTTTAGCGCTAGCCAATTTGGCGATCATTTTAAGTATATCGCACTGGGCCATATTCACAAACCGCAACGGGTTAATGCTCAGGTGCCGACTTATTACAGCGGTTCGCCACTGCCCTTATCTTTTAGCGAGCGCAGCGATGACAAAAGGGTACTGCTGCTGGATACCGCCCATTCCTGGACACCGGAAAGCATCGCAGTGCCCAGTTTTAGGAAACTGCTTAAAATAAGTGGCCCTTTAGAACGCTTGCGCGAAAAGCTGGACGCCCTGCAACTGCATAACGGCCTTGATACCTTAATAGAGATCGAACTTAAAGAAGCCCAGTATGATGCCGCAAAAATCATTGACCTTGATGACTTGGTTACTGGTTTCATAAAACCGGGTTATGAGATCGTGAAGCACCGGGCGACTTTTACAAAACAACAACGCAATGCGTCCCAACTTTATGCTGAAGATACACAACTCGAAGATCTGGAACCTAAAGATGTCTTTCAGAAACGTATGGATCAGCATGAATATGATCCCGAGACGGAGCAAGAAATAATAAGTGCTTTTGATGAACTGCTGGAAATCGCCAAACAAGAAAATTTCGCATGAAGATATTAAAGATTGCGTTTGAAAATATCAATTCGCTGCGCGGAAAGCACGAGATTGATTTTACCAAAGAACCATTTAAAACCAACGCGCTTTTTGCTATAACCGGTCCTACTGGAAGCGGAAAGAGCACCATTCTTGATGTAATCGCATTAGCACTCTTTAACCAGGTGCCAAGATTAGGGCGCATTACGCGAAACGAAATTCTTTCAAAAGGTGCGATCTTAACCCGCAATCAAAAAGAGGCCAAAGCTGCAGTTACTTACTCCTGCAAAAGCGGAAAATATATTTCTACCTGGAGTATTTCTACAAATCGTAATGAAAACCTTCGCGATTATGAAATGGATCTGGCCAATGCAGATACCGGTGCACTTTTTGACTTAAAAAAATCTGATATTCCTTCGAAAAATGAGGAGCTTATTGGACTCAATTACAATCAGTTTATTAAGTCCGTTTTGCTGGCACAAGGCGAATTCGCACAGTTTTTACAAGCCAAAAAAGACGAGCGTGGTGCACTTCTGGAAAAAATCACAGGAACTGGAATCTACAGACGCCTTGGGCAACTGGCCTATGAAAAATACAAACTTGAAAATCAGGAAATAAAAACACAGCAGGACACCATTACCATAAAAACCAATGAACTGCTTGATCCTGAAATTTCAAAAAAATATAAAGAAGAACTTTCTAACCACGAGCAATCTATTACACCTCTGGAACGGGAAATCGAGACCCTTCAACAAAAAATAACGCTAAAGGAAGCTATTTTCCGCCAAGAAAAGGACATAGCAAGTGCTGAGGAAAAACGGGAAAAAGAAGGGCAAAATCTGTTTTTTTTTGATAAAAATCAGGGTATTTCGCTTAAAAATCACCAAAAAATGGAACCCTTCGCCCAGCAGATCACCCAATGGGACCAGCACAGGGAAAGACAAAGCGAACTACACCTGGAAGAAAAGGAAAATACAGAAAACGCCAAAAAACTGGCCGAAAACAAAAAAACGCTTGAGTCAGAAATTCTCCAGGTCATTAAAAAGGAAACCGCGCCGCAAAACATCCCCAGCGCGTTACAGGAATTTGCCGCAAAAGTGGGTACGCTTCAGCAGGAAAGACAGGAAAAACGCAGCGCGCACAGCGCGCTTAAGGAACAATTTGAAAGTACGGTTAGAACAGCAGGATTTTCGCTGAGCAACAACATAGAAAGTGACCTCATTGAACTGAAAAACCGCCTAAAACAAGCAGAAAACAGCCTAAATACACTTAAAATCAACCTAAAAAAGGTAGATTTAAGCCTCATTGAACTTGAAAAAAGGAGGCTTCGTGATACCATAAAATCTTTGGGCAGCGCAGTGGCCCTTCAAGAGAAAATAGAAGTTTCGGCAGAAGCACTGAAAAAAATCCAGACCGAACAGGAAGCCCTGGCTAAACAGCTGGAAATACTTCCGAAGGAAATTGAGATTTCCACCGCAAATAAACTGCGCTACAAAGCAGAGCAGGAACGCTTAAAAACGCAGCAAGAAAATGAGCGCATGCGAGCCAGCCATAAAAAACAACGAGAACATTTAGAAAATGGGCAGCCCTGCCCGCTCTGTGGGGCTTTAGAACATCCCTTTGCGGTAGAACTTCCCGCAACTGCCACTAATCTACAAGAAACTTTGGCCCAAGCCGAAAAATCATATACGCTGTGGAACAAAAAAACCATACAGCAGCAAACCCAACTGGAACGCGCTCAGAATGATAAGGCCAGATTGGTGGGCGAGCAAGAAATCCAGCAGAAAGAACTTAACAATCTGGACATTTCTTTGAAAGAGCAGCTGAGGGATCTTGACCTGGGTGCCCCTTCTTACTGGCAGCGCAAAATGGAAAATACCGGGCACGAGCTGGAAAACCTGGAGCTTTATGAAAAGGAGAAGCGTTTTTATGACGCTCTTTCAGAAGGATACCCGTTACTTGAAAAAATGCAGAAAATCATAAGCGCAGGTAAAGAACTTACCAGTAAAATAGATGCGCTGTACACCGGTAGCGATATTTATAAAGACACCCAGGCCCTGCTAAACCGGTGGATTTCACTTGATGAAAATACAAAGAACGTTCAGGCAAAAGGCAGGGAAATTCAGCAAAAACTGACAAAAATCAGTCAAAATCTGGAAAAAATGGTATTAAATCTCCTTCCCCAGATCAATAAATTGGATTTTGAGACCATTGCCGCTGCAAAAGCCGTGCTATTGGATCACAGCACCTATGACCGTTTGCGCGCCGAGCGCGAAAATCTGAACCAGCGCATTAGAAATCAGACAGCTACCTTAAAAACCCTGCAAGAACAACTGCTCAAGAACAAGGAAGAAGATACACCCCTAAATGAAGAAGATTTGCAGGAAAACCTTAAAAAAACAAAAGAGAAACTTGCAGAATTAAGGCAAAAATGTGAAAATCTTAAACGCCAGCTCAAAAATGACGCGGAGAGAATAGAAACCATCGCTAATTTAAAAACGAAAATCTCCCAAAAAGAGGAAGAAATCAAGCGCTGGAGGCTGCTCAACGAACTAATAGGCGATGCCAACGGTAAGACCTTTAATGAATTTGCCCAACACCTTACCCTTACCCAATTGCTGCGCCTTGCCAATACACGTCTTAAAGACCTCAGCGACCGATACCGTCTAGACACACCGGAAGACAATGAGGACGACAGCCTTGTCGCCATAGATGAACATATGGGCGGCCAGCGTCGCTCTGTAAAAACGCTTTCTGGTGGTGAGACCTTTATTCTTAGTCTTTCTATGGCGCTGGCACTTTCTGATCTCGCTTCGCGGAATGTAGCGATAAACAGTTTGTTTATAGATGAAGGTTTTGGAACGTTAGACCCGGAAACTCTAGACCAGACGCTGGATACTTTAGAGCGTTTGCAGGCAGCCTCCTCAAAAACAATAGGGATCATTAGTCACGTGGACTCACTAAAAGAGCGTATCGCCACACAAATTCAACTAAAACGAAATGGACAGGGTTATAGCTCATTGAGTATAAAATAAGGAAAAACAGGCTGATCTTAGCGGTAAATAAATCGCTTTTGATAATTTCAAGTCAAAAAAAAAAGTTTCTAAAAAGACTTTTCAGCCTATTTAGAAACTTAAATCAGGTATGTTTTTGCAGATTAGTTGTCTACTACTTCAACAGTTGCAGTTTCTGGATCAAAAATATCGTTATCATTTAACCATTGTTCATATCCTTCTTGACCATAAACCATTTTAATATCACGACTATTTACCGCTGTACCCTCTACTTTGACAGATGATATAAAAGGATAGGATGAATATCTCACCACACCGTCAACAAGCAGATCATATTCGGGGCCAGCACTTTCAAGTGCTTCATCAAGAGCATCCTTAATATTCCATCCTATACTTAAAAAATAGGACTTACTAGCCTCTACTTGAATGCCTTTGGTTTTATCAATATCCAAACTTACATTCTTCGAACTGATTGTAGTAAAATCAACAAGGCGAATAGAGCAACTTGTTAAAGTAATTGCCAAGACTAATAGAAATAAAATGTTAAATTTTCTCATAAAATAAATTTAGATTAGCTGCAAACCTATCTATTTACAATCTAATTATCAAAATAAAATTAAGATATATTTATATTTAAAAAACATTTAATCACCACTAATGGTTATCTCATCGATTAAATTGACCACAAGAGCCGTCCATCCCGTTTGATGTGAAGCACCTACTCCCCGGCCATTATCCCCATGAAAATATTCATAAAAAAGGATTAGGTCCTTAAAATGCTCGTCTTGATATTGTTCTTTATATAGCCTATGCACCGGCCTATTACCATTATCATCTTTTTCAAATATTTTAATAAGGCGTTTGCTCAAGGCTATACTTATATCGAGGAGATTTTTATGATTTCCACTTTCCGAAGGATATTCAAAAGTAAATTCATCACCGTAGTATGCATAATACTGTTTCAGTGCTTGTATAAACAGATAATTCATGGGCATCCAGATGGGACCGCGCCAGTTCGAGTTACCGCCAAACATTCCAGTGGAAGATTCCGCCGGTTCGTAATTGATGCTATAGGAAACGCCGTGAATATTAATTGAATATGGGTTTTCATGGACTTTTGAAAGTGATCTAATTCCATATTCGCTCAAAAATTCGCTTTCATGCAACAATGCTTTCATTAATATTTCCACGCGCTGTTTGGGTACCAAGGATAATAAAAGATCCTGACCCTCTTCAAAATCCTGCACTACTGGATATTTTAGCGTACGCATTCTGTATTTTTTAAACCAGGCCACACTATATTTAAATTGAGGAAGTGCTTCAAGCGTTTCCTTTTTAACCGTTAAAATAGCGGTAAGAGACAACAAACCTACAATTGAACGGGCTTTAATAGGCTGAAAACCTCCATCGTCATAAACCAGTTTATCATAGAAAAAGCCTTGTTCTTCATCCCATACGCCTATATATTCCTCACTAATTGCGTTAAGCGCTTCAGCTATAAAAACAAAGTGACCAAAATATTTGGTCGCCATTTCTTCATAGGCAATATCCACTAAGGCAATTTCAATACTAATTTCAAGCATATTGAGGCAATACAACGCCATCCAGCTGGTACCATCTACCTGTTCCAGATGGGCATCCCCTGGAATACCGTGGCTCCTATCAAAAACCCCAATATTATCCATCCCCAGAAAACCTCCTTCAAAAACGTTGTTCTGTGTCCGGTCTTCCCTATTGACCCACCAGGTAAAATTAAGGGCGAGTTTATTGAAGATCCGCTTCAGGAAATTTATATCGTTTTTGCCGGTTTTCTCTTTTTCGATATTATAAATGCGCATGGCTGCCCAAGCCTGTACCGGTGGATTTACATCACTAAAGGACCACTCATAAGCAGGTATTTGACCGTTGGGAGCCATATACCATTCTTTAGTAAATAAAAGCAGTTGGTGCTTGGCAAATTCAGGATCGACCAGCGCCATGGTCACACAGTGAAAAGCAGAATCCCATGCGGCATACCAGGGATATTCCCAAGTATCTGGCATAAGCATAATATCGTGGTTCCGCAGTGTTTTCCAATTGCTGTTCCTCCCGTTTTTGCGCTCCTGGGGCGGTTCTGGTTCTTTGGGATCTCCATTTAACCAGGTTTCTACATCATAATTATAATATTGCTTTGACCACAGCAAGCCCGATAGCGCCTGTCTTTCTATATTGCGTACGTCGGGAATATCTGATTTGGTAAGACTATTATAAAATGCATCACATTCCAGCTGACGCGTATTGAAAATGGTATCAAAATCAGTATTAAAGGGATTTTCGTTTACAAGTTCCGAAAGCCGAAGTTTTATACTTATCGTTTCCCCAGCCTTTAATTCGCGCTCATACATCGCTGCAAATTTGGTTCCTTCGCTCTTTTCGGTTGCAGTAGTATATTCATTATTGATCACCGCGGTATGAAACAAGTCCTTTTTATATGGATGATCATTAGGCCTATTGAATACACGTTCATTATTGGTCTCATTTTCGGTAAACAAATGTCGATCTGCCTTTTCAAAATACAGATTATATTTGCCCGTGTACGGGTGATCTATAGTGAGGTATTCCTGATCACCTGATTTCCCCATTTTCAAAACAGGTTTATAAGGTATTTCCTTAAATTCCCAAAGATTACGGCTCCAGAGTGTAGGCAGCAGATGAATTTTTGCGGCTTTGCTATTTCTATTAGCTATTGAAATCTTAATAAGCAGGTCATTATTGTCTGCTTTTGCATATTCCGTATAGACATCAAAATAAGCGTTATCCTCAAAAATCTCAGTATCTACCAACTCAAACTCCAGATCATCCTTGCCTCTTTTTGCATTCTCATCACGCAACCATATATAAGGGAATTCGCTTTGTGGATATTTATACAAATGCTTCATATAAGAATGGGTAGGTGTATTTTCTAAGTGATAATACAACTCTTTGACATCCTCTCCATGGTTTCCTTCAGGGCCAGAAAGACCATATAATCGTTCTTTAAGCAAAGGGTCCTTTCCATTCCATAAACTCAGACCAAAACAGATGTTGCAATAGCGGTCTGAAATTCCCGCAAGGCCATCTTCCCCCCAGCGATACGTCCTGCTTCTTGCCTGATCATGGTCAAAATATTGCCAAGCCTCACCGTCTGGACTATAATCTTCACGCACCGTACCCCACTGCCGATCGCTTAAATAGGGGCCCCAAAACATCCAATCTTTATCATCGGCATAGTTTTCGTCCAGTCTTTTGTGTTCTTCTGTGCGCTTATCCATTTGTGGTAAATCCAGGATAGCACGTCATACCACCATCTACAAAAATGGTGGTGCCATTAATATAGTCAGATTCATCTGAAGCAAGCCATACAGCAGCACTACCTATGTCTTCGGGTACTCCTATACGTTTATAAGGGATAAGCAAATTAAGTTTATCAAGAGATTCCTGAGTGTTCCAGGCTTCTTTATTAATATTGGTCTGTATGGCACCCGGAGCGATACTATTACAACGTACTTTCTTTGATGCGTATTCTTGACAAATACTTTCCATAAGCATCACAATACCTCCCTTTGAAGCGGCATAATTAACATGGCCTGCCCAGGGAATAATCTGGTGCACAGAACTCATGTGAATAATTTTTCCCAAGGAAGAAGAAACCTCTGGACGCATACCACGTTTCATAAATTCCCGCAACGCTTCGCGAGCGCATAAAAACTGACCAGTAAGGTTCACATCTATAACCAGTTGCCAGTCTGCCAGGCTCATCTCGTGCATGCTTGCATCTTTTTGCAAGCCGGCATTCGGGATACAGATATCTACTGTGCCAAAATGATCTATGGTTTTTTTAAACATATCCTGCACTTGGTCTTCTTTGCTCACATCACATTTTACGGCAATCGCATCGCCGCACTGATTGTTTATACTTATTTGATGAGCCACCTCTTCGGCTTTTTCTGGATGGGATATATAGTTTACCACTACATTTGCACCGTCAAGTCC
>DRGP01000223.1 GCA_011050015.1 Leeuwenhoekiella sp. | reverse complement strand
TTTTAAAGAAAATGGCATGAGTTTTATAGGAATAACGCAGTAAATCTGGCGAAAAAATGGACGCATCCGCGATCTTCTTCGGAAAGAGCAAGAAGGATTTGCAAATTTTATGGCTACCAAAGCTGCAATAGAAAAAGGGTTGAATAGTGGCGTAAGTACAAAAAAAATACCTCAAATAATGAAAGAGGTGGAGGACAAAATGCGTTCTGATGGCCTTTTATGAACTTTCGGAACAAGCAGAAATAGATATCGCTGAGCTTTATCAATATGGAATTGAGACCTTTGGTTTATCACAGGCACAAATTTATTTAATACGACTGCATGAACAATTTGAAAATTTAACCGAAAATCCTGAAATCGGGAGGGATGCGTCCATTTTTTCGCCAGATTTACTGCGTTATTCCTATAAAACTCATGCCATTTTCTTTAAAAAAAGCAGTAATGGAATTTTAATTGTTCGCGTACTGGGTCAAAAAATGGATTTTAAAAATAAGTTTTGATCCTTGGAGATATTAACTTATCCTCATGCTAAAAGCTACATCCAGATATTATAATCCCGTAGATAATCGCTAATGTAGCGCTCTAAATTGATTATCGCTTCTTTAAAGTCAATACGTTCGGTTTCCCTAAAACGCTCAGCCTCTTCGTCTTTTTTGAGTTCGTCACGTATGCCCGCCCTAATCTGACCTACTAGTTCTTCCATGTGTTTGAGCCTTGTGAATTTTTGCTCAATATGCTGCTCTGCATCTACAAGTGCATCGCGCGTATCCTCAAATTGTGCAATGAGTTCTTGAACCGCAGGGTGTTTTTCAAGTTCGGGATCGTTCTGAAAAATCTGATGAGGTGTACGCATAAGTATTCTTTTTTCACATTAAAAATCCCCTAAAACGTGTCATTTTTGCCTTAAAAACCGGCATTTTTGATCACTTTTTAGGGGATTTCACTGTTTTGCAGACTATTTATTTTTCTGCGTTTGGATACCAGTCCAGCTGTACCACTTCAATGTCAGTATTCCCTTCGTTGACCAGATCTTTAAATTTATCTACATCACTAAGTCCGTCCTGACCGCGGTAGTGGTAGGGATATACTTTTTTTGGTGCAAATGCGAGAACACCTTCCGCCGCGCTTTCCACGGTCATAGTATAAGGGAGATTCATGCATACAAATGCGTAGTCAATATCTTCAAGGTTTCTCATTTCCGGAATATCTTCTGTGTCGCCTGAGAAATATACTTTGAGACCGTCTTTTTCAAGTACATAACCGTTCCCACGGCCTTTAGTATGAAAATCTTTGGCCTCTTCGCGCAGGTTGTACATAGGCACACCGGTGATTGATATTCCATCTATTTGTGTCGTTTCGCCATTGCCCAGAATAGTTATTTGATTTTTCATGCCGGCGTCCAACTTATCTGCCACGGCTTGCGGTACCACGATTTTAGTTTCTGGTGTGGTCACCGCTTTCAATGTTTCTGGGTTGAGGTGATCGCCGTGAATATCGGTCACGAGAATAATATTGGGTTTCGGCTGATCGTTAAAAGCCTCGGCACCGCCTACGGGATCAATATAAAAAACGGTGGTGTCTATATTAAAAACCGCCGTTGCATGCTCAACGGGCATCACATCAAAATCGGGTTCGTCCTGATCTTTATCATCGCTCATGGCCATTTTTTCAGGTTCTGGCTCGGTTTTATCGGTTTTTTTGTCGTTTTTACAGCTGCTTAAAACAAGGCAGGCTGTGAGTAAGAGTAGTGTGTTTTTCATAAATAAGTGGTGTTTATAGATTGAGTTTCATTTTAATATCTGCGCGGTCGTAAGGATTTCCCGCTTCCAACGGAATTTCTTCAAAGCCAAACTTTCGGTAAATATAAATTGCATTTTCTAATTTACGATTTGAGTATAAAATTAAAGTGGTTATTTGGTTTTCTTTAGCAAAAGCAAGTGTGAAACGCATTAATTGTTGACCGATCTGTTGCCCGCGATAATGGGAATCTACAGCCATTTTTGTGAGCTCATAGCCTACATTTTCCATCGGCATAAGCGCGACCACGCCCACGATGAGCCCCTCCAATTTAGCCACAAGAATAAATCCACCTTTATCAATGATAAATTGCTGCGGATCGGCCAGCACTTTGCGGTCATAATCTTCTACATAAAAAAAAGCCTCGAGCCAGGCAATATTAAGGCGTTCAAAGGCTTCGGCGTAGTCGGGTTGAAACGTGTCAAAAGTAAGCTGGGGCATGATCAGGTTTTAATGAATGCTCAAAGTTAGTTTTTTTGTAATATGAAGAATAAGAAATCAGAAATTTCCACGAGAATAGAACTATTAAACCTTTAAGCTTAATCCAAATATGTTATTTTCCCAGCGATATTTTGTAATTTACCCACTCTTAAATTTGAAGCTATGCAACAAGAAAAACCAGGGTTAAATACAATCTGCACCCACGTAGGCGAAGTGCGCGATGAACAGTTTAAAGGAGCCATTTCACCTATTTATATGTCCACTTCCTATGCTTTTGAAGACGTGGAAAAAAAGCGTTATCCACGTTATTTTAACACACCCAATCAGGATATGCTGGGCAAAAAAATTGCTGCACTTGAAGGTGCAGAAGCTGGAATGCTATTTGGCAGTGGTATGGCGGCCGTGAGCACCGCATTGCTTTCTTTCTTAAAGCATGGCGATCACGTGGTACTTCAAAAAACGCTTTACGGTGGAACCTTTAACCTTGTGGAAGAAGAGTTTGAACGTTTTGGTATTGAATATTCTTTTACTGATGGATTGGACGAAAAGGCGTTTGAGAAAGCAATAAAGAAAAACACAAAGATCATTTACATCGAAACCCCGTCTAATCCCTTACTTACAATCACCGGGCTGAAAATGGTTGCAGAACTGGCCAAAAAGCATGAAATCATTACCATGATAGACAATACCTTTGCTTCGCCGGTAAACCAGAACCCTATTGCGCACGGTATTGATATTGTGATTCACAGTGCTACCAAATACATGGGTGGTCACAGTGATATCACCGCCGGCGCTATTGCCTGTTCTCAGGAGCATATGGAAGTGATCTGGAATAAATCTAAAAACCTGGGGGGTAGTCTGGCTGATTTTATGGTATGGATGCTGGAACGGAGTTTAAAAACACTTGGATTGCGCGTAAAGGCACAAAACAAAAACGCTAAAAAATTGGCTAAATGGCTTGAAAAAAACGAGTATATCCAGCATGTTTATTATCCCGGTCTAAAATCGCATCCTGACTATGAACTGGCAAAATCGCAGATGTCCGGTTACGGCGGAATGCTTTCTTTTGAACTGAAGGAAGGTCTGGATGCCGACCGTTTTCAGAAGGAATTAAAACTCATTAAGAGCAGCATGAGCCTGGCTGGAGTGGAGAGTACCATTCTTTCACCAGCAAAAACTTCACATGCCTTACTAAGCGCCAATGAGCGCGAAAATCAAAAAATAAGTGATGGTTTACTACGGTTTTCGGTGGGGATTGAAGATAAAAAAGACCTGATTGCTGATCTGGAACAGGCACTTGAAGCAGTTACGGCACAACATTTAATTAAATCATAATCGTAAGGAGCCGGTCAAAAACCGACTTAATTCTACTAAAATAATTATAGAGTTCCGTGTAGGTTCAATAGTGATCAAGACCAAGCGCGGAGACAAAAAACAACACATGAAATTAGACATACTTGCCATAGGCGCGCATCCCGATGATGTAGAGCTTTCCTGTGCCGCTACGCTGGCCAAAGAAGTCGCCAATGGAAAAAAAGTGGGCGTGCTTGACTTGACCCGCGGTGAATTGGGAACACGAGGTTCTGCTGAATTACGGGATGAAGAAGCTGCCGAAGCTGCCAAAATATTAGGACTTAGCGTCCGTGAAAATTTAAGGTTGGCCGATGGGTTTTTCAGGAATGACCGCGAAACGCAACTCAAAATTATTGAAGTGCTACGCAAATATCAGCCCGATATTGTTTTTTGCAATGCCATAAATGACCGTCATATTGATCATGGCCGTGGGAGCACAGTGGTAAGCCATGCATGTTTCTTAAGCGGACTCATGAAGATTGAAACTCAAACCGACGGGGAAAAACAGGAAAAATGGAGACCTAAACACGTATATCACTACATACAATGGGAAAATATTACTCCAGATTTTGTAGTAGATGTGACCGGTTTTATGGAGAAGAAAAAAACGGCTGTTTTAGCCTATAAATCGCAGTTTTTTGATGAGAAAAACCAAGAATGGAATACGCCCATAAGCAGCATGAACTTTAAGGAAAGTGTAGATTATCGCGCCCGAGACCTTGGACGCCTTATTGGAACCGAATATGGTGAAGGTTTCACCGCGGAACGCTTTCCCGCCGTAGATTCCATTTTTGATTTGATTTAGGAATTTGGTGAAAAAAATAAATTTATTATTGCGCAAACAGGGTATTTGCCTTACATTTGCAGCCGCATATTTCGGTAACGAAATATGTTTTAAATGGTGGTTGTAGCTCAGCTGGTTAGAGCGCTGGTTTGTGGTACCAGAGGTCGCCGGTTCGAACCCGGTCTTCCACCCAAAGAGCCTTTCAGCAATGAAAGGCTTTTTTTGTGCCTAAAAGTAAAATGATTAAAAGTACACTCTTTGTTAAGAAGGTGCTGGTTAAAACTAATAATGCGTTCTTTCTATTTGGCAACGTACCAACCCGTGTAGAAAACTGATTGAAACCATTTGTCCAATAGGGATAGTCTTGATTTTTCTATTATTATCAAATTTTATGATAATCTGAGAGCTCACCGTTAAATTAAAAGGACGGGCACATTTTTTTATTCAAAGTGCTTATAATGTGAAGCTAATGACCGCTCCTGCCTTTACGATATCTTTATTGCATTTACAGGAATTTTTCCACATGCGTAAATTCGTGGTATGTATAATACATATTTCTACTTATAATAATTAACTTACTGCTTTTTTATAAATTTCGCAGTTAGTCATTTTTTAATATTCTTCTCTACTCAAACGCATTTATGGTTTTTCTACCTATTATCATTGGTATTGTTTTACTCGTACTTCTTGTTGCCGTTGTTAAATTAGATACATTCATTTCATTTGTATTGGTCTGTTTACTGGTAGGTGTAACCGGCGGCTTAACCATGGGAGAATCTATGGATGCCATAGAAGCTGGTATAGGAAATACGTTAAGTTCTTTGGTCCTGATTTTGGGGTTTGGAGCCATGTTGGGAAAACTGGTTGCTGCTAGTGGTGCTGCAGATAAAATCACCAACAGTTTGGTAGATGCATTTGGTATTAAAAATATACAGATCGCATTGATCATAACAGGATTTATTGTGGGAATCCCTATGTTTTATACCGTAGGTTTTGTCATATTGGTTCCTTTAGTTATTGCGATTGCTTCAACCACGAAGCTGCCTTTATTGTATGTAGGACTGCCTATGCTTGCATCCCTTTCTGTGACTCATGGTTTTTTACCTCCGCATCCTGCCCCTACTGCCATAGCTGATATATACGGTGCAGATCTGGGACTCACGCTACTGTATGGGATTATAGCCGGCATCCCGGCTATTTTAGTTGCAAAATATTTGCTCTCCGGCGTCATGAAACGCATACAGCCTACGCCTCTTAAAGAATTTATAGTTGAACGTGACGACCGCTTTGCCGTTCCCCCCATGTCAACCAGTATTACCATTGCGCTGCTTCCTGTAATTCTTATTGGGGGAGCTTCAATATTGAACATATTTATTCCTAATAATTCCATTATTAGTGCAGTGGGTAATCCTTCCATTGCAATGCTTCTTTCTGTATTAGGTGCCATTTATTTTTTGGGTATACGTACCGGTCGTTCGATTAAGGAAGTAATGAAAACGTTATCAGAATCTATCGCAGCGATTGCAGGGGTGTTGCTCATCATTGCAGGAGCAGGTGCTTTTAAACAGATCATGATTGCTACGGAAATAAGCGGACAAATAGGGCAATTACTGGGTAGTCTGGGCTTATCTCCATTGCTGTTGGCGTGGCTTATTGCTGCATTGATACGGGTATGTGTAGGATCAGCCACAGTAGCCGGTCTTACGGCTGCCAGCATTATTATGCCGGTCGTAGGATCTTCTGATGTTTCGCCAGAATTATTGGTTTTGGCAACCGGCGCAGGGAGCATCACGTTATCCCATATTAATGATGGGGGATTCTGGCTTTTTAAAGAATATTTTAATGTAAGTATAAAGGAAACCCTCATGTCTTGGACCTTGATGGAAACGTCCGTTTCCATTGTGGGACTTCTGGTCGTTTTATTGCTTAGCCTAATTGTATAATAATGAATATTGAAGAACGAATCAAAGAACTTAATTTAGAATTACCTCCCGCACCACCACTAGGCGGAGTCTATAAACCGGTAATGCAGGTAGATAAAATGCTCTATATATCTGGGCAGGGCCCGGTGAAAAACGATGCTTCCTTAATTACCGGCAAATTAGGTGCCGATCTTAATACCGAAGAAGGCTACCAAGCTGCAAAACAGGTGGGGCTCACGATGCTAGCCACAATTAAAGCCCAGATAGGAGATCTCGGTAAAATTAAGCGGATTGTAAAAACCTTGGGCATGGTCAATAGCCAACCAGATTTTTATGAGCAGCCTAAAGTTATTAATGGTTTTAGCGAACTTATGGTAGAACTGCTGGGTGAAGATAATGGCAAGGGGGCACGCAGCGCTGTAGGAATGATACTTCCCGGAAATATTGCTGTTGAAGTTGAAGCAATCTTTGAAATATACTGACAATGAAACAATGGTTTGAAATTGGCCAGACCGATAGATTGCTCACCCCTGCCTTGCTTTTCTATCCTGAGCGTATAGCCAGAAATATAGAAAAAATGATCCATATAGCGGGTTCTGCAACCCGACTGCGCCCGCATGTTAAAACGTATAAGTGTGCAGAAGTTGTGAGCATGCAAATGGACAAAGGAATCCAAAAGTTTAAATGTGCTACACTGGCTGAAGCCGAAATGCTCGCCAAGGCCGGTGCGCAGGATATTTTAGTGGCTTACCCTCTTGTGGGGCCGGCACAATTGAAATTCTTAGAGCTGGGCAGCAATTATTCAAAAGCTCAGTTTTCTGTACTTATAGATCATCCCGATCAAATAAGCTTATGGGAGAAAACGAATAAAAAAGTACAGGTTTTTATAGATATTGATGTAGGTATGCACCGTACGGGAATACCAATGCGTAAGGCTCAAAATCTTTTTGATCAGATTGGCGCTTCAACGCAAATTAGCTTTAAAGGTTGGCATATCTATGATGGGCACATTCATGATAAAAATACAAAAGACCGAAAAATTTCGGTGACGGAAGCGTACAGTAGTGGTCTTGAAGAATTATTGACCAAAACCAATACAAAAGGTGCTGAAATCATCTGTGGAGGAAGCATAACCTTCCCAATACATGCCGATTTTCCGGAGCGCACGCTTTCCCCGGGCACCACCTTGTTGTGGGATCAAGGGTATACTGCAAGTTTTCCTGATCTTCCCTTTGATATAGCAGCCACCGTGGCTACGCGTATTATCAGCAAACCGGGCGATGACAAGCTGTGTTTAGATTTGGGGCATAAAGCAGTGGCTTCAGAAATGAAAACAGCACCTGTATTTTTTCCACAACTTCCTGATGCAAATATTGAAGTGCATAGCGAAGAACATTTGGTCATTAAAACAAACAAAGCAGAAAGTTGGAATATTGGGGATATTCTTTATGGATTCCCCTGGCATATATGTCCCACCGTTGCCCTCCACAATCAAGCGGCAATAATTGAAAATAAAGAAATAACTGATTTTTGGAGCATAGAAGCCCGCAATAGAATGTATGCGTTATGAATACAAAAAAATCTTCTGAAAAACCCTTCATTTTTGATGCGCATCTAGATTTGTCAATGAATGCACTGGAATGGAACCGTGATCTTACCTGTACCGTAGAAGATATTCGGAAAACGGAAAATGGGATGAATGACAAACCAGACCGGGAACGCGGTACGGTTTCTTTCCCAAGTTTGAGAGAGGGAAATATTGGCGTGGTCGTGGGGACACAGATTGCCAGATATGCAAAAAGAAAGGGTAACCTTCCGGGAGCCAGTTGGAATTCGCCAGAACAGGCCTGGGCGCAAACTCAGGGTCAACAGGCGTGGTATCAGGCCATGGAATATCAAGGCCACATTAAACAAATAGTAAATAAAGAAGATCTTGAAAGCCATTTAACCGCCTGGGAAGAAGATGCGGTCAACACACCGTTGGGACTTATACGAAGTCTTGAAGGCGCTGATTCCATACTCAGCATGCATCATCTTGAAAAAGCGTATAAAGACGGCCTTCGTGCCATAGGCCCCGCGCATTACGGCCCGGGTGTTTATGCACAGGGAACCGATGCAACTGGTGGAATAGGACAGAAAGGGCGTGAACTTTTAAAGGAAATGGAAGGGTTGAACATAATTCTGGACACTACACACCTTTGTGATGATAGCTTTTGGGAAGCACTTGCCCATTTTAAAGGTGCGGTTTGTGCGAGCCATAATAATTGCAGGGCACTCGTATCGCATCACCGCCAATTTTCTGATGAGCAGTTAAAAGAATTGATTAATCGGGATGCCGTTATAGGTGCTGTCATGGATACCTGGATGTTAACACCAAATTGGATTCGCGGAGAGTCTACACCCGAAGGTGAAAATATATCGCTAAAACACGTTATAGATCATATAGATTATGTGTGCCAACTTGCCGGAAACAGCTTACATGCCGGAATAGGATCGGATTTGGACGGCGCCTTTGGAACGGAGCAAAGCCCGAAAGACGTTGATACCATTGCTGATTTACAAAAAATCCCAGTACTACTGGCCGAAAGAGGATACACTGAAAAGGATATACAGAATATCTGTTCTCAAAACTGGTTAAGATTCTATAAAAAGGCCTGGAGCTAAAATTTCAGTAGTCCGTACATTCAGAGTAATAAAAAAAAGGGACCTGTTCTAGATGAACAGGTCCCTTTTTTTTATGGCATTTAAAATGGCATTATTTATCTACCATAATCCGTTCTTCCTGATTGGCAACGTTCCAAGCGGTGTAGAAAACGAGTTGGGCACGTTTGGCCAAGAGCGGATAGTTTATTTTGTCAGGTGTATCTCCTGGTTTATGGTAGTCTGGGTGCACACCGTTAAAGTAAAAGATAATGGGCACGCCATTTTTGGCAAAATTGTAATGGTCTGAACGGTAATAAAAACGGTTGGGATCGTTATCGTCGTTGTATTTATAATCCAAATCCATCTGCATATATTTTTTATTGGTCGCCTCAGAAAGATCGTTCAATCCTTGGCTCAATTTATCGGAACCTATTAAATACACATAATTTTCATTGTCCATATGCGCTGCATCCTGGCGGCCTATCATGTCAATGTTGAGGTCTGCCACGGTGCTATCTAGCGAGAATATAGGATGCTCTACATAATATCTGGAGCCTACGAGTCCTTTTTCCTCACCGGTTACGTGCAAGAAAAGAATACTACGCTGCGGGCGGTAGCCTTGTTTTACGGCTTCCTGAAAAGCTTCGGCGATCTCCATCACGCCCACGGTACCAGAGCCGTCGTCGTCAGCGCCGTTGTTGATCTGGCCATCATCACTTATGCCTATATGATCCAGATGTGCAGAAACCACTACAATTTCATTGGGCTTTGTACTTCCTTTGATGAAAGCGGCCACATTTTCAGAGGCTTTGATGCCACTTCCGGCTTTAAAAAAGCTGGCGGGAACTATTTGAAAATAGGTAGAATCCATCGCGGAAGGAATATCGTGGTCCTTATAAAATTCGCGGATAAAATTCACGGCTTTTTTCTGTCCGGGCTCTCCTGTCTCGCGACCTTCAAACTCGTCTGAAGCGTAGGTGTAGAGCATTTCCTTAGC
>DRGP01000222.1 GCA_011050015.1 Leeuwenhoekiella sp. | reverse complement strand
TGAATCTCCGTCCTCTTTTTCAAGATTTTTTCTTGCCTTGTCAATAAGCTTTTTGGGATTGATGAGCCGTATTAAAATCCAGCTGATCCCTATTAATAAAATTCCCCCGGCATATTCGCCCACTACGAACTGCCATCCCAAAAAGATGGAAATGATGATCCCAAGCTCAATGACGAGATTGGTCGAAGCCAATAAAAACGCAATGGACGATATAAAACTAGCTCCTTTTTTGAAAAGGGATTTTGTGGATGCAAGTGCCGCAAAGCTGCACGAACTGCTTATAAATCCAAAAAACGTACCCAGCAATACACCCTTGGATTCTGCACCGCCCATTGTTTTTTGCATCCGTTTTTCTGTAACGAAAATCTGGATCATACTACTGATGATGTAGCCCAATACGAATGCCCACAAGGCCATCCAGAAAAATCCGGTGGTGGTATATGCGGCTTCGCCCCATTGTTTTAAAAAATCGTTCATATATTATTTTATTTATTTTCGTTTATACGTATCTGATTAATATTTGCAATACCGAATACCAATACAAAAAACCGTAATCCTACTTCTAGCATTACAAGTGTTTTTGCTAGTACCGACATTGGAATAATATCCCCGTAGCCCACCGAGGAAAACGTAATTGTACTAAAATAGAGATAATCGAAAAATATTTTGATTCCGGTAACTCCCATCTTATGGGAAAATTTAAAATTTTGAGGTGCAAAAAATTGCAATGAAGTGAAATCAAATGCAAATGAAATTATAATCATACTAATGAGTAGCCCGAACAGAACAAGTATATGGCTCAGCAAATGGCTCTGACCGATGATCTTCATTAATTGATCAAAAGAAAGCCTTACTATAAAATACGTCTTTACAAATGCAAATACCAGAATTGACCAAGACAACCATATTGAATCTCTAAATCGCGGTACAATCCAAAGGCTCAAAATTGCAAGCCCCAAAATAATTGCAATGGTTGGCCAGGCTTTAGAAAAAAGCTGTTTGTAAAAAGCGTTTTTGTATTCTATATCTTTTGGATCACTCATCGATTACCGCTTGTAACACTATTGATTTTTTTGTGTCAATTTGTATTCCCATATCGATACTTAGAAAATATCTTAGCAACCGCTTCGCTGATCTCCTTTTTTTTATCTTTGGTATCTATGTGCAGCACGTCTGGTGCAAACCCTTGCCAAACCAATTGGCGACGGGACATATCTATAAGCTCTATAACAACACCACCCTCCTTGTGCTCTTTAGAAGATTGGTACCCCCCGTAAGCGCCATAGCCATAATATCCAAAATGTCCATACCCATGACCATATCCAGGGTAATATGGGTAGCCCCCACCGCTGTTTATATCCCTTGTTTGGGTCATGACGCCGGCATCTATCAACAAATCTGGTTTGCTTCTATCCAAAACGTACCCTTTGTTTTCCATCTGATCCTGAATTGCGGCCTTGAGCCTTTTTTTAATCAATGTATTGAAAAACAGGGGTTCTTTCTCTTTTTGATTTTTCATTTGAAAATCATCGGACCAATAGAAGGTCTTGTAATTGTTGAAATTAGCATCACGGTCATAATCAGTTACTATTGCTGTAGAACTGGTGACCGCACAACTTGCTGCTGTGACGCCTATGATTAGGCTAATCGCTAAAATTTTTAAAGTTTTCATATCCATTACATTTTATTTTAAACATCATATTTTCACAAACAATACCCCCCCATAGATCGTATTGTTATAATCTTTTTCAATAAATAACATGCGTGGACATCCCCCACAATTAATGAAATATATGTAATTCCGGGTTTTCGTATTTTTATCATGGCTTTTTATTCTTCTTCACACCTGTTTTGTTCAACGCTGCCCTTAATCCCATAGCTAATTTTTCTGCTTGCTCGATCCCCCAATAATGTAAAAAGAAGATTCTGGGGCTCTCGTGGACCATATGGTTATGAACGGCGACCACCTCAATGCCATTTTCGACCAAAGCTTGGATTACCGGTTCAACCTCATCGGCGGTCATTGTGAAATCCCCTGCCACGGCTGCTTTTTCGGGTGTACCTTGCCAACTTGCCCAGGTGTTGAAGCCTAAAAACGTACTTACCGGTGCGCCATCTTCCCTTAAATCTATATCGGGTCTTCCAATTGTGATTTTATACACACCATTGTTCATTGTTCCCTTGTACCCTAAAATACTATCGATCATCGCTGTATCAAGGGTGTTTTCTACTTTTGGACTTTCTGGTTTGGAAGGGTTTGCCCCGCGTATCTCGGCTACCATATCGAATATGGCTTTTACGCTTTTGGCTAGTTTTTCCTCATTGCCCCTGCCCCCGATATGCATATACATAACATTGGGTTCATTACGGACAAAGTGGTTATGGATCCCCGTGACCGTCAGACCCTGCCTTATCACTTCCTGCTGTACCGGTTTCAGATCCTTCTCCGTTACCACAACATCGCCCATAATCATTGGTTCTCCACGGGTAGGGCCGAAGGCGACCCAACTGCCCAAACCCATAGGAGGAATGATTTTGAATCCATCTACCACGACATCCAGGTCATTTTGCGGGATGGTGACCTTAAATTGCCCATCTTTCTCCTGTCCTTCCATCCCAAGGGCCGACTTTAATGTTTCCATATCGATTGGCCTTAACCTTTCGGCGGCGTTCAAATTCTTTTTGGTGCTTTCTTTGGGATAGCCCTTTTTTGTGGATTGCGCGTAGCTCACAGAAATCATGGAGGCCACGATCATTAAACAAATACCTGCTTTTCTCATAATTGTTGTTTTTGGTTAAACATTATTGCTCCACGAGCAGTGCATTTACATTTAGCTCGTGCTTATCATTTATCTTTATAAAAGTAAAGCTCGGTCGTTCGAGATTATAATCGGTAATCAAAAGGGACCAAGAAGCAGTTAATTGAATTGTGCCTTCTGAACCGAGCTTTAAATCTAAAAGAATGGTTATTTGCCTAGTGGTTCCCGCAAGGGTAAAATCGCCCTTTGCCTTTACGGTTTGTGCTGTGTTCTGTTTAAAATCATAATCGTCCAAGAGATTTCCTTCAAAAATAACATTGGGGTTTTTCTGCGCTTCCAAGAGGTCGTACATATGTTCATCACGCTTTTGGTTACCAGTCTTTATGGATTTAACGGGAACCTTGAATTTCATCTCTTTTGTTTTAAAATCGATGCTCCCTTTCAATTGTTCCGATTCGCCCGTATAGGAATTGAGCGGCATTTTTGCCTTAAAAGAGGCTTTGCCGTTTTCGGTGCCATAGACTTGTCCAGTTAGACTATGATTGCTAAGGAATAAAAAAATAAACGGCACATAAATCCATTTATACATATATCAATTTTTATATTCGCTTTATCGGATTGTTATAAATATCTTCATAAGACCTATCTTCTGTTTCATTTATTCTTTTGAAAATATTTCCTTTAGAGATTCCTTTTCTATCTTTTAACCCCATTGAGGTTAATATTTCCTTTAAGCCTTCAATGGTGTTTTTATGATAATTTGCAACTTTGGTTTTCTTATCATCCACAACTAGCGAGGCAACTCTAGAAGGATTCATCGTAGTGATACCCGTAGGACAGGTATTCAGATTACACTTTAAGGATTGTACACACCCAAGGGCGAACATCATTCCTCGGGCACTATAACAAGCATCAGCACCCAAAGCTAAGGTTTTGTAGAGATCAAAAGATGATATGATTTTTCCTGCGGCAAGTATTTTGATGTATTGCCGTAAATTATATTCGATCAAAGTTTTGTTTACAAAATGCAGTGCTTCGGGTAGTGGTGTGCCCCCCCAATGCAAAGAATCCATATTTGCCGCTCCAGAGCCCCCTTCAGCACCGTCTATAGCAATAAAATCCGGGTAGTCATGCATTTCCACAAATATCTTTACCATTTCCTCAAACTCCGTTTTTTGCCCTAAACAGAGTTTGATCCCAATAGGTTTGCCATTGGAGAGTTTTCGTAATTTTCTGATGAATTCGACTAGTTCTTTGGTGTTCCCAAAAGCACTGTGGTGGGCAGGGGAATGAATTTCGGTATGAGCTTCTATCTCTCTGTATTTTGAAATTTCTTCCGTATTTTTTTTGGCTGGAAGTATTGCCCCAAAACCAGGTTTTGCCCCTTGTGAAATTTTGATCTCGACCATTTTTACGAAATCGTTCCGGGCTATTTCACTAAATTTATTAGCATCAAAATTTCCATTTTCATTTCTGCAACCGAAATATCCCGTACCAAATTGAAAGATTAGGTCGGCACCATATTTTTGATGATAAGGCGTTAGCCCACCTTCTCCTGTATTTTGTGCAAAACCAGCTATTTTAGCTCCGCCGTTAAAAGCAAGGGTAGCGTTTTTACTAATGGAACCATAACTCATCCCGCTCAAGTTCAAAATACTGGTATTATAAGGTCGGGAACATTTAGGGCCTCCAATAATCACTCTAAAATCATCTTGAATAGTTGTAGAAGGAAACGCTGAATGTACAAACCATTCCCTTCCTAACTTTTCATAAGATAATTGTGTTCCAAAAGGCTGACTTTTATTAGCGTCTGCGGCTCGTTTATATACAATTTCCTTCTGTATCCAGTTAAAGGGCACCCCTTCCGTACGATTAAGAAGCAAGGTTTCTTGAAGTACGTGGCGTTGTTCTTCCAATAGATTCGTAATCCTTCCCAATAAAGGATAGGTGCGTTTTATGTTATCGGATTTTTGAAAATAATCCATAAAACCCAACAGTAGGAATGGAATGATAATTAAAGCGATCCACCATAAATAGGGCAACCAAATGATGAGCCCCATCAATGCCATAATTAAAAATAAAGCTGTAATTAAAAATAATTTTCTCATCTGTTACATTTAATGGGAATGTCCACCTTCTTCATGTTCCTCACCCATATAC
>DRGP01000221.1 GCA_011050015.1 Leeuwenhoekiella sp. | reverse complement strand
TCTGCATGGGGCGGTCGCCAAAAGTTTTGGCATCGCGAGTGCCCGTCCAGCTTTCGTGCGGCTGTGGTGCCTTCCATCGTAAATCGCCCACGGGGGCCTGGGCGTAGGGAATTCCGTAAAACATATTAAGATTGGTATCTGGCGCATAAATGCCTTCTAAAATGCCATTTTTTGTCGTTACCCGGGCATTATTTTCCACATCGGTTTTAGATGTTTTACAGGAAATAATAAGGCAGCAGGCCAATACAAACGGTATGAGTATTTTCATGATAAGTTAGGTTGAAAAGATTACAGATTTATATCAATAAATCTGGATAATTTAACCATAAATAGCGGGTTTTCCTTCATTTAAGTCAATAAAAGCCACAGGAAACTCATTATATTGATTACGTATAAAAAGGAAAGGGCTTTCCAGTAAATTTTTAATTTCAAACGCCTCATTTTTGGATTGAGACACGCCTCCACGGATGAAACACCTCTGAAGTGATTAAAGGGGAATTCCTGTATTTCAACCTAGTTCCAAATGCTTCCTTACATACTTTTCAAGCGCTTGCTGCTTGAAATCAAACCATTTTTGCCTGTAATCAGAATAATCTATTAAGCGGTTAAAATTGTAAAAGGGCTTTTTATTACGCAAGCTCCCAATTAACTTTTGGCGTAAATGATCATCGGCTATTTCATCTACAAAAGTCTCCATGATTGTATAAGATTCAAAACTTTTAAGAACTTCTATCTTTATAAAATCCTTTTCATTTGTATTCACTTTTTTCAGACTTTCCCCAAAAAGCGCTTCAAAATCTTCAAAATCCAGCAGTGCATCTTTATTGGGAATACTTATCAATTCGTCGGTTTTGATATTGTAGTAGCAATCAAGGCCACAATCTAGTTCACCGGCAATTTCTTTGATGATATTTTTTGCCGTTCTATCCATAAAAACAGCCATGCTTATCCTCTTCAACTACCTCTAGAATTTTATGGAGGTGTGTCGCATGCGGGAAGGGTTCATACAATTCCCATTTTCCACTTGCTCGCATCCAGTAAAGCTGCCAGCAGTTTCTCGATTTGTAATATCTTACTTTAAAAAAAGGTATTTGCTGTATTTTTGAGGGATTGTCCCACCTTGGCCTGATCTCAAAAACCGTGGCAATCTTGCCATCATAGGTGTAGCCAAAATCAAGCTCTTTACGTATCTCCAAATCTTCCGGCCGCAAGGTATCTACATATTTTTGTATGGTGACCTCATTAATATCTATACTGGATTTGCTCATGACAGAACTGAAATAGTTTGAATTTTCCCCCATAATCTCTTGGATGTTCACGTAACTCAAAAAACCACTATGGACTGGAAGTCCATAGTTTCGGGATCGCGACTCAAAGTCACACCAAAGCCGTTACTCAATTATGAAGTTCCTACCCTGGCTATCGTCCGGTCTTCGATGATGCTCCAGATAGGCATTGACCATTTCATCGGTGATGTTCCCGGTGCTCCAACATTCATAGCCGATCCCCCAGAAGTGACGTCCACAATAGCGTTTCTTCAACTCCGGGAACTCCTGCTGAAGCTTTCGCAAGCTCCTGCCCTTGAGCTTCTTTACGAGCCGGCTAACACGCAGGCTTGGCCGGTACCCGACATGCATGTGAACATGATCCTTGGATATTGCACCTTTGAGTATCTGAACATCCTCGGCATCACAGATCTGCATCAAAAGTGTACGGCAGCGCACCATGGTATCCCCTTTGAGAACATGAAAACGGCATTTCGTGCTCCACACTATGTGAACCGACAATCTTGAAACCGTATGACCTTCTGTTCTAGGTTCTGGCATCCAACAAAGGTAAAGGTTTTTAGAGGCTAAAGCGAGATGCACTAAAGTGCATAGTTTTAACTAATTTTGAGACCAATAAATTAAGTCAACATGGATTGCTTAAAATTAATAATTTTAGGATCAAATCCAACGTAAGCTTCTTTATAGTTAAAACTTTTGAGCTACATCAATAATAGTATCAAACAATCTATGGTTATTTTTCTTCTTGACACTCCGGGCAAAAATAGGTACTCCTGCCGGCAACCTTCATCTTTTTGATCTTCCCATTCCCATTGGGGCAGTCTGCACCTGGATGGCGGTGTGGCGTTAGGTAGGTGTTGGGAAGTGGGTCTTCTTCAGTCTGACTTTTAATGACCGTTTCTAAGACCGGATGCACATTTTTGAAAAGTGCTTTAAGTGTTACTTCAGAAAGGTGATTTACGGGCGTATTGGGATGAATTTTTGTCTGAAAAAGCATTTCATCTGCATACATATTGCCAATGCCTGCAATAAGATGTTGGTCAAGAAGCGCACCTTTTATACTCCCCCGCTTTGGCGAAAGCAGTTTTTGAAAAGTCTCAAGATCGAGATCCATCGCGTCTATCCCCAGCTTGTGCTCTTTTTTAAATGCTCCCAGGCTTTCCGCGAGATATACTTTACCAAATTTTCTGGGGCAAGTGAAGCACAGCCGCCCATTATCACTGAAAACTACCGTAAAATAGGCATATTTAGGTATTTTATCGTGCTTGAGGTATTCAAAACTCCCGGTCATGCCAAAGTGAAAGACCAATACTTTGTCGTTGCTTAACGTGAGCATCACATATTTACCGTGGCGGTCACTTTTCTCAAACTTTTGATGGAGCAAAGCCTCTTCAAATTCCTTTTTAGAAGCTTGCGCGATTTTAGAATCGGGTACTTGTATATCAACAATCTCCTGATGCAGCGCGGTAGCATCAACGTATTTTTTATAGTACGTGACTTCGGGTAGTTCGGGCATAAAAACGGACTTTTAAGTACTCAAAATAGTCCTTTAGCAGGCAAAATCCAACTAATTTAAATAATAGCGCAAGCCAAGGCCAAAACTATTGGAATAGAAATCTTTCAGGGTAAAAAACTCTGCATTTGCCTCCAGGCGAAGGTACTCAAAAAGCGGTACACTCAATTGCCCTCTATACCGTTGAAACTGCCCTGAAAATGTATCTAAAAAAAAGGCAGCATCAACATTAAACTTCAAGTTGGTTCGGTTATTTGCGTAGTGATAGCCAGCGCCCAAGCCCCCGTAAAGACGCTCATTGATCGTCCAATATGGATAGCCCTGCTTTTGATCTGTATTGCCCAGCATGCCCGAAATTTCGGCAAAACCTTTGATCCTTGAATAGGAAGTGAGTTCAAAACTCTTACCAAAGTTTACCAGAGCCGTAACATCTAGCGCGCCCTGATCGTCAAACTGATTGCCTTCCAGGTAAAAAATGCTTTGATAGCTATTTCTCATCTGCAATTCAGCATATATATTAAGCTGCGTTTGATAAATACCCAGGCTATAGGCTGGCCCGGTGATCGCTGGCCGCCTAAAAATCTGGGCCGAAGCGTAAAGGCTATCCACCGAAACCGATGCCGAAGCATTGACGTGATAATAGGCCTTGCCCGCCTCGTTAAACTCTATCCTGGTACCCGCGGCATAACTAAGGCTGTCTGCCCTGGGAAGTTGTTTAAATTGATAAGTAATCCCATACAGGTTGTGCACCTTATTTTTAGGGTCAGAAGTGCCTGCCAATGGATAAGCCTTAAACTGTGTAATCCCAAATTTATGGATGCTTAAACGGGCATCCCGAATACCATAAAAAATGGCGTTGCCCAGCGATGTGGGATCAAAACGATCGCTGATCACCATACTTGAAAGTTCCAGAAAATCACCTTCATCAACACGTAGGTTTTTTTTGATCTTAGCCAACACCTCTGGATAGAAAAACCTGGGGTTTTCTTCCATGAGCTGTTTCTGATCTTCGCTCCCCGCAAAAACGACATCTTTATTGTACTGTAGCCGAAGCGCATCCCGCTTAGTCGATTCTTGCAGGGATTCGGCCATTTTCCAGGCACCTACAAAATTTGCCCTACTCATATAATAATCGGCCATAAAGCCCTTTAAAGTTTCACTGGGTACATCACTGGAAACGTGAGCAGCATACAGCGAATCAATCGCTTTATAGTCTTTAAGGCTGTAATACCACTGCAAACGGTTAATTATCGGAAAATCTATCGCACACTTCGACCACGCAATGGCTTTTCTAAAACTTCCCTGGTCACCATACGCGTAAGCAATGCCCGTTGCCTGTGGAGCCAGTTCTGGGCCGCACGGGGTTTTTTCAATAAGTTCGTTGGTTGCTTTTTGTGCATTATGACTTAACAAATAACTTATGTATTTTGGAAAATCTTTTTCTTTTAGAAATTGATATTCACCAGTCTGTAAGCGCCATTCATCTACTGTGTTTTCATCAACGTTTTTGCCAATTTTAGACCAGGCAATGGCATTTTTGTAATTACTATGATCAGCAAAAAACCACATGAGCGCCTCTGCCGAAGCCGCATAATTTGTAGTCTCGGGATCCTTATTTTTAAAGTATTCCAGTGCTACTTCTGGATATTTTTGAATAAGTAAATTGACATATCTTGTGGTAGCTTCCGGGCTGTTTTTATTGTTGAGAAGATCTATGAGTTCCTGCTGTTGCACCATTATTTTTTGGTCTTCACTAAAATAAGCGATGTATTGCATTTTTAGCGATATATTCTTTGGAGTTGCCTCTACCTGTCGCTGCATCCAGCGTTTTCTCGCCTCTTTATCGGGATAATCGCTGTGCGCTACCAATTTTGCCGCAAGGCTAGCTATTTTAGCTGTTTTGCTTTTTAGATAGCTGGATTCTAGCAACGGCCAGATTTCATATTCCCTACCCTGCCAGCCCAGATATTTAAACAGATTGAGCCAAGTATCTTCTGAAAAAATCGTTGTTCCGGCAAGTTGTGTTTCAAGTTCACTTATACGCGTGTCAGTATCTTTTTCGGGAACCTCTTCTGTATCTACAAAGCTTTTATACGATTCAAAATTAATAGTAGTTAATAGGGTCTGTTTTTTAAGACCGGCTGGATGTACCGTCAATGATCCCTTTTTAGTCTCTATATTAAACAAAAACCCATCCAAAAAGGGAATTTTATAAAACCGATAATTCTTTGATTTCAAGTCATTTTCTGTACTTTTTACCTGATTTTTTTCAGTGTAAAGAAACCAGTAATAAGACTTACTTTTATTGGTTTTTGCGGTAGTTTTTACGGTATAAGAACCGTTTTCCGCAAGGTGTTCAAATGTGGTTTCACGCCACGCTTTTGTAATTGGTGCTGCTTTATCTACGGCTAGGTAGCGCGCAAGTGGAAAAAGCTGCTTTGTATGTATTATGTACTCTTTGAATCGAGGCAAGAGTCCTGGCGAACCATCTTTAGAAACGTTCCAGCCATAGCTGTCCGAATTTCTCAACCCACTTCCTTCATCAGCACCATCAGGGTTATTTTCCGGGATCTGGTAAATATCATCAGCATGTATAAAATGTGTCCATATCCCGGTATAAAGATAAAGGGATTGATGGGCTAATTGTCGTGAATTGTTCATGATATAACCACTGGTAATACGCGGATAATCGAAAAGTTGTGGCGCGTAAGGTTCAGGATCAAATTCCCGTTCCCCGCCTTCCTCAAAATCACCATGATATAAACTGCTGTTATACTTAATAGATGGCATATTTTTAGCTAGGATGACGATTCCCGTACTGTCAATATCGTTAGATGGCGGAACGTAAGAAACAGGTAAAACTCCATAGCCACTGGCTTCCCAGCGTTTTTTTACGGCCTTAAGACTAAGGCCCATAAATGTACTGTTGCCCCAGTCCTTTTTTAAAAGCGATACATGATTATACCCATGAAGACCCAGTTCATGGTTGCTCCCGCGCACCTGTTGCATAAGCCAATCTGGTGCCGAAACAAGGTTATTATCTTTATAGGTCTCGGTGATTTCCCATTCTTTAAAGTTAAAGGGGGGCTCAATTAGATTGCGATAGTCAAAACACACATAGGCCGTATATTGTAAATGTTCCTCTTTGGCTAGTTGTAATAAATCTGGCCACCAGTGGTCTGTATAAAAAGCTGCTTCTGAGACGTCCATCTCAGAAACCACAGGTTCCATTTTCAAATTATAGAGCGGTGCAGGAAAATCATCCAGAAAAATACTGCTCACGTTAGCAATAGGATAGGGTACTTGGTCCAGGCCATAAAGCATACTGCCAAAATAGATTCCCCGGTGTCGCTTATCTGGCTGTAACTGGGTATTAAAGGCAATAATCTTTCCTTTGCCCATCTTATTTTTAACGATAACAGGATAATCTGGATTGGACTGGGCAGTCACAAGAATCTCGATATTTTCTTTAAAATTAGCGGCTTCAAGACCATAATGTCTTAGCCCATTTTTAACGGTTTTACCTTTAAAATCAGGCACAATGTTCGCCTTAAAATCAAATCCCTGCGCATCAAGATCAAGCTTATAGCCCGCTCCCTGTTTTACACCGGCAAAAAAACCAAAGGATCTATCTGCACTCCCTTGTGGCAGAAAAAGCGTACCGCCGGCTACGATAAATTGTATGACCGCCGCAATGGCTTTATCGTTTAATGCCGAAATATCGTGAACGACCAGTACTTTTACCGAATTTTTAATGAAAGCACTTTTATTCAGCTTTTCTAGATCAATGTGCTGATAGGGTATTTTGCTATAATCAAGGGATTTCCTAATATGCCCTTCTAATTCCACACCTTGTTTATCTATAGAATCAAGAACATAAGAAACAAGAGGTTCTTGGCTCTCCAGGGCATAGGTCACCCGTGGGTTATTTGATACTTTATCGTCTTGGTTATTTTTCTTACAGGAGAAAAAAAAGATAATCAAGATAAAGAAAAGTATTATCAATCTAGGATTTGGGGCGGTTTTGATCAAAATATTAAATCATTGATTTTGCTTGCTTGGGGTTCATTTATTATTTCATAGACCTCTAATAAAGGTTTCTCGTAAACAAGGTCTATTGTACGGCCTCGCTCTTTGAGTCTTGCCAGTTGTTTTCTGGTAAGAACTTGCTGGTCTTCATATAATTTATACTTTTTGTTTTTCAGTGCTTCATCTTTATACACAAAAACGAGAACACTTTGTGGAAGAATCACCTCTGGATGCATCTTTAAATATTCCGGGTTTTTCCTAAACCTATTAAAACGAGCATCTCGTTCAAGGTACTTATCATTAAAAACGTTATAGCTTAAATAATAATGACTTCCCTTACTCAGAATAAAGTTTGTATTAGAGTTTACTACCGTATATGAAAAAGGCAACCTTGATGACTCTATATCAATATAAGCATCAAAAACCTGATCTTGCAAGGTATATCCGCTTATAGGAAAGACCTTTAGATAATCTTTAGTGAAAAAACCAATCATAGCAACAAAAACGGTTGCGATAGCAACGTCAAGTCCTGTATTAAACCTGACACTTATTTTTGCATGTGGAATCAAAGAGGACATAATATAGAAACCCAGCCCAAAAAATAATGGTATAAATACAGATACTACCTGTGTAAATAGATCAACATCCAAAAAATAATCGTCCAATCTATAGAGGTTGAAAAGCAGGTTGAAATAAACCATAAAAATGGTGACTGGCATCCATTTTTTTTGGTTCTGGGCATATTTTATTAAACTTATTAGAAGTAATAGTCCAGCAGCACCTTGATAATATTGCATGAGTGAATCAAAAGGTATGATGAGATGTGGGGTATAGGTATAGGTATTGAATGAAAACAAATTTGAGATCAAAAAATTCCATAAGTTCTCCCCTTTTATTAAAGCAGCACTAGCGTAAATGACACCTATCGTTATAAATGCTATGGAGTACGCAAGCAAACCGCGCAACACATAAGGTCTTTTCAATTTATAGTTAAATATTGCCGTAAGCACTATAAATGGAGGAATGAGATAAATGCCTACAAATAGATCAATTAATAATATGGCACTGAAAAAATAGGTCATCCATCGTAAATAGACACTGTATTTTAAGCGTAGTGCCTTTGGGTAAACAGAAAAAACCATGGTGGGTATAGCCAGGGTTAATGCCAAGAAGATAGATTTATGCTGGAGCAACTGATTAATATTCAACGGTAAAAAGGCATATAGAAAACCAAATGAAAATGCAGCGATGCAGCCGGGACCATGTTTACCGGTTATCTTATAGCATATCCAGTACAGCACCAGCGCAAGAACAGAAACTTCTAACAGACCAAAACTCTGCAGTGCAATGGCGTCACTAAGGTTAGCCAATTTCCCATAAATATTGATGAGTACATAATCCCCCATCATACTGCCCGGATGAAAAAACCAGTTTTGCGCCGAAATTTCCTTTATTAACGCCAGGTCATTGTACCAAGATTCTGAAAGGGTAAAACTATCGTATTCAAAAAAGAAATACCGTGATGAATAGGTCAGTACAAGGATTACTACTGCAAGGATAAATTGCCATTTTCGGTTCAGGCCTGAGAGCTGCGAAGTGGCATCCGTTTTATTTTGCTTGTTCATATTATCCTTATCGATAAAAAATTCATCTTTTTCAAATTTGATGACCGTGTAAAGAATAATCCGAGTGTATATTTTATTTAATTGTTTACTCAAGGACTTTTTGCGTTTGAGGTTTATAAAAACCAAAAGGATCACAAAAAAGAGGATCAAAAAAATGACCATGAGGTCAAAGGCGTGTATAAGCGTGAGTAAAAAACCAATAATTACCGCAATAGCAAGCAAAAGACAATACCTTGGGAAAAAGAAATTGAGCCCCTTCTGATTTGATTTTTTTACAGAGGCAATACGATAAATCAGAAAAATCAAAAAGAAAAAAATGCTAAGCCGCAATGGGCCTAAAAACATAGATGGGGCTGCGTTCATAGAATTTGGGGTTATTGAAATTGCGGGATAGATTGAAGCTCAATAGCCCCAATAAAAAAAGGCCACCCCGTACTGGCTATACGATCTACGATCTCATGATAAAGTTTTTTTGTATTTGCATATTCGATTAAAATTATAGGCAGCTCATAATCATAATGAGCCTTCTCAAGGTCATGTAAAATGGATAAAAACTGAGACTCTTTTCTTAACTTATATTTACATTTTTCAAAATCATATGCTGTAGCAACAGATTCTATGGCCAATGAATTAATATAGGGCTGAGTATCTTCCAAGATTAAAACACCTGCATTTTGCATTAAATACGCGTCTGGAAATTTTTGTTTCGTTTTTGCGAGAAATTTCACAAGGGCTTCCTTACGGCTGGGAGTGGGCCCATAAATTGTATAATTATCTATATTGTCCAAGAACATACCGTCAAAAC
>DRGP01000220.1 GCA_011050015.1 Leeuwenhoekiella sp. | reverse complement strand
GTATTCAGTTCGGTAATTGGCACATCTTCTTCGAGAACGTCATCCACATTGAGTTTGCCAATGTCGATAGCCTCTTTGTCATAGGTCTTCCACTCAATAGCCACATACGAGAGGCCGAGTATAAGAATAAGACCCAATTGCAAGAAGAGTACACTTCTCCTGCTGAGATCTTTTTTCGGGTTCTTTTTAGGTTCCATACTAGTTTTGATTGTTAAGGATTGCTAATTTAGTTAAAAATTGCTGCAATCCGAAATTAAAATTTTGTTTTTATCCTTACAAGGGATGATTTTGTCATCAACAAGACCAAAACCGCTATTAAAATTCCAGTGGAATTGGCAAGCATATCAAAAAAATCCCCAGTCCGGTAGGTTGTGAATTCCAATTGTGATATTTCAATAATCATACCAAAGAATAAGCTCCAGCCTACCGTTATGGCAAGCGTATTATTAAAGGAGCGCTTTTGTATCCCTGACAGGAAAAGGTAGATAAACCAAAACAGACAAAAGAAAAAATAGGCAGTGGCGTGCATAATTTTGTCGCTGTTTTGTGGGGCCTCCTCCATTATTTTTGGCATGTGAATCAATGATCCAATACCTAGTGCCAGAGTATACGACAGTACTCCTATAAATAAAAGTTTACGCGTTAATGACGTTGCCATAAGCTTGAACATCCAGAAGATCCTTTATTTGTTCTTTGTTGTTTATTTTCATTTTAATGATCCATCCCGCACCATAGGGGTCCTGATTTACCGCTTCTGGTTCTGCCTCAAGCTTATCGTTAAAGGCTGTTATTTCACCTGTAAGTGGCAAGAAAAGATCTGAAACTGTTTTTACTGCTTCTACGGTACCGAAAACTTCCTCACGCTCTAGCGTTTCCCCTTCAGTCTCTACTTCCACATATACGATATCCCCCAGTTCGCCCTGAGCAAAATCTGTGATCCCGATGGTCGCGGTATCGCCTTCTATACGCACCCATTCGTGGTCTTTGGTGTATTTTAAATCTTCTGGTAGATTCATTGTCTTTGCTGTGATTTTGGTTATAAATTGATGTTTTTGCCCTAAAAACGGCTCAAAATTGGCTTTTTTCGGTCTAAAAACCAAGGATATTCCGTTGTTAATTTCCGAAGTTATACCGCAACGTGAGCCCAGACCGTATCGTGGTTTGCGGAAAGGCCGTTGATATGGCATAAGTGGCAAAAGAATGGTCGTAATAAAATATGGCCGTAAGGTTCTTACTGAGTGCATAATCTGCCTTGAGCGACACCCCGTAGATATCCTGCCCGGAGGTGGTCTGGTTATTATTGATATCCAGATAGCGTACAATGGTCTCGTTTTGCCGTAGGGAAATATCTGCTTTAATATTCAAATCGCTTTTTAATATGGTTCTTTTACCGCCTATACGCGTAGCAAATGTGATGTCTTTTAATCTATATCCCAGCCCTACGATATACTCGTTACCTTTTATTTCCGTCATCAGGTTGTTATCAAAACTCAAGGAGATCGCGCGATCTTTACGCACTTCGGCAAGCACTTTTAACGAGTTGCGCATTTCAAAATCCACCCGTATCAATGGCGAAAATTGCTCAACCAGGTTCATGTTTGAAAATAACGTAGGGGTTAAAAAATTTCCTGACTGATTAAACTGCGCGTTTTCTGGTGACGTATTCTGGCTACGGTCATATTTTAAGTTGGTGGTAAACTGGTTTACGGTATAGCCGGCCCTATATCCATGATTTAAGGAAAAGCGTTTAAAACGTTTCTTAAACCAGTCGATTTTCATGAAACCGGTATATTTTATATTCCAGTTGGGCAGCGGGAAACTGCGAAAAGCACCCAGATCTATATTATCTGCATTGCCTACTGTGTACGCTGAAAGGAAGGCGGGAATAAGAACGGCCTGACTCGTCTGGCCATAACCAATCGGATATCCATTCTCATCACGCGGGATCTCGTTGCCTTCTCCATAAAAACTTGCTGCCAGCCGGTTGGCAACCGTCAATCGGTTTTCCCTGAATTTATCAAAGGTTTCAGACATTTCTGCAGTGCTCTGCGCAAATGCCGAACCAATCATAAGGGTAGAAATGCTGAAATTACCATTGGTCACACCGGTAAGGCTTTGGTATTGCAAATCCTGAGGATCCACACGGTAATTCTCATTGTAGGTCTCCTGATAAATACGGTTAAAATTAATATCTATGGTAAGATCTGGAATAAATTCGGCCTGTGCCTGTATATCCAGCTGGCGGTTTTCAACTTCGCGGTATTGCTGGTTGAATTCCTGATAAAGCGTTAACCACCCTTTGCGGGCTGCATAATCGCGCACTTCAGACTGGCTACCAAAAACAAAACCTGTAGTAGGTCTTACCGTTCCCACAAAGCCTACGCCTGGCAAATAGCCCGGCAGGTAAATCCCGTTATTCTGTTGATAGTTTACCTGTATGCGTTTGATTCCTGTCAATAGTCCTATTGCGGTATTTTTAGCTTTGTCCACACCGCTTAACCTAGACGGATTTTGGTCATTTTGTGCAGTATCCTCATCCTCATTATCGGGAGCATTGCCCAATGTAGGTACGGCCCTGCTCCTGGCCTGTTTAGAAACGGCTACATTGCCACCGGTTTTCTTTTTCTCAAGACCTACGCTTTTATACAGCTTATCAAGATCTAATGTACCATTAATAGCATGGGTATTGGCGTTTTCTACCGTATTACCCAAATTGGGAATGTTGTCTAAGGTCTGCAATTGCAAAGATCCCCGGTTCCATTCAAAGTCTGCGGTATAGGAATAAGTAGCGTTTACAAAGTCCAGAAAAGGCACTTTATCAAAAGGGATATCATAATTAGCCTGCAGGGTCTGATAATGCCTGTCTGGCGTCCCCACTTCAAAAATACCGTCATAAACTCCGCCGGCATCATCATCGATGCTTCCATCTATATCCAGATAATTACGTACAATTCGATTTTGACCCTGGTCAAAATTAATCCTGAACGATTTGGTAATTGGATAATTTATAGTGAATTGCCGGTCAAAAATATAGTTACGCTGGTAGAATTCAGGCAGAATGGAGTTATTTCCCAGAGAAACATACACATCCCTAAATTTCTGTTGGTTATACTGTCGGTTGATATTTGTACTGTAGCTTATACTTGCGGGAAGATAATTGAAGTTAAAGTCTTTCAGCAAACGCCAGTATTTACTCATAAAAATAGAGTCGTTTTCTTTAAAGGGTTCAACCGGTTTTGACGTAAAACTGTAATTATACGTTGCCCCCAGACGTACGCTTTGATTGGTCGCGCCCTCTATTTCAAAGTCTTTATAATCTTCCTGATTGTGACTGTATGCAAAGGTCAGGTTTTCCACATCATAGGGGTGCGGCTTGGCATCTCCCGTTCGTTCTTTTCGCACGCCTATAAAATTGATACTTTGGCGCCGGGTACGGGCGATTGCCGCATCTTCTATACTATCCCGTGCAGCAGCATTTACAGCGGCGTCAAGGGTATTGTCCAATTCTACATCGGTAAGGAGTGGGTCGTATTGCGGGGTCACCACCTCTGCGCCAGAGGCATAATTAAAAGGCACCCGTATACCCCATTTTTTGGGTAAAAGTTGGCCCAAATTCACATTGGTAACCACATCATATGATTTTACATCTTCCCGGCTACGCGCATTGGGTCCCTCTTCGATAGCGCCAAAACCGGTGGTAGTCTGACGACCGGTGGCCGAAACGGTGGCAAAATCGGCTAGATTGGCATCCAGGTTTAAGATGCCGGCCCATCCACCTTCATTCTTAAGATCAGAGATACGCAGTTCATTAAACCAGACCTCCCCACACACATCCCTTCCGCCGGGACCATTGCCATTTTTAAGTCCCAGCATAATAGTACGCACGTCACCAAAACTGGGATTCCCTTTTATCCCCACACGTATAACGCCCGCTTGATACGGCGTGTTTTCTGGGTTGATGATTTGATCTCCATTCTCATCAAAATAAATAAGATCGTCACCGGTGAGGTTTATACCGCCGCCAAAAAGCTGGGCTTTTATATCCTGTAGCAGCTCAAATGGAACGGTAAGACGGTTTTCTTCTGGCCAGATCTCATCTTCGCTGCGCGCTCCAAACGCGGTGGGACGCAATGGAAGCTCAATCTGATAAAAGTTTTCGTTAAGGTCTGTGCCCATTCGTACAAAAGCCACCATCTCATTTTCCGCAAGGGGTGTTTCATTAAGTCGGGATTCGGCATGCAGGAACATCTCCATCTTCTTATACTGGCGCATGTCAAGCCTAAAGTTCTTGTAAACCGCACGGCTATCCTGAGCTTCCAGATCACAGACTGTCATAGACAATGATTGTTCGTTTTGCCGTATGCTATTGTTGTTGTTAAGGAATTCCTCCCTGTAAACACCCGGAGGCAATACATAAGGAATAGGATCGCGGTTTTCATTCTCCTGAATGCTTACCGCCGCCACCTCAAAAAGTGTATTCTCAAGAGCAGGATCAGACTCATCGGGATCTAAAGACAATTGATACCTGCGGTAATCACCCCGTACCAAATCTAAGGTCCCAAAACGCAATACCGTATTTTGCTGAAAATTAGACATAAACATACGCATAAAACGTATGGACCTAAAATCTGAAATCCCCCCTACTGTATTGGTAGGCTGGCTGATAGGCACTTTAAACTGGTACCAGCGTACCGGCAGTGTATTCCCGTTTTGCAGTTCTACTTCCACATTGCGCTCATCTACGATAAACTCGTTATCTATATTCAAGCTCTCCCGGTTAATATCCAGCTGATACTCGTAGTAACTGTCCACCGTATTCATGGTATAATCCCGGTTAAAATCTTCAACATCAGGAAAAGTGGTAGAGCCCCTATCGTTCTGCCCTACATTTACCGGCGAATTGCCTTCCTGACCGTTGTAGCGTTTGTAACGCTCCAGGATCCCACCCTCAGCGGCAAGGAAATATTGATAATTATCGCCTGCAGGATCTTCCAGATTAGAAAAACCGGAAAATAGCTCCCGTTCTTGGGCATCGGTGATCCCATCATAACCTACATCCTGGTTGGTGCGCGCCTGACCTTCTGAATCAAAAGCATAGATAAGCGCCTGGCTTACGGGAACCTTACCATATACGGTACTTGACGTATTCTCAAAACCGGCATCCTGAGGCAGCCCGTTTTCATACTGCTTGCGACCGTCTTTGAGCACATCTTCAGAAATATTACCTAGATCCAGTGTAAGTGTACCCCCCTGATTTCCGGCATTCTCAGCATAAATAAAGGGATCCATGAGCCAGAATTCTACAAACTCCACATTAGATTGTTCAAAATCAGTGGAGGTAAACGAACGCATGATCCCCCCAAAATTATCGCCCGGATTTTGAAGTACTCCGTCCTGGGCATCGTCACTATAATTATAAGCGCCGCGTTCTGAAGGGTAATAGGCCAGATCTAATGTAAAAAGGGCACTGGTGGTTCCCGCCACCCTATCCTGTTGTGGAAAAATCTCGTCGTAAAGTACCCTGCGGGAAGCATAATTTGACAAATCGGAGTCATTAATGCCATCAGGACGGTTAGAATTGTAAAAAATGGGATCTATAGTGTACCACGCCAATTTTGCTCTTCGAAAACCCGCTTCTAACTGGTTGTTCATTAATTCCCCTCCAAAACCTACGGGAACAGAAGACAGGTACCACTGTAAGGGTGAACTGATATCTATATTGGTCTGCGCACCTTCAAAGTCATCTACATATGAAGTCGCTTCCCCATCAAAATCTGTCCCCTTGGGCTGGCCGGGCAGCAAATATGCAAATTCCCCGCGCACCGAAACATTAGAGGGCACATCTGTATCTATATTGGGCAGTTTATTCACCAGACGGGTAAGGAAGGGAACCTCAGTAGAATAATTACCGTTAATGCCAAAAATCGTATTGTTTATAGGCTCATAACTATAGGTCGCCTTTTGGGTGATGGGCCGTTCATTAAGATTGATGAAGGTACCGCCCAGCATAAAGTTTTCGTTAAACTGATGTTCGATGTTCAGACCGGTAAAGCGCTTGGTTTGCTGCCCAAAAAGGGTATTGTTTTCTGTGGAAACCTGTATGGGAATATTTGACCCCAAAAGAGCTTCGTCCAGAATAATAACCCTGCCGCGTTGATAATCTACCGTATAATCAAGTCCTTCCTGAAGCACGCGCCCCCCGGCGGTCACGGTTACAGACCCTTGTGGTACATTGAAACCCCCAATGGGAATACCTTCATCCTGACTGGATTTATATTTTCCTTTTAGTTGAAATTTATTCTTTTCGGCATTGTCTTTAGCTACCGTTTTTGTGGAAGTATAAAGCGTTTTATAGACATATTTGGCCTGGTTTGCATTGTAGGTTTCCAGTTCGGCATTGCTGCCATCCATATTATCATCATAAACTTCCCCTTGCCCATTACGCAGTTTATTAAATAAGTATTCCCCAAATGGTTCTACCGAAGTAAAAATGATACTCCCGTTGCGCACGTTTACCGTGAGCCCCGGCACAAAGTCAAAAAACCCGTCACCGCCAGTTTGTGGATCGCCAAAGGTGGTCAACCGATCCAGGTTGAATACATTGAGCAACGGCGTGTCTGTCACATCATCGGGCAATGCGGGTCCATTTACCGCCGGACTTATATAGTTGACGGGTGAAGGTTGGGTATATACAATATTCAGCCGGAAACCATCCTGCTCCAGCTGGCCACCACCCAGGCTGTAGATGTTTTTCATCATAAGGTCCCAGATAGGTTCATCTACCGTAGTGATATTACTTTTCAGCATTTTTACCACGAGCCCCTGGGGCTCACCGCCCTGATTGGTGGGCACTACATTATCCAGTATGCCATCGCCATCTATGTCTGGCCCCGGATTTTGATCGGGATCTGCATTATCACTAATCCCATCACCATCGGCATCTGCTTTTTCGGCAGTACCATCACCATCTACATCGGCATCGGCGATATCCGGGATGCTGTCGCCATCAGTATCTATCAGTGGGTTTCCGGTGGCATCTACACCATCATTAGCAAATTCACCAACTTGATATACCTGCCCATTTACCGTAAATTGAAAAGCTACACCAAGCACTTCATCATTGCTTAAGCGCTGGTTTAGCGAAATATAGCCGAGTGTAGGTTCTAGGGTGTATTCACTGGGAGAAAGTTTTCTGGCGCTTTCTAAGAGGGCATAATCGGTACCGTCTGCCACGGGTACACCACCAAAACCCTGTCCCACCGTAGCCGCATCACGTATGGCAGAAGTAAGTACGCTCTGCGCATTACCTTCTATGCCCAAGGGATTAAAGTCGTTGTTCTCATTTTCAGGATAGCTTCCGGAAGGATTGTTTAAAAAACCACCCGGGGGTGCGGCAAGGCCTATATTTGCGGGATCTGATTCACCCAGATCCTGCAGGGCCACAATGGTGCGTGTATTTTCAAACGTCTGGCTCCTGTTAGTCACCCAGACCTCTAGGCGTGTGATCTGAATATTAGAAGCATTAAAAGGATAATTGGCCAGATTACCATCGTATTGATCCCTAAAATAATGCGACAGGAAATAGTGCCGGTTTTCATCATAATCTAGCGCAAAGACCTCAAAATCCTCTATGGTACCACCACCTTCGGCGGTGACCGAATTGGTCTGGCTCTGCTGTTCTGAAAATACACCGGTCACCGTTGTTTTACCAAACTGCAGCTGGGTCTTAACCCCAAAAAGACTTTGCGAACCCTGAATCAAAGCACTGTTAAGCGGCATGCTCACATTACCCACCTCGATTTTCTGAATGATATCATCTTCGGTAGGGGTATATTCCAGTTTGATCTGATTTTGAAAATCAAAGGTAGATTCAGTATCATAATTGGCGTTTACCTGCAGGCGCTTGCCCACTTTACCCAAAAGGCTCAAACTGATACGCTGGTCAAAATCAAAGCTGAAATTGCTTCGGTTTCTGGGAGAAAAACTAGGATTGTCCTGTTTGGTAAAGAGTCCGCCAATATCCATTTCCACCGAACCCTGTGGTATAAATTCTATGGTATTTCCACCAAAAATGCTTTCAAAAAGGCCAGAATTAACGTAAAAATTGGGCAATAAGCTTTTTTGATCCTCCTGCCCCTCTTCGGTCCTGCCGTCTATTGCGGCGATTTTTTCCTGAAAATAATCGTGCATGCGCTCCTGGCGCACACGCTCTATAAACTCTTCCCGAGATAAATACTGTGGGTAGTTAATGTTATAAGTACCCAGATTTTCTGTATAAATATAACGGTCTGTAAGAGGGTCGTAGGTATATTTTGAAATTATGCTCTTCGGATTTTCCAACTGCAACCGCCCCAGGGAATAACCGGTTCTGGTAGAATCTTGCGGAATGCTGTCATTTTGAGCAAATGCCTCTGCACCACAGGCACAGACACTCAATAGAAGAAGACAACGCGTTAAATGATTAAAGTATAATGTTGTACCCAAAGGAATTACAAGTTTTTTAGTGCTTGTTTAATAATAGTCTCTACCCCTGCCCCAGGATCTTCGCGAACGATCTTGGCACACACTTTCTCTGCCTGTTTACGTGCAAAACCCAGCGTCTCTAAAGCAGATAACGCCTCATCTTTATTTGTATTGCTCATAGGCTGTGAAACCTCATCGATATCAAACACTTTTAAAATTTTATCTTTAAGATCAAGAATAATACGTTGTGCCGTTTTTGCCCCAATACCTTTTACCGACTGTATAACTGGGACATCACCCGTGGCAATGGCCTGCTTTACCTCGTCTGGACTTAGTGAAGAAAGCATGGTGCGCGCGGTGCTGGTACCTACTCCAGACACAGATATCAATAGCTTGAAGACCTCCCGCTCAGACTTTTGCGCAAAGCCATAGAGTGTCTGGGCGTCTTCCTTAACGTGCATGTATGTAAACAGCTGTACTTTTTCACCCTCCGGGATCATAGAATAGGTGTGCAGCGAAATATGTACCGCATACCCTACGCCGTTACAATCTATTACAACATCTGTGGGATTTTTTTCTACCAGTTTACCGCTGAGGTGTGTGATCATGTGTTAAGAAAAAGTTAGGGCTTCAAATGTACTAAATTTATTCGCTTTCAAAATTTGAAAGGTGGAAAAGGTTTTATGACATTCATCTGTAAATCTCATTTCAAAAAAAATCGAAAAATCTTTTTTCATCAATCTGTTTGTAAAACCAATTAATATCTAATTTCTAAAATTATGTATATCACACCTCGCTTACAATTGATCAATATCCTGATATTCAGCAATTTTAACGAGAATCAAAAATGTTCCAAAATTAGATTAAATTAGCTTTAAAGAAGCTGCAAATTATAACGACACTTACGCCCCACGTAATTGCAAAATCTTAAAAAAAACCAATAAAAAAGGGGGTGTACGTTAAGATATTTGAAAAACGAATCAATTTTTTGTTAAAATAGCTGGTCGTTGATTTAAAGCAAAATAGTTTTACAATTCAACTTATTTTAAGAATTAAAAATCAATTTGATTATGTCTAAGATAAAAAGAATTTTAGGAGGAGCCTTTGTACTGGCAACCATGAGTACCATGCCCGCCTTTTCACAAGCACAGGCCATGCCACAGCAGCAGCAGCAGGAACAAGTAGATGTTTCTGATGAAGAACTGGCCAAGTTTGCCGATGCGTACAAGCAGATGCAAGTGATGGGACAACAGGCCCAACAGAAAATGGCAACTACAGTGGAAGATGAAGGTTTAGATATTAAGCGTTTTAATGAGATTCACCAAGCGACGATGGATCCCAAAACAGAAAATGATGCGACTGAAGAAGAAATGGCCATGCACAAAAAAATCGTTGAAAAACTAGACGGCATGCAAAAAGATTTTCAGGGCAAACTGACTAAAATCGTTGAAAATCAAGATCTCAGTATGGATCGCTATCAGCAGATTGCAACAGCGCTACAAACAGACACAGAACTTCAACAACGCTTGCAGAAAAAGTTGATGTAATACGTTCAGAAACATAGCTAAAAATCGCTTTAAAGCGTTAAAAATCGGGCAAAAAGCCCGATTTTTTTATGCACATATGTCAATTAATATACTCCTAAACAGTGGTTTTTAGCTCATTTTTAAAGGTTTATCCAATCATCAAGACTCTATTTCCTAACTAATAAACCTTATTTAGAAATAGTTTAAATAATTTGGAAGAAGTCTTTGAAGTTCGATTCATTATAGTATTTTTACATTCTATTTATAATAAGTCTTAATAAAGCTAACGTAAATAAAAGAGCCATACAGTTGCACCTGTATGACTCCGGCAATCACTCTTTAACTGGTCACAATTAAAAAGCAATGCAAAATACAAATTTGCCTTGGGTTACACTGCTATTCTTTTTCCTTTCGGTAGGCGCCCATTCACAAAAAAGCACTCAATTATCTGGCAATGTTACAGATACCTCCGGAATATCTCTTTTTGGAGCTACAGTAGCTGTAAAAGATCAAGCAACTGGAGCGGTTACCGATGCTAATGGACACTTTATCATCACGGGTGATTTTAGCGGGACTATCACCCTTGAAACTTCTTATATCGGTTATACAACCCGTTTACAGGTGATTGATCTCGATCAAAAATCAGGCACCGACATTCAGATTATTTTAGAAGAATCTTCTGTAGAACTGGATGCGGTAACCCTTTCGGCCAAGAGCAGAATACAGGAAATAGAAGCCCTGGCCTACAATGTAGATGTCATAGATGCCAAAAAGCTCTACAACAGCACACTTGATGTGGGTCACGCTCTTGATAAGGTTTCCGGGATTCGTGTACGTGAAAGCGGTGGTGTAGGTTCTCGGATGAATTTGAGCATGAACGGTTTCCGCGGCAATCAGGTCAAGGTTTTTATAGACGGCATACCCATGGAGAATTTTGGCAGCTCCTTTCAGCTGAACAATATTCCCATCAGCCTGGCACAGCGCATTGAGGTTTATAAAGGCGTAGTGCCCGTAAGCCTAGGGGCAGATGCATTGGGGGGCGCCATAAATATTATCACAAATACCTACGAGAAAGACCATCTGGATCTCTCCTATTCTTATGGATCGTTCAATACTCACCGCACCAATGTGGATGCCACTTTTGTATCAAAATCTGACGTTGTTTTCCAGATCAATGCTTTTCAGAATTATTCAGATAATGATTATAAAGTTGATGTTGATGTGGCCGACCTTAGAACCGGTGAATACTTTCCCGATCAGGAAGTACGGCGTTTTCATGACCGGTACCGCAATGAGACGTTTATAGGCAATGTGGGCGTGGTCAATAAATCTTACGCAGACCGATTATTGCTGGGCATTACGCTCGGTCAGGTATATAATGAAGTACAGACCGCGCAGCGTCTGGTGACCGTTTATGGCAAAAGACACACCAGAAGCAATATCATCATGCCCACATTGAAGTATCAAAAAGATGATTTTATCGTAAAAAATCTGGATGCACGCATCAATGCCAATTACAATCTGGGACAGGAACAGGTTATAGACACCGTTAACCGCAGATACAATTGGTTTGGTGATTTTATAGCATACGATACGCCCGGCGGTGAGCAAACTTACACCCGCCTCAAGTTCAAAGACAATAATGGCCTGGTCAATGCCAGTTTTAATTATAAAGTAAATGAAAAAAACGCGCTTTCTTTAAGCAATGTGTACACCACCTTTGACCGGAAACGGGAGAATGAACTCCGTCCAGATGATGATTATGACCAACCACAAAAAACCTTTAAAAACATATTGGGCTTAAGCTATCAATATACCGAAGAAAACTGGAGCACTACACTTTTTACAAAAAACTACAACCAGGTCAATAATTTTGATCAGAGCTATAACCCTTCCGGAGATTATGGTGATGTGGCCTATTTTGAAAAACGGGACGCTTTTAACTTTTTTGGCTACGGCCTGGCCGGAAGTTATTTTATCACGCCAGCTATTCAACTGAAAGCTTCTTTTGAGCACAGTTACCGCCTGCCCTCCCCGCAGGAATTGTATGGTGACGGCGGCATTGTTCTGGAAGGCAACACCGATCTGGATCCTGAGCGCAGCAACAATTACAATCTGGGCGCCAGTTATTGGAAAGCGTTGGAAAATGGGCATCAACTCGCTATTAGCGGGAATATTTTTTATCGCGATGCGAAAGATTTTATAAGGCCCAAACTCAATCAAAACCAAATCCTCCAGACTCAGGACAATTTGCAGGATGTAACAAATGTGGGGCTAGAGCTTGAAGCCAGTTATGTCTATAAAAACAACTTTAGGGCCGGTTTTAATTTCACTTACCAGAACCTGCGCAATAATACTCAGTTTGTAGACGGCGAGTCGGCAGAAAGTGTGGTGTATAGAGACCGCCTACCTAATATTCCATATGCGTATGGCAATGCGAATGCCTCTTACAATTTTCAAGATTTATTTAAAAAAGGCCATAGCATAAGCCTGGGTTACAATCTGCTATATGTGCATTCCTTTTACCGGTACTGGCCCAGCCTTGGGTCTAATAGTGGCGGAGGCAAATACGAAATCCCAGAACAGATAGCCCACGACCTTAACCTTACCTACAACCTCGAGCATTTTAAATTTACAGTAGAATGCCGCAACCTGCTGGATGAGCGGCTTTACGACAATTTCAGCTTACAAAAACCGGGAAGAAGCTTTTCCGGAAAAATCAGATACACTTTTTAAAAATCAATTCTAAACTTTCAATCATGAACAAATTACATCTTTATTTTCTAGCATCTGCCCTCGCCTTTGTGGGTATAAGTTGCAGTAGCGACGACGACAATCCGGCTCCAGCACCAGAAGGTGATGAAAGCGCAGCAAACTATGTTATTACCGCAACGCCTGTAGCGCTAGAAGGAGTTGCTGATTACATTTTAACAACAGAAGATCTTTCGGAAGGAAGCATAAGCCTTGTAGGCAATGGCGTAGAACAGGATGGCACGTACCGGTATTATATTACCAACCAGAATAAGTTTTTCAGTTTACTGTACGGACAGGGAAATCCTGGAGCGGTGACCACCTATCAACTGGGCGCAAGCGGGGTGCTCAATAAATTATCAGATTTTCAGGCAGAGACCGTACAGTCGTTTACAAATGTGGACGATGAGGTACTAATGACCAAAATCTCACGAAATTCAGAATCACCGTATGCAGATTGGTTTCGTCTGGACGCCAATACATCTCAATTTGTAGGTGAAGGTCAAATAAATACCAGTGAATTGGCCCCGGGAACAGAACAGGCATTTTTTACCTGGATGACACAAGTAGGCGATAAAATTTATGCCCCCTTTATGAGCGTAAAAGCATGTTGTAATGATGCTTTTGGCACTGAATATCCCGATCAGGCATGGATTGCTGTCTATAATTATCCTGAAATGGAACTGGAAAAAATTATAGAAGATGACCGCACCAGTTTTATAGGGCGCTACTTTGTCAACGGTCTTGGGGTGGATGAAAAAGGCGACACTTATGCATTTTCTTCTAGCATAGCCGCTTCAAACAGTACGCTCACTTCTACAAAACCTTCTGCGGTAACGCGTATTAAAGCCGGGGAAACTGAATTTGACCAAAGTTACTTTTTTAACCTGGAGGAAGCCTCTGGAGATTATTATGTAACCAACCAGTTTTATATGCAAAATGGCAAGTTTTTGCTCTTTATGGAAGCCAATGCCGATAGAGGAAGCTATAGCACCGGAAAAAAATTGGCCATTGTAGATGTATATGACCAGAGCCTTAACTGGGTGACCGGCACTCCAGACGAAGATGCCATCGCTACCATAAGTGTAAACAATTATGTCTCTCCTGAAGATCAGACCATTTATGTGGGCATAACTACCGAAAACGGAAGTTACATTTATAACATTAATGCAAATGATGCCAGCGCCACAAAAGGCATTGAGGTAGAAGGCGGTACCATAACTGCCATAAGCAGACTAGAACCAGTTACCGAATAGTATATTTCTGTGAATTAATTTTAGCAAGGAATAGCCGTGGTCCTGTACTGCGGCTATTCCTTGCTAAAATTAATTCACAGAAATATACTATTCGGTAACTGGTTCTAGTCTGCTTATGGCAGTTATG
>DRGP01000219.1 GCA_011050015.1 Leeuwenhoekiella sp. | reverse complement strand
TCCAAAAGGAATTCAACGAAAGCCAATCTGGAAACAAAAAAGTTTCCCTGGCAGACCTTATCATTCTTGCCGGTTGTGCAGGTGTGGAAAAAGCGGCGAAGGATGCAGGGCATGCGATCAATGTTCCATTTACTCCTGGCCGTGCAGATGCCAGTCAAGAACAGACCGATGTAGAGGCCTTTGAACCACTGGAACCCAATGCAGATGGATTTAGAAACTATTTTAGAAATCGGGACAATATTTCAGCTTCCGCTGAGGAGTTGTTGATAGACCGTGCACAATTATTGACTTTAACGGCACCAGAAATGACCGTTCTAGTAGGTGGTTTACGCGGCTTAGAGACTAATTTTGACGGTTCTAAACATGGTGTCTTTACCGATCGCCCAGGACAATTGACCAATGATTTCTTTAAAAACCTATTGGATTTTGGAGTTACATGGAAAGCAACTTCAGATGATCAAAAAATATTTGAAGGAAGCGACCGTAAATCTGGTGAGGTAAAATGGACGGGTACACGTGCAGACCTTATCTTTGGATCAAACTCTGAACTTAGGGCTTATGCTGAGGTTTATGCCACAGATGACGTTGAAGAGAAATTCGTTAAGGATTTTGTCAAGGCATGGGATAAAGTGATGAACTTAGATCGTTATGATCTGAAATAATTCAGTATGTAAGTTTACGAAAAAGGCGATCTGAAGAGATCGCCTTTTTTTATTTAAAGATGCTTTGATTTGAATCAATGTCTTGAAAATAAACTCTTATGAAAAATGGAATAACGTTTCGGTGTAAATCGTTATTCAAAATAGCATGAATTCCACCAGTAGTTTTTATTCTTTGTATTGCTCTTACAAGCTAAAATTTAAAAACTATAAACAGGTCACGACCTTTGCATCTGCTTTTTGAAGTAAAGAGTTCCTAAAAACAACTGCAGATATGATTCTTAGATGTGCAGTGGTGTGAAAATCCATAATAAACAGCAAAAAAATGCCCGAAAATCAGCTGATTTTCGGGCATTTTTAGTGTTTTTTAAAAGCTTTGAACTAGTTCTTGGCCATTTGTGGAGGATACTCCATCATGATCTCATTTACGATCTCATTGATACGCGCCTGTTTTTCGTTCACTTTTTCAGCAAGGTATCCCGTACCCTGACCTTGCCATACCAATTCTTTTTTATTGGCATCTATAAGGTCTATGTACAATGTTCCTTCTGTGGTGCGTGATATATTGTTGCCGTAGAGGCCACCGTAGCCCCATGGGCCGTAACCCCAAGGTCCAAAACCGCCCCAGCCCCAGCCCATGTTGTTGTAAACATCAACACGCTGTTGCGCTGTAGTAAAGATGCTCACCAGCATGCTCGGGTTTTCAGATTTGGTAAAACCTTTGGACATTAATTCATTTTCTATGGCGCGCAGGATGCGTTTTTTGTCAAGGTCAGATATTTCAGCTTTATCTATGCCCGGTTTAAAAAAAGCAAAGGTTTTATAGTCGTTAAAATCTGCGTTCTGGTCATAATCTGTAGCAACACGCACAGAGCTACAGGATGCAAGAAGCCCTACAAGCATAAGCATCAGGATGGGTTTAAATGTTTTCATATCAAGCAAAATTTTAAATTAATTTGTTGAAAATACAGCTCATTTAGTAAGATACGATATTTTACTTAAAAAAGTTTCAAAAATCATACCACATAAATCATTCTAATTTTTTCTCTTTTGACCCGTTTTTTTATCAAAACCATAGGGACAATGACGACAGCCACTTTCACAACAGTATCCACGCTTGAGGTGATATTGCTCTGTAAAACAACGATAACCTTCGGGTGTAAGATAAAAGTCGCCTGCTTCGGGTTTGAGTATTTTTTTAAAGGATGTCATCATGCAAAGATAACAAAGTTGATGTATCGCATAATTATGAAAGGGTATTCATAATTATTATAACGATCGAGCAAATAGGTTTGCGTTTTCTTATATACATTTGAAGCTTGCATACAGTTATGATTTTTGTGGTCAACACATTTTTACTGAAAAAAGGTTTTGCAGGGTTCGCTTGTTGGCCCCTAATTATCATGAGGGCTAAAAATCTCAAGCACGATACCGTTTTTGTAAATCATGAGCGCATACACCTCAGGCAGCAGGTAGAATTACTGGTTATTCCATTCTTTATCTGGTATGGTGTAGAATTTTTGATCCGTTGGGTACATTATAAAAACACCTATCTCGCTTACCGGAATATCTCTTTTGAGCGGGAAGCTTATACCCATGAGAAAAATATTAACTATTTAAAGCAAAGAAAGTTTTGGGGTTTTATACGCTGGATTTGATTATTCTATATAAAAATCTGTTGCTTTTATAACCCCGGTTTTTCCATCTGGATTAGCTCCCCAAGAGAATGTAAAATTACGCGGACCAGTAAATTGATAATAATAAAATGTAAAAGTATGCTTGCCCGGTGTTAGGTTTACAGAACCACTGGCCGTATTTAGATTGTTTTCACTGGCAGGATCCCATAAATTTACGATTAAAGAGCCGTCAACATAAATTCTATAGCCGTCGTCTGCAGTAGCTTCAAGGGTAAAGGCCCCACTATTATTTGCATAATAGGTGCCCGTCATTTTTATGATAACACCATCAGCTTGGGAAGTAGCCATAGTTGCAAATGCTCCAGTATTTTCGTTTCCATCAAAATTGCCGCTATAATACCCCCCTTTTGCAACCACATTGGTCGTTTGAATATTAAACAGATCTGGTTGAGCAGCGACAGTGGTATTGTAGGTGTAATATTGAACACCAGTTACCGGATTTTCAGTGGTTGAAGCTGAATTTATAGGATTCCAAGAATTGTTTTTCCAATAATAGAAGCCTTCTGTAACATTGTCGGGAGACGTACCCGCTGCCACGGTATTATAAACTAATAGCCCGTCAGATTCTGTACCTCTTATGGTGTTTTCATCTTTTTTACCAGTAAGATTAACTTTATTGACTAAGAGCCCTTGATTTGTACGGCCCATATGTACTGAGGTGCTAGGATGTGGTGTTATATTATTAATACCCAATGAGCCGGAAGGATTTATATTTATGTTATCCCGATATATATTATCACCATCATCCATAACTCCAAACTGCAATAAACTTCGTGCAGAATTTTCATTTGTGGAAAGTGTTTTGTGACTTATATAGGCAAAATCAGAATTGGGGTTAGAAGCACTTTTAAAGGTGATGGAAGATTCACCAGCATCTTCCCGCTCTATCATTAACGTTCCGGAATTGAATGAGGGAGCAGCGCCTATTTGTTCTGAAATTGCTAACGCTGATGTTGTATTTAATTTATTTATAGCAACTTTTCCGTTTGTATAGATATTCTCATTTATTGAATTGGGTGGATTAGAACTTCCCTCTTTATACCAATCTGAATTTGCAGATTTTTCAGCTTCGTCTTTGGTCAATTTTACAAGGTTTCCGGTATTAGTAACACCCAGATAAGAATTTAAATTTCCGGTACGATCACCAGCACCATATCCTGAAAAGGTTACAGACCGGTCGTCATTTAATTCTAATATGGCACCTAGTGTATTTGGATCGCTTGCGTTTCCTACCCCATTTATTATCAATGATGAACCACTCCCCGAAGTTTGATAAATTGTAGCGTCGTAAAAGTTTCCTGAATTTCTAAAGCCAATACCTATCTCATCATTATTTGAAAATTTCTTAAGGATGAAATTAGATTTTGATCGATCACTAAATAATTCAAAATCATTGGAAGAAGCTGTAATTATCCTGTTACCGGCTAAGGCACCGTCTGTTTTAAACATATTAGGGGACAAAGAAGAAGATAATTTGATCCAGTTGGATTTAAATCGATAATAGAACCCTTTTCCCACAGCCGGATTTGTGTTGTAAATAAGTAAACTTTCATCTTGAATTCCGGTTAAAGGGGCAAAATCACCTGTATTCCTTAGAAAAATACGTGGTATTAATAAACCTCTCCTATTGTGAGGAGTTCCTATTTCTAATAAGGAAGATTCACTAGGATCACTGGTCCCAATACCTATTTGAGCAAAACTGATTTGTAAATCAAAAATTATAAATGCAAAAAATAGTAGGACCGTCGTTTTATTCTTACTCAATAATTTCATAACCTTATTCAATTATAAAACTAGTTGCAGAAATTACACCGCTATTACCATCTGCATTTGTATCCCACATTACAGTTAACGCTTCACCTCCAGAATTCTCGTAATACCAAAATTCTATTTTATGCTTTCCCTTTGCCAATTCCACCTGAAAAGAAGCTACACCATCACCCCCTTCTTTACCACTATCTGACCAATCATTAAGTACAAGTGAACCGTCAATATACATACGTGCACCATCATCGGAAGCTATATTAAAATTAAAATCACCTTTATTTTGAACTAAATAAGTCCCGGTAAGTTTAAGTACAAAAGTTGTTTTATCGCTGGTGGAGACCGTATCAAAAAAGGGGGCATTGCCAACCTCTGTGAGATTTCCTGTATATACACCTGATTTTACAGGAGTGCGTAAATCCCTATATTTGGTTAAGTCAGGAGAACTATTTTCATCAGCATCCATATCGTATGTATAGTACTGCATACCATTATTGTTTGTATCTGTGCGCTGAAAAGGATTCCATTTACTATTGTCCCAGTAATAGAACCCTTCAATTACATTATTGGGAAAAGTTCCATTAGCAGTTGTATTATAGACTAAGAGACCATCAGGCTCATTTCCTGTAATCGTATTCACATCTGTAATGCTTGCTAATTGAACTTTATTAATAAGTAACCCTTGATTGGTTCTTCCCAAATGTATAGATGCGCTTGCCTCAGGCGTTGCAGTGTTCACACCTAATGATCCACTTGCATCAATATTAATATCATCTTGCACATTAGAACCAGGAGTATCATTACTAACCCCGATTTCCAAGAGGCCATTTTCGTTACTTCCTTGATTACCACTGCCATCATCTTCATAGCGTATGTAACCATAATCTGTATTACTATCAGCGGTACTTCTAAACACGATTGAAGATTGTCCTCCGGCATCATCATGCTCTAAATATATCGTGCCATTGGAATTTGAAGCACTTGTGCCTATTGTTTCATTAATGTGCAAAGTACCTACCGGATTAATTTTATTAATGCCAACTTTTCCTTTTGTATAAATATTATCATTTATAGACCCAGGAGGACTTGTTGTATTTTCTTTAAACCAATCTTGGTTTGCCTGATAAAAAGCGTCTGTTGCTGCTAATTCTACTAGATTTCCAGATGCATCGGTCCCTAAGAGATAGCTGGGGGAAGCAATAAAATTTGAAGATCCATACCCGTTAAGAATAATTGAGCTGTCATTATTTAGCGTTAACGTGCTTGCCAGCGATTCTATATCTGTATTTGTACCTCCAGTCGCAAAAACAAGACCGCTTTGTGTACCACTTTGCATATAAATGTTTGAATCAAAAGTGTCATCACTGTTTTTAAATGCAATACCTGTGGGTGTTGCGTTTTGAGCGCGCTTAATACCGAATGCCGTTTTCCCTAACGAACTAAATAATTGCAGAAAATTTGTTCCAGCTGTAATGGTTCTATTCCCGGTTAGTGTGCCATTTGCACTATAGAGGTTATCCGGAGTTCCGGTATTGAGTTTTATCCAGATTGAATTATCGGTATCCCAATAGTAAAAGCCTTTTTCAGTAGCTGTATTGGTATTGTAGACTAAAAGGCTTTCTTCAATAATTCCTACAATAGGCTCTTGCTTTGAAAGATCCTGAATATCAACTCTTGGTATTAAAACACCTTTATCATTATTTGCATTATGAATATCCAGTAATGCGGAGTTACTAGGATCTGTGTTACCTATGCCCACTTGAGCTTGAATGCTATTGCTTAACAGGGATATGGTAAAGAGAATTACATTTTTATAGAAATTAAAGTTGGTATTCATAATTCTTATGCTTCTTTGAAGATGTGCAGATTATTAATCATAGTAAAAAACGGAGTTTAAGTTAAAGAAAACATAATAATTTTTGTCAAAAATATGTTTTTCAACGATTTATTAGAGCATGTAAACGTTAAAAATTTAAATTTCATTGATATTTCTTGATCAGTAAAGCTCGGCTTGTTCTTCATTTCTTTTTTATTATTAAGGTGAACGGAATTTATTTATTGAATGTTGATTCAGGTTTTATAAATAAATCTCTAGGATAGATTCTTACTTTTGTAGTATAATTTCACAGTATGTACGACCTAGGTTTTCTTGAAAGTGGCTTTCTAAATGCACCAATACAGAAATTATCAGGAACTAATCCTGATTTTTTATCCCTTGAATTATCAATAAAACGAGAAGATTTAATAAGTAGCGAAGTGTCTGGAAATAAGTTCCGAAAACTCAAATACAATTTGGCTAAAGCCAAAGAGGAACAGCATAAAACCTTGCTTACTTATGGTGGTGCCTTCTCAAACCATATTGCGGCAACAGCAAAAGCAGGTCAATTGTGTGGCTTTAAAACGATAGGGGTGATTCGTGGGGAAGAGCTGGGCGTTGATCTTGAAAAAACCCTTCGGCAAAATGCTACTTTAAGATTTGCAGATAAATGCAACATGCAGCTTTATTTTGTAAGTAGATCGCATTATAAGGAAAAGAATAAGAAGTCTTTTCGCGAAATCCTAAAAAATAAGTTTCAAGATTTTTATGAAATACCGGAAGGTGGAACGAATGAACTGGCGGTTAAAGGTTGTGCTGAAATTCTAGATGAGAAGACTGGCGCCTATGATTATATTGCTTGCCCTGTGGGAACCGGTGGAACCATCGCTGGGATTATTGAGGGAAGTTTGCCACATCAAAAAATTCTTGGTTTTCCAGCTCTAAAAGGTGATTTTTTGGAAGCTGAGATTAATAAATATACATCTAAAACGAATTGGCAATTGATAACTGATTATCATTTTGGCGGGTATGCCAAGGTAAACCAAGAGTTGGTTTCTTTTATAAACCTATTTAAAAAAAAGCAATCAATCCCGCTAGATCCCATTTATACGGGCAAGATGCTCTACGGATTATACGAAATGATCAGAAATGGGTTTTTCTCTAAAAATACCCGTATTTTAGCCGTTCATACGGGAGGGCTCCAGGGTATTGCCGGAATCAATGACCGGCTGAAAAAACAGGGGTCAAAGCTAATAGATTATGATGGTTAAGCGTACACTGGTTGTTATTATGGTTTGTTTTATCGCCATGGGCTGTGGGAGCAGTAAGCGAAAATACCGAAAAAACAGCCGTAAAGAAGTCAAAATCGAACGGCGATCTACAGATTCACGTATACCCGCAGCAACCGCGCCAGCTACAGAGCATAGGGTCGCGACTGCTTCGTATAATAGTGTGGAAGGTTATCTGGAAGCCTTCTCGGCAATCGCCCAGGAAGAAATGCGTACCTATAAAATCCCAGCAAGTATAACCCTGGCTCAGGCAGTACTTGAATCTGGAGCGGGGAAAGGGGCGCTTACCTTAAAAGCCAATAATCACTTCGGTATAAAATGCCACGACTGGACAGGCGATGTGGTCTATCACGATGATGATGCGCGCGGCGAATGTTTCAGAAAATACAAAGACCCCCAATATTCCTTTAGGGATCATTCTTTATTTCTATCTGGCAGGCAGCGCTATGCCAGCCTTTTTGACCTTAAGCCTGACGATTATGAAGGTTGGGCGTACGGACTGCGCAAGGCTGGTTATGCCACAGACCGTAAATATCCTGAAAAGCTTATAGGAATTATAGAGCGTTACCGCTTATACATATATGACAGTGAAGTGCTGGGCAGCGATCCCGGTAAATTTACCGAGCGTTCAAAAAATGTCGTAAATATTCACACTGTAAAAAAAGGGGATACGCTTTACGCCATAGCCAGGAAATACAACCTAACGATAGAAGAATTAAAAAGTAAAAACGGCCTCTCCGGCAACACGATAGAGATCGGCCAGCAACTTAATGTTACACCAGCATATAACGGATTTTGATAACTTAAAAAAAGACGTAGGACTTTTTGACGTAGGATGTAAGATTGAAGAAGTGACTAAAATCAAAGTTTTCAGACTGGTTATTTCTAAATGGTCTTAAGTTTTTTAGTCTTATGTCAATTCTTCTAAAGTCAATTCCAGAAACCATAAATTCTGCGATTGCAAAAATATTAATAACAAAAATAAAATGAACTATACCCGAAGCAGCGCACTCTTTGCAGAGGCACAAAAAGTAATACCCGGTGGCGTAAATTCGCCAGTTAGGGCGTTTAAGTCGGTAGGGGGCGATCCCATTTTTGTAAAAGAGGCCAAAGGCGCCTATTTATATGATGAAGACGGTAACCGCCTTATTGATTATATTAACTCCTGGGGGCCGATGATCCTCGGTCACGCTTACCAACCCGTGGTAGACGCGGTCATAGAAAAGACTAAAAAAGGAACTTCCTTTGGAATGCCCACCGAGCTGGAAACAAAAATTGCCCAGCTGGCCGTAAAAATGGTTCCCAATATTGATAAAATACGTTTTGTAAATAGTGGTACCGAAGCCTGTATGAGCGCAGTACGCTTGGCGCGCGGTTTCACCCGAAGGGATAAAATCATCAAATTTGCTGGTTGTTACCACGGCCATGCCGATTCTTTCTTGATTGAGGCGGGGAGCGGTGCAGTAACTTTTGGTTCGCCGAACAGCCCTGGTGTAACTAAAGGCACAGCAAAAGATACATTGCTCGCACCTTATAACAACCTGGATAAAGTAGCTGAAATCCTGGAAGCAAATACCGACGCCGTGGCGGCTATTATCGTAGAACCCGTCGCCGGGAATATGGGCTGCATTCCACCTGCCGAAGGTTTTCTGGAAGGCCTCCGCGAACTTTGTGATTCTCATGGCGCTTTACTCATTTTTGACGAGGTAATGACCGGTTTTCGGTTGGCTCCCGGTGGTGTACAGGAACTGCTGGGCGTTAAGGCAGATATTGTCACTTTTGGAAAAGTAATAGGCGGTGGCTTGCCCGTGGGCGCTTTTGCCGCGCGTAATGAAATCATGGAATATTTGGCACCTTTGGGACCCGTGTATCAGGCGGGGACGTTGAGCGGGAATCCATTGGCGATGGTTGCCGGTCTTAAAATGCTGGAAGCGCTTGACGCAGACCACGGAATCTTTCAAAGTCTTGAGAAAAAAACCGAATACCTGCATAAAGGCATTGCCAAAGTACTTGACGAGCATCAAGTGGTGCACACCATAAACCGAAAAGGTTCCATGCTTTCTGTACATTTTGAGGCAACACCGGTAACCGATTTTAAATCGGCTGCAAAAGGGGACAATGAAATCTTTAAAAAGTTCTTTCACGGCCTGTTGGATAACGGGATTTACATTGCGCCCAGCGCATACGAGTCCTGGTTTATCACGGAAGCGCTCACGTATGAGGATCTGGATGAAACGATTTCCGCAGTAGCTAAAATTGCACCTACTTTAAACTGATTTTCACCCAAATAACACACAAAAACGCCCGATTTTCATTGAAAATCGGGCGTTTTTTATTTAAGGGTTCCTTCCCTTTTCAAGGGAAGGTGGCCTCGCAGAGGTCGGAAGGGTTTTACGCTAGGTTTTATAATTAAAATCTCGTGTTGAACCACCCCTCTCCGCTGGCGCGGATTTTCCCCTCCTTGGGAAGGAGGGGAGCTCTTTTTTTAAACTACTCTTTAACAGAGACTATCAAATCTTCCCCATTCTTCTCTACATTCGCTAGCTCTTGTTTGGTAAGACCTTTGATGCCTTTGTCCCATTTTTTATTGCTGAGTCCTGTTTGTGCTTTAAGATCTTCCAATGAAATGTTTTTTTCTTTTTTCAGGATCGTATAAATGGTTTTTTCAGCTTCCGTAAGATCTAGTGGTTTTTTCTCGGGTCGCATCTGTGGGAAAAACAGCACCTCCTGAATCGAGGCATTATCGGTCATAAGCATGACCAAACGGTCGATACCAATACCAATTCCCGAGGTGGGCGGCATACCGTATTCTAGGGCACGCAGGAAATCCTGATCGATGAACATGGCTTCGTCATCGCCTTTTTCGCTCAGCTTCAATTGATCTTCAAAACGGGCGCGCTGTTCTAAGGGGTCGTTGAGCTCAGAATAGGCGTTTGCAACTTCTTTGCCGTTAACCATAAGTTCAAAACGTTCGGTAAGGGCTGGGTTCTCGCGGTGCTCCTTCGTTAACGGACTCATCTCTTTAGGGTAATCTATGATAAAGGTGGGCTGCTTGTAATGATGCTCGCATTTTTCGCCAAAAATGGCATCAATGAGTTTGCCCACACCCATGGTTTCATCAACTTCCAGATCCAGATCTTGTGCGATTGCGCGAAGCTCTTCTTCCGGTTTGCCGGCTACGTCATAACCCGTGTGCGTTTTTATCGCCTCAAGAATGGGTACACGCGGGTAGGGTGCCTTGAATTCGATTTCCTGTTGGCCGACTTTTATTTTACTACCTCCGGTAGCGTTTATGGCCACTTTTTCAAGAAGTTCTTCCGTAGTATCCATCATCCAGTTGTAGTCTTTATAAGCTACGTAGAGTTCCATTACCGTAAATTCAGGATTATGGGTACGGTCCATACCTTCATTGCGGAAATCTTTTGAAAATTCATAAACGCCATCAAAACCGCCTACAATAAGTCTTTTTAAGTAAAGCTCATTGGCAACGCGCAAATACAAGGGGATATCTAGCGCGTTGTGGTGTGTCATAAACGGTTTTGCAGCAGCGCCGCCGGGAATGGGCTGTAGGATAGGCGTTTCGACCTCCAGATAACCACGGTCGTTAAAAAACTGACGAATGGTATTGGTGATTTTGGTGCGTTTAATAAAGGTATCGCGCACTTTTCGGTTTACAATAAGGTCAACATAACGCTGGCGGTAACGTTGCTCGGGATCTGCAAAAGCGTCATGGGTTTTTCCCTCGCCATCGGTGCGCGGTTGGGGTAGGGGGCGCAAGGATTTGCTAAGGATCTGGAAATCCTTGACCATAACTGTTTTTTCACCCACTTGGGTGGTAAAAAGTTCACCGCTAATGCCGATAATATCACCTATATCAAGCAATTTTTTATAGACATCATTATAAAGTGTCTTGTCTTCACCAGTGCAAATTTCATCCCTGTTGAAATATACCTGTATGCGGCCGTCGCCGTCCTGTAATTCAGCAAAAGAAGCCTTGCCCTGAATGCGACGGGTCATGAGGCGCCCTGCAATCACTACTTTTTTGCCCTCTTTATAGCCTTCTTTGATTTGCTTTGAAGTGTGGGTGAACTTAAATTCTGCTGCGGGATATGGATTTATATCTATTTTGCGGAGGGCGGCCAGTTTCTCACGCCTTACGATTTCCTGTTCTGAAAGTTGCATTGCTACTTGGTTTTAACCGCAAATATAAGTACTTGTAAACAAAAATCAGTATAAAGTAGGAGCGTGCTTGTTTATTAATGAACACTTTGACTTTTTACCCTTTTCCTGCGGTTTTTTACGATTTATAGCGGTTTTGTTTAGGTTGTACTTGTAATGACTTATTCTTTGGTTTATTTGTAATTTTACGTATGGTCAAAAAAATAGAAATACAGGATCTGGGTTTAAAAGATTACAAGGAAACTTGGGATTACCAAGAGCAGCTTTTTAAACACATAATTGATCTAAAGATCAGCAACAGGAGGGAAGAAAAAAATGAAGAAACGCCAAATTATTTTCTCTTTGTAGAACATCCGCACGTGTACACCCTGGGTAAAAGTGGGAATATGAATAATCTGTTATGCAGTGAGGAGGATTTAAAGCAACAAGGTGCCCGGTTTTATAAAATAAACAGGGGAGGGGATATTACCTATCACGGGCCCGGGCAGATTGTGGGCTATCCCATTCTGGATCTTGAAAATTTTTTTACAGATATTCATAAGTACCTGCGCTTTCTGGAAGAAATGGTCATTCTCACCTTGGCCGATTACGGTGTTGAAGCTGGCCGTTCTCCCGGGGAAACCGGGGTATGGCTAGATGTAGGCACTCCCTACGCACGTAAGATCTGCGCAATGGGCGTACGCGCCAGTAGGTGGGTTACCATGCACGGTTTTGCGCTTAACGTAAATGCAGATCTAGGCTATTTTGATCATATTGTCCCCTGCGGAATTCAAGACAAAGCGGTCACTTCTTTACATATTGAATTGGGACAAAAAACGGTGGATACAGATGAGGTAAAAGCAAAGCTGCTCAAGCACTTTAAAAGTCTTTTTAAAGCCGAATTAGTGATCAAAAATAACATTAAAATGGGCTAATATTGACCTGAAACGGCTGTTTTACACCACTTTTTGACTAAATAATAATGGTTTTACTGCTGATTTTTGGATTTTATTTTACCAATTTTGCTGAATAAAATGGTGCTAAAATTGTCTTTACTTCCTCAAAATTGACGTTTTAAGCCTTTTTTTTGTAAACCTTTACGATGCTCGTAGAAGAGCTGATAATATCGTGATTATCTATATACACTTTTTCTTTTTCGCTACTTATAATGTATAAGTAACGATTAACCTAGACTCAACCTACTATCGTTTGCGTAGTTGTTAAAAATGAGTGGTGGGTATATTTTATTTTTGTAGGATATCTAATGCGAATTATTCAATTATATCACCAGTACATTTGGGCATTGTTAAATTTAGATTCAAATAATTATAGTAGTCGGATAAAAAACATTCTTTTATTGTCAAAAGGATTTATTGTGTGCTTCTTGGCTATATCTATCACAAATAAATGTTAAATTGCTGATTATCAAAACCTTAGGGCGTTCATACTTCGTAGATATGAGTGAAAAGATATTCATATTAACTTTAACATTTACATTATGAAAAAACAACAAATTAAGGTATCCACCGCAAATGGGCGCAACAGGCGTCAATTTCTAAAGACTAGCGGCCTTGCTATTGCTGGTTCTGGACTTTTGGTGGCTTGTTTTGATGACAAGGAATTATATGGTAATGACGGCCCCTTTGATTTAGGTGGCGGAGACTTAGGTGTGTTAAACTATGCTTACGCACTAGAACAGCTGGAAGCAGAGTTTTATATTAAAGTATTAAATGGAACTTATTGGTCTGGAGCTGCCGAAGAAGAGCAGACTATTCTACAAGACCTTTATAATCACGAGATCAATCACAGGGACTTTTTTAAAACCGCTTTAAATGCAAACTTTGATGCAGATGTGGTGCTCCCAACGCTTGAATTTGATTTTAGCAGTGTAGATTTTAATGATAGGGATTCTGTACTTTCTACTGCTCAGCTTCTGGAAGATACCGGAGTGAAAGCATACAACGGTGCAGGAAAAATTATAGAAACAGGTGCTTACCTTGTGATTGCTGGTAAAATCGTTTCTGTAGAAGCGAGACACGCGGCAGCTATACGAAGCATACGCGGTGGAGATATGGATGATTTTAAATTATTTGCAGGTGATGATGCGGTAGATCCAGCAACTGGTCTGGACGGTGCTGAAGATCCATCTGTGATCCTAGCTGCTGCGGGAGGGTTTATTGTAACTGAATTTACGGCCAATAAATTACCATAATTAAAAATAACACTACTAATTTTTAAAAACAATATATCATGAGTATAATAAAACTTTTAGAAGATTTCACCACAGATAAGCTCACGACAGAGCCGTCTTCCCGTAGGCAAATGTTTGGCTCTATGGGTTCATTGGGAAAAAAAGCTGCTATGGCCGCCATTCCTTTTGGTCTTGCTGCCAGCACTAGCAAAGCAAAAGCTGCTACAACAGCCAGCGCTATGCAGACGTATCCTAATTCTTCATTACAACTGGCACTTGTGCTAGAGTATATAGAAGCAGACTTTTACGCAAAGGCTTTAGATTCTGGTGTTTTGTCCAATTATCCTAAAGCAGAGGCGATTTACATGCAGATTTCAAAGCATGAGACCGCACACGTCAATTTATTGAAAGGAGCCTTGGGCGATGCAGCTTTTGATGCGCCAGAATTTGATTTTACCGCCGGGGGAAATTTTGATCCATTTGGTGATGACGGAACAAATGACGCAATAGCCTATCAGCAGTTGCTTATTCTAGCACAGGCTTTTGAAGATACTGGCGTAAGAGCCTATAAAGGGCAGGCAACAAACTTGATGAACGATCCCGGTTTGCTTACCGTGGCACTTCAAATTCATTCAGTTGAAGCAAGACATGCTTCCGAAATACGCAGATTACGTGGTATTAAAGGATGGATCACAGGTGATGAGCGCGGCATGGGAGTACCACCTATCGCACAACCTGTTTACATTCATGAGGATAATACTACGCATGGTGGTGTAGATGTGACCACACTGGGTGACGGATCGCCATTTTCTTTTGAGTCCTCTACAGAGGCTTATGATGAGCCACTTACCAGTGATGATGCAGGGGCGATTGCAGCATTGTTTTTACAAAACTAAGAACTACCTGAATCAGTTTTTTTTGAGATAACCAAAAGGCCACCTTAAAAAGTGGCTTTTTTAAAGTTCACTCTGGTTTTATACGGGACAGTTATTTTACTCTTTCTTAAAGGTTTAGCGTGTATTGTTCAGGCAAAAGCCTAAAAGATTTACGATGATGTGGAGTGATGCCATATCGTTTTATGGCCATACGGTGCGTTTTGGTGGGATACCCCTTATTCTGCTGCCAGCCATACTCGGGGAATTCTATACCAAGCCTTTCCATATAGTAGTCGCGTTCGGTTTTAGCAAGAATAGAGGCCGCCGCAATACTTAAAAAACGGCTATCCCCTTTAATCATACAGTCGTGGGTACAATTGGGATACTTTTTAAAACTATTACCGTCAACCAAGATATGCTCTGGGCGTGTGCTTAATTGATCTATTGCCAAGTGCATGGCTTTTAAAGAAGCATTTAAAATATTGACCTCATCAATCACCGTCGGAAATACGTGGGCAATACCATAGGCAAGCGCTTTGTTTTTAATGATTTTACGCAGCTCATTTCTCGTTTTGTGAGATAGTAGTTTAGAATCATTAATGAGGCCCGCTTCAAAATGGGCTGGCAATATAACCGCAGCTGCTGTCACTGGACCGGCAAGACAACCACGACCTGCTTCATCGGTTCCACATTCTATTAAAGTATGTTGATGTTTAAAAATCATGGTTGGTAAAGTAGCTATTTTTATAGTTTTTTAAAAAATATCGACAAAAAATGTAGTGTATTTTAGCAAGAAAATTGTGCTGCGCATACAAAAATATATATAGTTTAAGGTTAATAGTCTTTAAAAATTATTTAAAAATACAACGTTTTGTAGATACTTTAAAAAACGTTGTAGTTTAAGTAATATCTTATGTCATTCTTACTTTTTGTAATCAAATACTCTTAAAAATGATATGAATCCAACATGATTTTAGAGTTTATTAATGTTAAAAATAGTTTCTTTTAACTTTTAATTTTGTTTTATTGAAAAAAAAGCTACATGTTTGTGGCCGGCTAATTCAAATTAAATATATTTTATGAAAACAAAATTTACATGGTATTTTGTCATGGGCTTCTTCCTGTTGGCACAAATTTCCTTTGCACAGCAAAAAACGGTGACCGGAACGGTGACTGATCAAGATGGCTTTGAACTTCCAGGAGTCAATATAATCGAAGAAGGTACTTCTAATGGTCAGCAAACTAACTTTGATGGACAGTATAGTATTGAGGTTGAGCAGGGATCCACATTAATCTTTTCTTACGTTGGTTTTAAGGATGAAGAAGTACAAGTAGGACAGTCGAATACCTATGATGTTGTTATGGAGCAAGGAGAGAGTCTAGAAGAGGTTATTGTTACAGGTTATGGCCAGCAATCCCGAGAACTTTCTACTTCTGCAGTCTCGACGGTCACGAGTGAGGAAATAGAAAACTTGGTTCCATCTACGAGTGTGGATAACATACTTCAGGGTAAGGCAGCAGGTGTTCAAGTTACAGCAGCTAATGGACGGCCTGGACAAACTGCTTTTGTTCAGATTCGGGGTGCAGGTTCTATAAATGCAAGTACTGCCCCTTTATATATTGTTGATGGGGTTCCCATTAATCAAGCTGATGTTAATAATATAAACCCTAATGATATAGCGCAATTTTCAATTCTGAAAGATGCTGCAACAGTTTCTAAATATGGATCAAGAGGTGCCAATGGGGTGGTTCTTATCACTACTAAACGGGGTTCAAAAGGAGATGCGAAAATTGTTTTTCGTTCTTCCGTAGGTTCAGGGTCTAAAATAGATGATCCATTTGATTTGATGGATGCTTCTCAGAAACTTGAATTAGAAAGACAATACGCCGCTTTGGGGGTTAATGGTGCAGACGTGCTGCCTGGAGCATCAGCGAGTCCAGAACGATTGGCTCAATTAATTTCTTATGATACTGACTGGGAAGAAGAACTATTACGTAATTCGTATATACAGTCAAACTCTTTAAGTATTTCTGGAGGGGCTGATAAATTAACTTATTTTCTTTCCTTGGGATATGATAAAAATTCAGGTATTTTAGACCGTATCGATGGTTTTGAACGTGTCTCTGCAAGGTTAAATTCAACTTATGAAGCAAAAGATTGGTTAACAGTGGGTACCAATATATCTTTGGCCAGAAACACCACAGATTTACCACGGGACAGGAATAATGTTCAGAATCCATTTAGGGCTCTTTATGATTACAATCCATATGATCCTTTATATGCAAGAGATGCAGACGGAAATGTAGCTACAAGTGCAGATGGCTCTCCTATTTTTAACACATCGGGTTCCATACAAGGTTTTCCTATAGCCAGAGCACTTAAAACTGAGCCTGAGGATAATAGAAATTTTTTAATTATAGGTAGCCTTTTTGCGGACCTTAAAATAAATGATAAATTTTCAAACCGTTTTCAGGTAGGAGGTACAAGCAATCGTTATAACCGTACTAATAGATCACTGGCTGGAGGTGTTCTAAATAGTGCCGTAGGAAATTCGGATTTCCCTGGAACTCAAACGGATAATTATAGCCAGGATTTTGAATATAATGTTAACAACGTACTTAGCTATTCAGATACTTTTGGGGAGTTACACAACTTTAGGGCAGATTTCTTACTTGAATATAATGAACGGATTTATACGGAATTAAGAGCAGGATCAAGGGGATACCCTACACCCGATATTCCCTATCAAATAATCGCAGCTGAACCCACCTTAGCGTATTCAACTGAAGCTCGAAGAGTACTGTTTTCACAAGGCCTTTTTGTTGATTACGATTATGATGGAAAATATCTGGCTTCAGCCTCGATCAGAAGTGATGGTTCTTCACGTTTTGGACCAAATAATAAGTACGGTTATTTTTATAGCGGTAGTTTGGGGTGGAATATTGCACGTGAAGATTTTATGGAGGGTTCGTTTTTTAATGACCTTAAACTTCGAGGTTCTTATGGTACAGCGGGTAATCAGAATATTCCGGATTTTCAATACCTTAATCTCCTCGGGTTTGATTCTACATATAATGGTAGTACAACAGCAGTACCTGTAGGGGTTGGTAATCCCGATGTGAAGTGGGAGGCACAGTCTACCTTAGATATTGGTGTTGAATTTTCTATGTTAAACCGAAGATTAAGAGGTGTTGTAGATTACTATGTCAAAACTTCTGACGATCTTCTGTTAAACCGTCCTATATCCAACACTGTGGGAGATGAGAATAACTCTATTTTGTCAAACATTGGTGAAATTGAAAATAAAGGGCTTGAGGTTACCTTAAGTGGTGACATTGTTAGGAATCAGAATCTACGATGGACCATTGGAGGTAATGTCGCTTTTCTGGACAATGAAGTTAAAAAACTAGTTAATGGAGTTGACATTGATAATGGAACGACCATTTTAAGGGAGGGTGAGGAAAGATATACGTTTAATCTTGTACGTTATGCAGGAGTCAATCCAGCGAACGGTCAAGCCCTATATTTAGATACGGAAGGCAATGTTACAAGTGAATATCTTTCTGGAAACAATACTGTGCTTTCAGGTAAATCCCCGATTGCAAATATTGAGGGAGGATTTTATACCAGTATAAATTATAAAGGATTTGGACTTCGTGCGGATTTTGTAGGTAAAGCTGGGAATTATATCCTTAACTATCAACGTTCAGACGGCGTTGCCATTGGGGGTATAGGGAATTCTAACAGACGTGTGGAAGCCTTTAATTATTGGAAAAATCCTGGAGATCAAAATGTGTTGCCTAGTCCACTTTATCAAGGTACGGCCGATCAGACTTCAACGCGATTTTTAGAAAAAGGTGACTATGTACGTTTGCGTACCCTCACTCTAGACTATAACTTACCTTCTCAATTTTTAAATGATAATTTAGGTATTGATTCTTTTAGGATCTATGCTACCGGTCAGAATATATTGACGTTCAGTAAGTATGAAGGTGACCCAGAAATAGGGATAGGCTCTGGAGAAACTGCTAATGCAGGAGGTAGAAATAGTCAAGCAACAACTGGTTTTGTTCCTGGGGAATTTTCTTTATATAGTTATCCTCAGACGAAGTCATATACAATAGGTATCGAAGTTGGATTTTAAATAAAATAAAAATACATTATGAAAAAATATATAAAATACTTTTCTCTGCTCTCGATGGCCCTCGTGTTTGTAGGTTGCAACGATGAGTTGAAAGAATTAGAACCTTTTGTACAAGGTAATCCATCCACCTTTTTTAATACGGAACAAACATTTCAGTACGGTGTTGATGGAGCTTATGCCCAGTTTTTTAACTACTATGCTGATGGGGCAAATGGCTATCAAGGTCTTCCTGATATCCTATCTGATAATGTAATTATTGCACGTACGGGGCGCCTCTCTAATGAAACTTTTTATGATTATCGTTATCAGCCAAATACGGGAGGGTCAGTAAGCTTGTGGTGGAGTGAAGCATATGAAGCAATAAGTAATGCAAATCTTGTGATTGGTCAAATTGACAATCTGGCCGATAGTCCTGAAAAAGATAATATATTGGGGCAAGCTTTAGCGGCAAGGGCAATTGCCCATTTTGATTTGGTTCGGGCATATGCAAAAATTCCTACCCAAAGCGCTGATGCTGCACAGTCTCCAGGAATCATTTATATTAAAGTAGAAGATGGAGATACCGACGATCCTCTTGCAAACCCCACACGGGAAACGGTGGCTAGTAATTATACAGAAATTTTAGGAGATCTTACGCGTGCTAGCCAACTGATCGGCGACGATAATGGAGAAGGACGATTGAATAAGAATGGTGTGTTCGGGATGCTTTCCAGAGTTTATCTATATAATGGCCAATATCAGGACGCTATCAGTGCTGCAAATCAAGTTGATGCACCCATAGCTACCAAAGAACAGCTTCCTGGTGTTTTTACCGATGATAATAATGCAGGGGTACTCATTGAATGGTCTGTAAACACCTCTTCTGAATCTACTTACGAAAATGTAGGTGTATTGTACAGCCAGACGGTAAGTGGCGATCTAAAATCTGAATATGTCATAGACTATGCTTTTTATACGAGTATAGATACTAGTGATGTAAGACGGCCTATAATGGTGGAGCGAGTAATGTATTCCAATAATGATTATAATGCTATAAATAAATTTAAAGGAGAAGGTACTCAAATTAATGGACTTTTAGATATAAAGGTATTACGTATGGCAGAGGTCTTTCTTAACAAAGCAGAAGCTCAATTTGAACTTGGTATGGAAACAGAAGCGTTAGCAACTTTGAATGTATTAAGGGCTGAGCGTTACAATAATTTTGTGGCCGGCACAGAGACAGGTTCAGCGTTAGAAGAAGCTATTCAATTTAACAGAAGGGTGGAGTTATCATTCGAAGGGCATCGTTTCTTTGACTTAAAGAGAAGAGGAAAAGCTATAACAAGATCTGATTTTGGAGACTTTGCAGACGGTGGAGGAACACCCGCAGAAATTAAGGTCTTGCCAGCAGGTGATAATAAATTCCAGTTGCCCCTTCCGATAGGAGAAACAAATGCCAATAGTAATATTGAACAAAACCCTGGATACTAATTTTAAGAAAATATTGATATGAAAAAAATATTAGGAATTTTAAGTATTTTATTCTGCTTAGCGTCTTGCGCTGAAGAGGAACTGCCTATTTTTGATACTGAAAATGGACAAACACTAGCTCAATTTACGACGACAAATTTAAGTCTCGCTACCCCCGAGGAAGGTACATCCTCTGAGGTAACTGTTTTTGTAACTACAAAATCTGCTTCTGATAGGATGATAAACGTAGAAGTGGATCCATCTTCAACAGCTACTACCAGTCAATATGCTATTGGTG
>DRGP01000218.1 GCA_011050015.1 Leeuwenhoekiella sp. | reverse complement strand
TCCCGTTTTTATTTTTCCGGCTGCCGTTGCCACGGCCAAATCTGCGATAAAAGTATCCTCGGTCTCCCCGCTTCGATGGGAAATTCAAAAACTCATTGCAAGGGAAGTTTTGGACTCCCGTGGAAATCCAACTGTGGAAGCAGAAATTACTTTAGAAAAAGGATTTTTTGGCCGTGCCATCTGCCCTTCCGTTGCAAGTACTGGGGAAAAGGAAGCTGTTGAACTCCGGGACGGGGGCAAAACGCGATACAATGGCAAAGGGGTATTAAAGGCGGTAAACAACATTAACCAAATTATCGCACCGGCCCTTTCCAATAAGGTGTTCGATAACCAACAGGAGTTGGACAATTTTCTAATGGAACTGGACGGCACCTCCAACAAATCAAATCTTGGCGCCAATGCCATACTGCCCATTTCTATGGCATTTGCCAGAGCGGCAGCAGCATTTTCGAAAGAGCCTTTATACCGTTATTTGAATACCGATGGAAAATTCACAATGCCGGTGCCCTGTATGAACGTGATAAATGGCGGGGCTCACGCCGATAACAATGTGGATTTTCAGGAATTTATGATTGCCCCCCATAACGCCCCCGCTTTTTATGAAGCTATCCGAATGGGAGAAGAAACTTTCCACGCCTTGAAAAGTATCCTGAAAAATAAAAATTACTTTACCGGGGTTGGCGATGAAGGCGGGTTTGCACCTAATTTAAAATCAAACGAAGAAGCGATTGAAGTAATTCTTGAAGCTATTGAAAAAGCAGGCTATAAACCGGGCACCGATATTTCCATTTGCCTAGATCCCGCAGCGAGCGAACTATGGCAGGAAGGGAACTATGTTTTATTTAAAAGCACTCAAAAAAAATATTCAAGCAACCAGCTCATTGATCTTTGGAAAAGCTGGGTAGATCAATATCCCATTATTTCGTTGGAAGATGGAATGGCGGAAAACGACTGGGAAGGATGGCAGACCCTGACAAATGAACTGGGGAGCAAGATCGAATTGATCGGGGATGATCTGCTGTGTACCAACAAAAGACTTTTACAGGAAGCCATTGATAAAAACGCCTGTAATTCCATTCTCATCAAGTTGAACCAAATAGGTACAGTTACCGAAACCTTGGAAACAATAGCATTGGCAAAGAAGAACAAATACAGTTTTTTCATTTCCCATCGAAGCGGGGAGACCGAGGATACTTTTATCGCAGATTTGGCCGTGGCAACGGCAGCCGGAAAAATAAAAACGGGAAGCGGTAGCCGTGGCGAGCGCATTGCCAAGTTCAATCAACTCATCAGGATAGAACAGGAATTGGGCAAAGAAGCTGTGTTTACGGGGATAAAAGCCTTTAAAAATAATTAATTAGGCCGTATGAATCTGAAAAAAATTAAAGAATCTTTAGCCTCAATAGAACAAATACCCTCCCTTCTATATCTTTTAAAGTGGATCTTGATCTGCTTGTTAATAGGTGCCATTGCCGGAAGTATTTCTGCGTTTTTTCTTTTAAGCCTGGAATGGGCAACTGCCTGGCGGGAATCCCATTTATGGATTATTGCCTTATTGCCCGTAGGTGGTTTTATAATTGGTCTTTCTTATCATCTATATGGAAATAGTGTCGTTAAGGGCAATAATTTATTATTGGAGGAATTTCACTCCCCAAAAAAGATCATTCCTTTCCGGATGGCACCTTTAGTGCTGTTCGGAACTGTTCTCACCCATTTCTTCGGGGGGTCAGCTGGTCGTGAAGGGACGGCAGTTCAGGTAGGTGGCGCAGTGGCCGACAGGTTTACGAAGCTGTTCAAACTTTCAAGACGAAACCGTAAAATTATGTTGATTGCCGGGATAAGTGCCGGTTTTGCTTCGGTGTTTGGAACACCCTTGGCCGGGGGAATCTTTGCCCTTGAAGTTTTGGTATTGGGGCGTATAAGATTGGATGCTATTATCCCAAGTTTTATGGCGGCTGTTTTTGCTGATTATTTTTGCAGGATTTGGGGCGTTTCCCATACCCAATATCATATAACCGAAGTAGCTAATATGAACCCGGCAAATTTGTTATGGGCATTATTGGCAGGGATTATTTTTGGCCTGGTAGGGATGCTGTTTTCCAAATCGACCCATTTCTGGAGCGATTTGTTTAAAAAATACATCAATTATCCGCCTTTACGACCGGTAATTGGTGGGGTTATTTTGGCAATCGCTATCTATTTTATGGGAACCACCAAATATATAGGGCTTGGCATTCCAACTATTGTCGATTCTTTTAATATTCATCTCAATTCTTATGATTTTTTATTAAAAGTTTTGTTCACCTCGTTTACCCTTGGCGCAGGCTTTAAGGGAGGTGAAGTAACCCCTTTGTTCTATATCGGGGCTACATTGGGCAACGTTTTGATTTGGTTTATTCCTTTGCCAATGGGTTTGTTGGCGGGTATGGGATTTGTGGCCGTTTTTGCCGGGGCAACCAATACGCCCATTGCCTGTACGGTAATGGGAATAGAACTTTTCGGAATAGAATCAGGTGTCTTTATAGCGTTAGCTTGTAGTACTGCTTATTTATTCTCCGGCCATTCCGGGGTTTATTCCTCCCAAATTATAGGAAGCCCAAAGCATCCGGTTTATACCCGCGAAAAAGGTCTTCAATTAGCTGAAATTAAACATAGACGAAATAAAAACAATAATAAATGAAAAACCACATAACCATCAGGATTTACTTTGAATACGGTCAAAAAATAAAAAACCTTTCTTTTTGGAACAGATTGAAGGCCGGCGATTTTGCTTCAGAATTGATAAAAAAAGCCAAAGCTTTTGATTTAGATCAGGCGTTGAATTTTAACGTGAGCAAAGGGTATTTTGAAAAAGGAAAAATTCACTGGGGAATTAGTGAAACAAGGCATTATAAGCATCCGCACGTGGTAGAACTCACTGATACAGAAGAAAAAATCAATGAATTTTTACAACATCAAAAGCTATTGCTTGAGGAAACAAAAATCGTAGTGGTAAAAAGTGAAATTGAATTGAAAAAATAAAGAATTGAATAGGTCAAGCTTTATCAATATACGATCTAAGAAAAATTATGGCAATTAACCCATTAAATAGAAAGAACATAAAAATAAGCATTGGGATAGGCATTTTTCTTTCCATTCTTGCCTTCTTTTTTATTCCAAACCTGGATATCAACACACTTAAGGTAATCTATCTTAACAGGGATCAATCTTTGGACGAAACCTTTAGGATTATTACAAATTTGGCGTACCCGATAGTCTTTAGTATTCCTGTTTTTGTATTAATAAAGGGATTGATAAAAAAGGAAATAATCACAATCCAAAATATGCTGTATGTCATCATTTCAATTTTTGTTGCAGTCGTTATTGTTACGTTGTTTAAGTATGGCTTCAACAGAACAAGGCCATTCATTATCTATGATTATTTAGAAAAAACCAAAGAAAGTTTAAGCCCTTCATTTCCCTCTGGTCATACAACGCTAACATTTGCTATGGTGGCTGCCCTGGTTAATGTATATAAAAAATGGTTTTTAAAATTGATTTTATTTATCTGGGCAATATTGGTAGGCTATTCCCGATTGCATTTAGGTTTGCATTATCCGAGTGATGTATTGGGCGGAATTATTATTGGGGTATCATCTGCTTTGCTTTGTTATAAAATGAGGCAAAATCTCATTAATAAAAAAAAGTTGCTTTTAAGCTCTGATTTCAAACCCCTTTAAGATATGATAGAAAATTTAAATTCATTGGACACCAAGCTTTTCCTTTATCTTAACGGAAAGCACAATGCTTTTTTTGATCCGATTATGTATTGGGCAAGTGATAAACTGTTTTGGATACCCTTTTACACTGCAATCGCAGCTCTTTTGATTTGGCACTACAAAAAAAGAAGTATCCCGATTTTCCTTGCCATTGGGATTCTTATTACTTTGGCAGATCAAATAGCCTCGCACCTTATAAAGCATACGGTAAAACGCTTGCGGCCATCTCATAATTCGGCATTGGAAGGATTGATACATTTGAGCAAAGCCGGGCCGGGAGGCCAATATGGTTTTGTGTCGTCCCACGCGGCCAATGCTTTTGCCCTTGCTGCATTTTTATTTTTCATTTTACCAAAGAAATTCAATTGGTTAAAATGGATATTGGGCTTTTGGGCATTATTGGTTTCCTACAGTCGGATATATAATGGTGTCCACTATCCGGGTGATGTAATAATAGCGGCTTTGGTAGGAATAGGTTTAGGCTATTTAATGAGTAAATTGTATTTTTTCTATAAGAGTAAAGCAGAAAAACAGTTTTCAAATGTTTAAAAATATAACCCGTCTGGTCTGGATACTTTCCCTGGTAAGTATGTTTGCCGATATCGCAAGCGAAATGCTGTATCCCATTATTCCCGTTTATCTTCAAAATATTGGGTTTTCCATATTTTTAATAGGTGTTCTGGAAGGACTAGCCGAAGCGACCGCAGGACTTAGCAAAGGCTATTTTGGAAACTGGAGCGACAGGATAGGAAAACGGATGCCCTTTGTACGGGTGGGCTATTTTTTGAGCGCGCTCTCCAAACCGATGATGGCCGTTTTCGTTTATCCGATCTGGATATTTTTTTCAAGGACTATTGACCGCCTCGGGAAAGGTTTTCGTACCGCCCCAAGGGACGCGCTGCTTTCGGGAGAGGCCACATTAAAGACCAAAGGGCAGGTATTTAGTTTTCATCGGGGCTGGGACACCTTGGGCGCGGTATTCGGCCCTGCACTCGCACTACTGTTTTTATATTTTTATCCGGGCCAACTTAGGTGGCTTTTTTATATTGCTTTTGTTCCGGGGATTATTTCGGTAGGCATTACCTATTTTAGAAAGGAGAAACCATTGCCAACAAAAAAGCAAAAAAGTTCCCCAGGGTTCTTTTCATTTTT
>DRGP01000217.1 GCA_011050015.1 Leeuwenhoekiella sp. | reverse complement strand
TTCTGTCTTGAAAGCTTTCGGGATTCCACAGGCCGTAAGTTTAATAATTGAATTTTTTGTCTACAGCAGAAGCAAAGGTATTATTAAAGGTTTAAGACCATTATTTAAAATTTTCTTAGAGAATGGACGCTATTATTCTTTAGAATTATTGAATGCTTTACTCGAGAAACATAATGAACAAACAATAGAAAGTTAGATATAAAAGATTTTTCTTAGCCTAGCAGAAAGCAAACTTTTATCTGCATATTTTCCTTCGTAGATAAGCGCATAATGAAATTAGATTTTCCAGGTTCTGATGATCAGGATGCAATTACTAGAGCTAAAGAAAGTTGAACAAGCCTAAAATGTTTAATATTAAAACGATTCAGAAATTCAAATACCAATTTAAAATCAAAAAATGAAGAAGATTACCCAAGTATTCACATTGTTATTTTTACTTACAGGAATATCAATGTTCGCGCAGGACTTAGCCTATGTAAAAGCTCATTACGATAAAAAAGAAGTAATGATCGAGATGCGTGATGGCATCAAACTGCACACCACCATTTATTCTCCAAAGGATAAGTCGCAACAATATCCCATTCTCATGATGCGTACGCCTTACAGCTGTAAGCCGTATGGCGAAAATGCCTATAAAAACCGCATAGGGCCCAATGAATTTATGGTGAAGGAAGGCAATATTTTTGTGCAGCAAGACGTACGCGGCCGCTGGAACAGTGAGGGGGTCTATGATAATATGCGCCCCTACATTCCTAATAAAAAAGGAGACCAAACGGATGAAGCCAGCGATACCTTTGATACTATAGACTGGCTGGTCAATAATGTGGAAAATACCAATAAAAACGTTGGAATCTGGGGGATTTCCTATCCTGGTTTTTATGCCACGTATTCCTTATTGAGTGGTCACCCCGCATTGAAAGCAGTTTCGCCACAGGCCTGTATTTCTGATTTCTTTTTTGATGATTTTCATCATAATGGAGCCTATTTGCTCAGTTATTGGCGGGCCACGTCTCTTTTTGGTTACATGAAAGATGAACCGACCAAAGAAGCCTGGTATCAGTTCCCGGAGTTGGGCACCGAAGATCAGTACCAGTTTTTTCTGGAGCACGAGCCACTGACTACTTTAGATAGTTTTTATAAGGAGGACAATGTATTCTGGCAGCAGCTTAAGGATCATTCCAGTTACGATGATTTCTGGCAAAAACGTAATATCATTCCGCATTTAAAAGATATAAAACCGGCAGTGATGATCGTGGGCGGCTTTTTTGATGCCGAAGATTTGTATGGCCCATTTCAAACCTACAAACAGATCGAAAAAACGAGCAGTAATTACAATACCATTGTCTATGGTCCGTGGAGTCATGGCGACTGGGCGCGCACTAATGCACGACAGGCAATCGGGAATGTGTATTTTGGTGAAAATATTTCACGGGATTTTCAGCAAAATGTGGAAACGAAGTTTTTCAATCATTTTCTAAAGGAAAATGGAAAAGGCGAACTAGACCTGCCCGAAGCACACATGTATGATACCGGTTCTAATACTTGGGATGATTTTGCCGAATGGCCAGCCAAAGCGACCACACAAAAAACCATGTATTTAGGCGAAAATCAATCACTCTCTGAAAATGCAGAAGCCGATTTTGAGAATACGTTTATCAGTGATCCTAAAAAACCGGTGCCTTATTCTGAAGATATCAAAATGGTATTTACCCCCAGAAAGTACATGACCGATGACCAGCGCTTTGCCGCCCGTCGCCCGGATGTGTTGGTGTATGAAACTGAGGTTTTAGAGGAAGATATGACGCTTTCAGATTCCATTAAAGCCAAATTGCAAGTCGCCACAACCGGCACCGATGCAGACTGGGTCGTGAAAGTTATTGATGTTTTTCCAGCAGATGCAGAGGATTTTGAAGAAACGCAGGAATATCTGAAAATGGGCAATTATTTTATGATGGTGCGCAGCGAGGTGATGCGCGGGCGTTTTAGAAATGATTTTTCAAAACCCGAACCGTTTGAGCCGAATACCAAGACCCCGGTAAACTTTGAGCTACAAGCGGTGAACCATACCTTTAAAAAGGGCCATAAACTGCAAATCCAGATACAGAGCACCTGGTTTCCGTTATTAGATTTGAATCCGCAGACTTTTGTGCCGAACATTTATAAAGCAAAAGCGGAAGATTTCAAAAAGCAGGAACACACTATTTATGGAGATTCGGCGATTGAATTCTCGGTATTGGAGTAAAATTTCAAAAACCTGTCAGGTCTGAGCTAAAAACGATGTTTTAACCTCCAAAAAACCACCTAAAACGACTGATTTTCGGCAGTTTTAGGTGGTTTTTTACTTTTTGGAAACTATTTTTAGTTTTTCAACTTTTCCAAAGTTCTAAACTTTGAAAGAGTTTTAAAACCGTAACACTAAAATTCAATCACTGTTTTCCCGATCGATTTGCCAGATTCCAGCTGGGCATGAACGGCTTTAAAGTTATCAACGGTCATTCCCTGCAGGGTGTTATTCAGGGTGCTCCTTAGCTCTCCGTTATCCAGTAATTCTGCCACGGTGTTTAAAATGCGGTGCTGGTTGATCATGTCTTCTGTGTTAAACATGGCGCGGGTAAACATCAATTCCCAGGAGAAAGTGACGCTTTTGTTTTTCAGCTTATTTAAATGAAGTGGTTCTGGAGAACCGGTGATCGAAGTAATATGCCCCTGCGGTTTGATCAATTCTACACAAGCATCCCAATACTGATTTAAGTCGTGGAAATCAACAATAAAATCTACTTCTTCAAATCCGGCTTTTTTTACATTTTCCACCAGATTATGATGATCTACGATGTGATCTGCGCCATGATCTTTGCACCATTGTGCTGTCTCGTCACGTGATGAGGTCGCGATGACTTCCAGACCGGCAATTCTTTTGGCCATCTGGATGGCGATCGATCCTACACCGCCGGCACCACCTATGACGAGCAGGCTCTTGCCGGCATCTTTTTCCTTAAGGATACGCATGCGCTCAAAAAGGGTTTCCCAAGCGGTCAGTGCGGTCAGCGGCATGGCGGCGGCTTCGGTAAAGCTTAAATTTTTGGGTTTATGGCCTACAATACGTTCATCGATGAGGTAATATTCGGCATTGCTGCCAGAGCGGGTTAGGTCACCGGCGCAAAAAACGGGATCCCCTGTTGCGAAAAATTCTACCTCGTCGCCCACGGCTTCTACGATACCTGCAGCATCCCAACCGATGATTTTGGGTTCGTCAAGTGTTTTATCTTTTGCGGCAGATTGCCTGATCTTCGTATCAACCGGATTTACTGAAATGGCGTGAACCTTTATGAGCACGTCACGGCCTTTAGGTGTTGGTGTATCGGTTTCAAAAGCGATAAAGCTTTCCTTTTCGTTTATAGGGAGTGATTTCTTAAATCCTATGGCTTTCATGTGTTTGATTTTTCTGATTTTTAGTCCATTTTGAAACCAATTTAGCCCATTTTTGATGGACTACCGACTGAAAAATGATAAGCTTCCCTTAAAAAAGGTATTGTGCTACATTGAAACCGTTCATGCTTCACGGAAATGTTTACAATATTTTTCTTTAGGATGATTGGGATGAATATCAAATAAAAAAAGCAGATTTTCCAATTTTTGAAAATCCGCTTTTTTAGGCTTAAAATAGCTTATTTAGAGGCTATTTTACCAGTAATTTAAAGGTTTTTGAGCCTTGATTGCCAGTAGCTTTCACCAAGTAAAATCCGTTTGATAACTGCGAAATATCGACTGTTTTTGTCTGATTTTGATCCAAATTGGCCGTTTTTACCGCTTGGCCTGAAATGTTATAAATCGTAACATCTGTTACTGGCTTACTGAAACCTATAAATTGCGAAGCAGGGTTTGGATACAAGTTCAACGTGGTGAGCCTTTCAGTTTGTTGAACATCAAGATTGGATTCTTCATTCGCATAAATTTTGAATTCACCGGGAGATAGGCTAATGGGAGCGGTTGCATTTGACACGTTGATGCTGCTTCCATCAAGCATGTTAAACCAAGTTCCGATTTCCTGAAACTGTGGGTTGATGTTTTGTGTGGTTACACTAAAATTCCCAATAATGGTCACATATTTAATTTGATCACCGGTGGCGTTGTCATCGGTGAGCTGAATTTTTTTAAGTCCATTTGTATTTCCTGCGTCAACGCTAAAGTTATTGGTTTTAAAAATAGGTTCGCTCAACTTTAAATTAATGAGTTTTTGCCACGTATCATGTAGCGCTATCCTGTTTTGATTATTCAGATAGTCCCAGCGGTCTGGTTTTGGGGCTAATTTACAATCGGGATTGGGGTAGGGCTGTGGTAAGCTGCCATCTTCACAGGTAAAAATGCTCACGTCATAGCCCAGTTCGCCAAATTGCCAGATCATCTTTGGGCCGGGAACGGTAAAGAAAAACGCTCCCGCTGCCTGCATGCGCTCAAGCGCGGTGGGCAGCTCTTTAACATTATAATCGCCGCTAGCATTACCAAATTCCAGATTTTTGAACATGAGGCGCTCCTCATCATGACTTTCCATATACCCTACAGCCGCCGGAACATCAAAGCTTTTATCTTGATAGGAAATACCTGAAAAATCAGCGTTTTCATAGCCCATTGTCGCTTCGTTATATTGTCCATTTTGAATATCCCAAAGCAAGATGCCCTTTCCTTCATCGGCGCGATAATTGGCCCATTCATTTTCTTCCTCGATACCCCCTAAATGTTCAAAAATGACAAGAAAATCGTCTTTTTGCGCCCAGTTATAGTCGGCATATTCTTTAAGTACCGCGACCCGATCTGCCTGATAACTGTTAGTACAATCCTGATCTTCTGAGGTACAGTTTTGGGTAAAACCTTTAGTAAGGTCATAGCGGAAACCATCCAGGTTAAACTCACTGATCCAGTAATCGGTAACGCGTTTTACATAATCTCGGGTCGCGGTGGCGCTGTGGTCAAAATCGTTGAACACACTATACGCATGGGTTGCGGCCTCGTTAAAAAATGGATTATCGCTTCGCGGAACACCATCTGTACCACCGTTTGTGGTGTTGTACATTCTAAAATACGGATTTTGACCGGTAGCTTGATTATAAACAACATCTAGCAAAACGGCGATACCGCGCGCGTGACAGGCATCTATGAGTGCTTTAAAAGCATTTCGAGTTCCGTAGTATTTGTCAAGCGCCATATGAAAAGCGGGATTGTAACCCCAGCTGATATTGCCGTCAAATTCCTGAACAGGCATCAGTTCAATAGCATTTATACCCAAATCTTCCAGATAATCGAGCCTGTTAGCCACATCGTTGAAGCTGTGATTATCATCAAAATCCCTTATCAGGAGTTCATAGATGACCAGATCTTCTTTCGCTGGGGGAGAAAAATCGTTGTTTTGCCACTCATATTCGGTTTCATCAAGATCAACGTAAGAGACATCTTGAGTCGTTTTATCAGTGGGATAAGCCGGTAATTCAGGATATACCGATGGTTCTATAAACGAATCGTTAAATGGATCTAAGACCAAAGTAGAGTAGGGGTCTGCCACGCGAATCTCGTAGTCCACAACGTATTGGTACAATAAATCTGAAATACTGTTTTCTGAAAGGTCTACAGTGATCCAAAAACGGTCAGAGCCGCTGTCTTTATTCAGTAAATAGGTATTGGAAATCTCCCAATCTGTATCGTTAAAATTGCCAATTAAGTGCACAAAATCCTTGTTTGGTGCATATAAAACAAACGTAGCTTCATCCGGATTTGAAGGATCATAATTGAAACCATTCTGCATTCCAGCGGGAACGGCAGCTTCGGTAGGTGTTGGATTTATAAGTGCCCTAAAGGTACGTTCAACCGCATTCTCCGATCCATTTTGGGAAGCAACGAGTCTAAAGTCCACGTTTTCGTTTATGGTATATGTAAAACTGTAATCAGTGATCCCGGTTTGGGTATTTACCAAAGTTCCATTAGCAAACAATTCAAAATCTGCGGCAGCACTGCTGCTCGCATTGATGCTGAAAGAACTCCCTGCATTTACAATGCTGGTTTGTTCTGTAGGTGTATCAAGGGTTAGCCTGAAAGTGCCCACGTTGAATAGAAAATCACCGGTCTGGTTATTTCCATCCTTAGATTTTGCCAAAACGCCAATTTGGGAAATTCCCGTTGCATCATAAAATGTACTGGGTGTTAAGGAATATGAATACGTGCCATCGCCATTATCGTTAAATTTTGCTGTTTCCGGGGAATTGCCAAAATCGCTGCCCGTTGCATCTGGGTTACCCACAAAATCACCATTGGCATCAAAATACCAGGCCCACAGATAGACATCTGAAGTGCCCCAGGCTTGCTGAACGTCAAGTTCAGAGAAAGTAAAGGTGATTTCCTCGTCTTCGTCAAAGGGATTTGGAGCCACCGTAATTTGCTGGGCCATGCCCACCGCAGCCAGTAAAAACGCACAGACAAAAGATAGTTTTGTTTTCATAAGATTTTATTTTAAGATAAAAAAGGCTGGATTTTAGGTAAAATCCAGCCTTTTTATCAGTTTGCAATTCGGTTATTTTTAATTGGCCGTGATGGTATAGGTGTAGGCGCGTGGATTGCTGAGGTCTAGCACTACATGATAATTACCGGCTTCACCTTCAAAGTTTAAGTCGTCCCCGCTAAAACTCAACATTCCTTGTTCATCACCAGCTCCTAAATTATCTACGTTATCGTCCCAGTTATCATTGGCCCTGAATTTAAAAGCACCAGGGATAAGATCAAGGTCTATAGTCCAGGTTTTATCCTCGGGATTATACGTAAGGTTGGTGTCGTTGTCCCATCCGGTAGGAGTGGCAGCACCGATGATTCCCCAAACCTGTGGGCGTAACGAGTAGGTCAATTCAGAAGTATCCACATTTACTAAGAAGTAACCCCCTTCATTATCTGGAGTGCCACAATTAACCTCACCATCCTGAATGATCGTTTCCGAATAGGTTCCGTCAGTTGCTCCGGTATCGCCATAATCACCATCAAAAGTACCTAAAGTAGGCAGGAATTTGAACTGTGAATCGGCATTCGGGATGCTTACATACCCCTGAAAATCAGTTGTATTTGCTGAAGATGCAGCAAGAGCAACAGCGTCACCGGCAGTCCATTCTGCACCATATTGCGCATCATCCAGAAAGCTTCCTACTACATAAAGCATTGCAGGCATTTCTTCTGCACCTACATTTTCGGGCAAAAACACATTTAATTCCTGCACGTCAGAAAATTGTTCAACGGAATTTGCATTCCCATTACCGGCAAAAGCATGCAGGCGTATAAAAATAATACCACTGTTATTTGCAACTGTGTTACCTTCTGTATCTGTAATGGTTGTTTCAGGATCGTTATCAAGTCCTGCAGCGGTAGCCAGTTGTAAAAATTGATCTACGGTCACACCGGCATTGGTTTCATTTGTTGATCCCAACACTTTCATGTCTGTAAATTCTAAAGTGGATGCACCCTGCACTTCGTAGGTAATATCTGTAGGCAGACCCAGATCTACTTCGTTCCAGACAAAACGCTCCGCAAGATTACTACGGGTATCGTTTGTTAAAATATATTCGCTGGAAATAGTACTGGTAAAATTAAGTCCTTCCGGGTCTGGCTGCACGGTCAGATTGAGATCATCACTATCTGAACAGCTGGTGAAGCCTATGGCCAGAAACAGCGCCATTATGATTAAAGAGAATTTTTTCATGAGTATGTACTTTATAATTAGAATTTATGTTTAGTATCCCGGGTTTTGGGTCAGGTTTTGATTGGAAGAAAGACTTTGATCTGGAATAGGAAAAAGATTTCTGTATTCTGGAATGCTGGTTCCTGTTTGTGGCCCCCCTTTATACGACCAGATATATTGATTGCTGGTATAAAGACCAAAACGAATTAAGTCCTGGCGACGCATACATTCCCAGTACAATTCACGAGAACGTTCATCGATAAGGAAATTTAAAGTAAGCGCATTGCTGGAAATATTAGCCGAACTATTGTCAAAGGCCCTTTCGCGAAGTGCATTAACATAGTTTACCGCGGTTGCACGCTCACCGCCGCCTCCTCGCAGATGGGCTTCGGCGTACATAAGCAGTACATCAGCATATCTAAACATAGGATACTCGGTATCAGTAAATAGGCGGTCTGCGCCAAAGCCACCGTCTGAAGTTCTATTTGAATATTTTGCAATAAGATATCCCTCTGCTGTATTGCCTACGTCACTGATTTCTATGGGCCTGTCTTCGGTAATAAGCGTATTACGGGCATCATTCTCATAAATAGGATTTTCGGTAAACTGTCTTGAAAACTGACTTCTTACCCGCAAAGTCCCACTAAAACCGCTAGGATTTACACCCAGTGATTCACCATTAGCTTCCGGGTTTCCTACCTGACTCTGTATAAGAAATGTGGTCCCTCCATAATTTTGAGCAGTCTGACCATCATTGATAATTGGGAATATAATCTCGTTCTGGGCACCATTGGTATTGTTATCTGCCCTAAAGTTATCAAGGTAATTTGGCGTGAGTTGATACCCGCTATTAATGATTGCCTCACACTGTGCAAGACAATCAGCATATCTGGCCTCGCCGGTATATACCTCTGCGTTGAGGTAAATCTTTGCCAGGAGCATGTGCGCCATACCCTGATCTACACGGCCATGTTCATTTTGCATTGCGGGTACAAGATCATCTATAATGGCATTAAGTTCACTTTCTATATAACTGAAAAGCGCTGCGCGATCCAGTTCTTCGGCCTGTACAAAGCCTACGGGATCTTCTTCGGTATAAAAAGGAGCTTTACCGAATAAATCCATAAAATGGTAATAGGACAGCGCGCGTAACGCTCTCGCTTCTGCTCGATAGCTTTGAATGTCACTTCTCAGTTGGTCTGAAACGCCTCTGCCATCCAAAACTTCTGGAGTGGTCTGGCGCAAAAATTCATTGGCCAGGGAAAGTTCATAACCGGCACGGGCAAAAACCCCTAAAATCAACGGGTTGTCTGAACCCCAGGTATTGCGCTGCATATCGCGCAGGCCGGGGTCATTTTCATACGTCCATAAGGCTTCGTCTGTGCTTAGGTTCTCCAGGTTGAAAAGCCCCCGGATATACTGGCTTGTACCGCCATCCAGACCTGAAAGGTTGGGATCGCTGTCGGGACCGTTTATCCCAGAGAAACTTAAATTTCCGTAAACTCCGGCAAGCGCCTGTTTATAAGCTTCCGGCGAAGTAAAGAGGTCGTCTGATGTCAATTCATCATCGTCCTCCAGCTGAACATTCAGGTCGTCTTCACAGCTTGTGAACACACCGAGGCCCAGCATTAAAAATAATACTAATTTATAGGTACGCATTGTTGCTATTTTAAAATCCATAATTAATTCCGAATAAGAAGGTTCTAGGGCGTGGGTAGATGGTGGCATCTATACCGTTGTTTGAGATTTCTGGATCAATACCGGAGTAATCGGTAATTATAAAAGCGTTTTGAACGCCCGTCCAAATCCTTAATTCATTATCCCCGGTAAAGGCCTTGTTAAAGGTGTAGCCCAGTGTAATATTATCCATCCTCAAAAAACTACCATCCTCAAGGTAGTAATCAGATAAAAGCACGTCTGGTGTGTTCTCAAAATTACTTTGTAAGATCTGAGTGGGCGCGTTGCTCAATACGGTCCTGAAAACGTTAGCATATTGTGCCCTGGTAGAAACGACATTATTGTATATTTCATTACCAAAAGCTGCACGCATGTTAAAGCTAAAATCGAGATTTTTATAAGTAAGATCTGTACGGAAGCCCATGGTTACATCGGGCCTTCCATTACCGGCTACATATTTATCTTCGTTATTAATAAGGTTATCATCATTCAAATCAGCATAAGCACCTTCTATAGGCTTTCCAGCATTGTCATAAAGTTGATGATACAGAAAATAAGAAAATGCATCTTCACCTTCTCGCTGAATTAGAGCGGTATTACCCGTAGTGCCAGAAATACCACCGGTAAGAATATCCTGGCCAAAGGCTAGGCGGTCTATCTCGCGCTCTATATAGGTGGCATTGTAATTCAGGTTCCAGCTGAAATCATCATTATCTATTACGTTGAGGTTTACGGCAAATTCGACCCCTTGTGTGATGAATTTCCCGATATTCTGAAAGCCTTGATTGGAGAAGTTGGCACCATCTGGGATGGGAGCTTGTGAGAGCAGATCGTCAGATTCTTTTCTGAAAAAGTCTAGTGAACCAGTGATTTTATTATCAAAAAAACCATAATCCAAGCCCAGGTTGTATTCGGTTATTTCCTCCCATTTAATACCCTGGTTTCTAAACTGCGGCTGCGCCAAAAATATAGGCTCGTTGCCAAAGGCATATTGTGAATTATTCGTACCCAGCCTGTAACGGGCAAAGTAGGCAAACGCATCGGTAATATCCTGTTGCCCGGTAATCCCATAACCTGCACGCAGTTTTAAGTTACTCAGGGTGTTGGATTCCTTTAAGAAATTTTCATCGCTTATCTGCCACGCGCCACTTACGGCAGGAAAATAGGAAAATCGCTCATCAGGCCCAAAACGGGAAGTACCATCGCGACGCACAGAAGCGCTCAGGTAATATTTGTTTTTATAGTTAAAATTACCACGGGCAAAATAGGCCAGAAGCACTACGTCTGGAGCCGTAAACACATCGGGTTCCGGTGCATTTGGATCGAGAATCTGGTTGGTATTAAAGTCTTCCTGCTCAAATTTTTGATAGGAGTATCCCGCGGTGATTTCAGAATTAAATTCCCCAAAGGAATCATTATAGACCAGGTATCCGTCAAAAAGTTTGTTAGATACATCACTGCTGTAGTCCCTTCTGCCACCTATAAGTTCACCCTGTTCAGCGTTCACCCCGTTTGCGCTATTTTCATCAATTAAAATCGTGCCGCGACTGTTGCTCTGGTCTAGACCCAGGTTAACAACGGCGCGTACCTGAGGTAAAAAATGCAGTTTATAATCTATCTTAAAATTTCCATAGTATCGGCGCACATTGCTGTAATCACGGGTTTGTAGTAATTGGGCAACAGGATTGAGCGGTATATTGCCCAGAACATTCCCGGAATTACTTCTATATTCATAAAAACCGCCATATTTTGAAGTAGGGTCATAAACCGGTAGGGTGGGATTGTATTCAATGGCCTGTCCTTCTACACCAGGAGCAAAACGGTTTTTCTCAAAGTTGAGGTTGGCATTGACATCAATTTTTAAGTGATTGTCAAAAAATCTGGGGTTCAACGCCAGCGACGTAGTAGTACGTTCAAATTCTGAAGTTTTTCTAAGCCCTTCCTGATCAGCAAAACCAGCAGAAAGACGCACGGGCAGGACGTCAAATAGCGACCCGCTTACCGAAGCGTTATGCTGCGTGGAGAAGGTGGTCCTGTAAATTTCATCCTGCCAGTCTGTATTGGCATTTCCCAAAAAATTGGTCCGTTGTGGGAAGTTTTCGTTGATAAAACCACGAAATTCCGCTGCCGAAAAAACATCTAGTTTATTGGCAAGTGTACCTACACTCAATTGGGTATCTACATTTACCTGCAGCTGTGATTTCCCTTTTTTTGTGGTTATGATTATCACACCATTAGCACCCCGGTTTCCATAAATAGCAGCAGCAGAGGCATCTTTAAGTACGGAAAAAGACTCAATATCATCAGGGTTTATTGAAGAAAGAACAGAGCGCGACCCACCCGTGGCATTGCTCTGCACAGGAAGTCCGTCTATTACAATAAGTGGACTGTTGGAAGCATTGAGCGAAGCCCCGCCCCGTATCCTAATTTCTGATCCAGAACCAGGTGCACCGCTTGTATTTATGGTCACACCGGCCACACGACCATTGAGCAGATTTTCCGCAGTAACGTTATTACCTTTGTTAAAATCATCCTCGCTTACGAGTTCTACAGAGCCGGTAAGGTCTTTTTTGGTTGTAGTACCATAGCCTACAACGACTACAGCTTCCAGTTCTGAAGCATCTTCAGCGAAGTTAACATCCATGGTAGATTGCCCAGTGTACGTTATCGTTTGCGTTTTAAAGCCCACAAACGAAAACTCGATCACATCGCCGTTACTTATACCTGTTAACGTATAATTTCCGTCAAAGTCTGTGGTGACGCCGTTGGTAGTGTTTTGTACCAAGATATTGACTCCGGGTACGGGTTGATTAGTCGAAGCCTCTACGACCGTTCCGCTCACTGAGTTTTGCGCAAACGATGTAAAAGAGACGAACAAAAAGAGGAATACAAATCCCTTTAAAATTGTTTTCATGTACATTTTTTGAATAATTCTACTATTAAAATTGCGTGATTCTGAATTTTCAGCCGTTAAAAGTAAGAAAAACAAAAATAACTAGGTGTAGAAGAATAGTCAATAGACAAACTATAACGGTTTCGTGTTAACAACTTTTTCGGTAGATAATTTGTCGGCCGATTTTAATATCTAAGAAGCTAATGTAGCTAATTTTTAGCTAAATTGTGCCTTGTTATGAAGAGAAAAATAACTTTAAAGGATATCGCCAAAGAATTGGAAGTATCTATTTCAACCGTATCTAAATCCCTTAAGGACAGTCCAGAAATAGGTGAAGATACCCGTGAAAAAGTAAAGGCTTTTGCAGCGCTTTATAACTATAAACCCAATAATATTGCCATAAGCTTAAAAAACAGACGTACTAAAAATATTGCCCTGATCATTCCGGAAATTGTCAATGATTTTTTTGGTGAAGTAATAGGTGGCGTAGAGCAGGTGGCCAACGAGAAAGGTTATAATGTCATCGTTTGCCTTTCCAACGAGTCTTTTGATAAAGAAGTGGTCAACATAGATACTCTGGCCCATGGCGGACAGGTAGATGGTTTTATCATTTCCCTTTCTAAAGAAACCATGCTGCGCCAGGATTACAACCACCTTATTGAAGTAGAAAATCAAGGCATGCCGCTGGTCATGTTGGACCGCGTGACAGAGCAGGTACTTTGTGACAAAGTTATTGTAGATGATGCGCGGGGCAGTTATAATGCCGTAAGCCATCTTATTGAGCAGGGGTGCAAAAAAATCGCGCTTATTACAACGGTTGACTATATAAGCGTAGGTCATTTGCGTACGCAAGGGTATATAAAAGCGCTGGGCGATCACGGTCTGGAGCTTGACCCATCGCTTATTGTGCGTATAGATGGAATAGCAGGCTGCGAGGATCCCATCAAAAAACTAGTAGAAAATCAAGATATAGACGGGGTTTTTGCGGTAAATGAACTTTTTGCGGTTACTGCTATGAAAGCGGTACAGAACCACGGTAAAAAAGTGCCTCAAGATGTGGCAATAATCGGTTTTTCCGATGGTAAATTGCTCAAACATGCTACTCCGGCCGTTAGTACGGTAAGTCAGCATGGTGAGGAAATGGGCCGTGTGGCCGTAAAAATGCTTTTAAAACGCTTACAGTCTGACAAAGAGGAAGAGAGTTTCAGTACCCGGGTGATTAAAACCTCTCTTATTAAGCGGGAATCTTCCGGTTCGTGAAAGGAAATAACTTTTTTTTATTTAAAAAACAGTCCAATTTGGCCATAAATCTATCTTTTATACATGATTTTCCGCTATAGCATCCTATTTTTATTCATCTTTCAAATGACAAATGCGCAACTTAAACGTGTTGAACCCCCGTTCTGGTGGTCTGATATGCACCTGCAAAATCTACAAGTATTATTTTATGGCAAAAACATTGCTGATTATGACGTGAGCGTTTCAGACGAAATAGAAATCATTCAGGTCAAGAAAACAGAAAATCCCAACTATCTTTTTGTGACCATTAAAAGTAAAGCCGTAAAACCGGGTACCTATACCTTCCTTTTTCAAAAGGAGGGAGCCACTGCATTTTCACAGGAATACACATTTAAAGAGCGCCGAGCTCATTCCGCTGCGCGGAAGGGTTTTGACAGTAGCGACCTGATCTACCTGCTTATGCCAGACCGTTTTGCAAATGGAAACCCAGCTAATGATTCTGCCCCTGCGATGACCGAAAAAACCAATCGTAAACAACCAGGGGGAAGGCATGGCGGCGATATTCAGGGGATTAAGGATCATCTGGATTATCTGCAAGACCTTGGCGTTACTACCGTTTGGAGTACTCCCCTTAATGAAGATAACGATAAAAGCTATTCTTACCATGGTTATGCGCAGAGCGATGTGTATCGCGTAGATCCACGTTATGGGACCAATGAAGATTATAAAGACCTGGCAGCGTGCCTACATGAGCGGGATATGAAGCTTATTATGGATTATGTGACCAACCATTGGGGCGCAGAACACTGGATGATGAAAGACCTGCCCACCTACGACTGGATTCATCAATTTCCCGGGTATGCCAATACGAATTACCGCATGACCACCCAATTTGATCCGCATACTTCTGCAATAGACAAGCACTATAATGAGAATGGCTGGTTTGTAAAATCAATGCCCGACCTTAATCAAAGCAACCCGTTACTGCTGAATTATCTCACTCAAAATGCTATCTGGTGGATAGAATACGCCAATCTGGACGGTCTGCGGGTAGATACGTATTCCTATAATGAAAAGGAAGGTATTGCGAAATGGACCAAAGCCATTATGGATGAATATCCTAACCTGAACATTATGGGCGAAGTATGGATGCATGAACCGGCACAGATTGCTTACTGGCAAAAAGATAGCAAGGTGGGCGCCATTCAGAATTTTAATTCGCATCTGCCCACAGTAATGGATTTTCCCCTACATGATGCGATGGAAGAGCTTTTCGCTGAAAGGCAGGATTGGGATACCGGTATGGTGCGCGCCTACCATGTACTTTCCAATGATTTTCTGTATCCAGACATCAATAATCTGCTCGTTTTTACCGAAAATCACGACACCCAGCGGATAAATACCAAACTAAAGGGAAGCCTGGAAGATTATAAACTGGCCACAACGCTTATCGCCACGACTCGGGGCATCCCGCAGTTGTACTACGGTAGTGAGATTGGGATGCAGGGCGATAAGGATAAGGGAGATGGCGACATTCGCCGTGATTTTCCCGGCGGTTGGGAAGGTGACGCAACCAATGCGTTTACAAAGTCTGGGCGCAGCGAAACTCAAGAGAACTATCATGCGTTTACCAAAAAGCTATTTAATTGGCGCAAAGGGGCAAAAACCGTCCATACGGGACGTTTATTGCACTATGTTCCTCAGGAAAATGTCTATGTTTATTTCAGAATTCTTGATGCGCAACGAATTATGGTCGTACTTAATAATAATACCGAAGATCAGATAATTCAACTTGATCGTTTCGCCGAAGGCCTAAATAAAAAGATTTCGGGAACCGATATACTTTCTGGTCAAAAATTAGATTTGAAAGATCAACTAAAGGTAAGTGCAAAAACGTCTTTGGTTATTGAACTGGATTAGTTTCTATACACAAGACCTGAAAGGTCTACCAGAATAATACACCACGCAATGAAAATAATACTAGCAATAACACTAGTTTTTATCACCACACTCTCGTGTAAAAACGAACCCAAAAACCTAAAAAAGATGCAGAAAATGGCTCATAAAGAAGTGATTTATCAGGTTTTTACCCGATTATTTGGCAATACGAATGCCACCAATAAACCATGGGGAACTATTCAAGAAAATGGTGTGGGTAAATTCAGCGATTTTACTCCCGAAGCACTTCAAAAGATTAAAGAGTTGGGCGTGACTTACATCTGGTATACCGGAGTCCCACACCACGCGGTGATCACTGATTATACCGATTATGGAATCTCCAACGATGATGCCGATGTGGTGAAGGGTCGTGCCGGAAGCCCATATGCGGTGAAGGATTACTATCAGGTAGATCCTGATCTCGCTGAAGATCCCGCCAAGCGTATGGAAGAATTTGAAGATCTAATTAAACGTACCCACGCGGCCGGTCTAAAACTTATTATTGATATCGTGCCCAACCATGTCGCGCGTAACTATGAAGGCAAAAATAATCCTGAGGATGTAACCGATTTTGGTGCCGAGGATGATACAGATTCCGTTTACGCTAAAAATAATAACTTTTATTACATCCCAGGGCAGGATTTTAAAGTTCCAGACTGGAAAAATGGCTATATACCGCTAGGCGGAATTAGTGATTCGCTGGTGGACGGGAACTTTGATGAAAGTCCTGCGAAATGGACGGGGAACGGCGCCCGTGACGCGCATCCCGATCAAAATGACTGGTATGAAACGGTAAAGGTAAATTATGGCGTAAATCCTGATGGCGGTCACGATTTTGAAACACTTCCAGATAATTTTTATGATAAAAATTATGAGGAACACGCTGCTTTCTGGAAGGATAAAGAGGTGCCGTCTTCCTGGAAGAAATTCAAGGATATTGCTCTTTTTTGGATCGAAAAAGGGGTTGATGGATTTCGTTATGACATGGCCGAAATGGTTCCTGTAGAATTCTGGAGCTATATGAATAGCGCGATCAAAGCGAAAAATCCTCATGCTTTTCTGCTTGCTGAGGTATATAATCCGTCATTATACCGCGATTATATCCACAAGGGAAAAATGGATTATCTGTATGATAAAGTAGCGTTGTACGATACTCTTAAACATATTATGCAAGGTCATGGAAGTACCGATCATCTCGCTCCAATTATAGAAGGGCAGCAGGATATTGAGAACCATTTATTACATTTTCTGGAGAATCACGATGAGCAGCGTATTGCCAGTCCAGACTTTGCGGGCGATGCCCAAAAGGGAAAACCGGCCATGGTGGTTTCAACCACAATAACAAG
>DRGP01000216.1 GCA_011050015.1 Leeuwenhoekiella sp. | reverse complement strand
CTTCTGCACAACGCTACTTAACAGAGGCCGAAACTATTTTTCTCATCACTCAGGACAATGCCCATCTGGCGCAGGTTTATCTTTCTCAGGGTTCCTTGCATTTAGAAAATAAAAAGCCCACCGCAGCACTTTTAAAGTTTCGACAGGCACAGGATTATTTTTCAAGCAATGACAATACGGGTTATTTAAGTGCAAAAACACTTTTACAGACCGCAAAAGCGGAACAGGCTCTAAAAAACATTAAAAAAGCAGAAGAATACGGAACGCAATCGCTCATTTTAAGCCAGAATAAAAACTTTCCGCAGACCGAATTAGAATGCCTCTTTTTTTTAAGTAACCTAGCTAAAAATCAGGGGAATTATGAGAAAGCGTACAGTCTTTTTCAAGAATTATATGCAAAACAGTCTGCCTTAAATAAACAGAATGCCGGTAAGAATGAATTAATTACCGACAGCCCGGTACTTGCCGAACTTGACCCCAACGGTTTTCAGGCACAGCGTAGAATACAGGCCAGTAAAATAACTACCGTACTGGTCATCGCACTTTTTACCATGTTGTGTTTGCTTGCGCTATCTCTGTATAAAAACAACAACATACGCGCCAAAGCAAACGAATTGCTCCAGACCAAAAATTCTGAACTATTGATAGCTAAGGAAAATGCTGAGAAAGCTTCTATGGTAAAAGCTCAATTTCTATCTACAATCACGCATGAGCTTCGTACACCCATGTATGCAGTGACCGGCCTTACCCATTTGCTCATGGAAGAAAATCCTACCGAAGAGCAGAAAAAACACTTGGATTCATTGAAATTTTCTGGAGAATACTTACTGTCACTTATCAATAATATTCTAGATCTCAACAAACTGGAAGCGAATAAAGTAGAGGTAGAATACACTACTTTTAAATTAAAAAAACGGGTGGATGACGTGATTTTTGCCCTTTCCCGCTCTGCCGAAGAAAGAGGCAATTCCCTAAAGCTCGTGTACGATAATGACATCCCAGAGCAACTTATGGGAGATCCTTTAATGATCTCACAAATACTCATTAATCTAATAGGAAACGCAAACAAATTTACCCGGGACGGACAGATTTTTGTTCGTATCAAGCAAATAAGCCAGAGCGATAATCAAATTTATCTGCATTTTGAGGTCGAAGATACCGGGGAAGGAATCAGCAAGAAAAAACAGAAAAATATCTTCCAGAATTTCACTCAGGGTTCTGTACAGATCAACAGAAAATTTGGAGGCACCGGCCTAGGATTATCCATAGTGCGCCGCCTGCTCGATCTACAAAACAGTTCTATCGATCTGGAAAGTACGCTGGGTAAAGGTTCTAAGTTCTTTTTTGACTTAAAATACAATGTGGTGAAACAGAAAGACCGTGATGAGAATCCAGAAAAAGTTTACGATATAGATTATGAGTTGCTAAAAGGGCGACGCATTCTTGTAGTTGAAGATAACAAGATCAACCAGATGATTACCCGTAAGATCCTTGAGAAAAACGGTATGGATTGTGACGTGGCAGATAATGGGGAGATCGCCATAGAGAAAATACGTTTTGAGGAATTTGATGTGATTCTTATGGACATTCACATGCCTGGAATAAGTGGCACAGAGGCCACAAGGAAAATACGTCAATTCAATGAAGATATACCTATACTCGCACTTACTGCAGTGACCATAGACGAAAACATAGATGATTTTTACGTGGCCGGTTTTACAGATATTATCCCAAAACCCTATAAGGTAGAAGAATTTTTCTCAAAAATTTATAAGTGCCTTAAAGACAAAGATGTGGTATCCTAGACTTCTTTAGTTGCACGGCAATCCCGAATAAAATCCAATATACGTTTATCAAATTCGATTCCATTTTCCAAAAACGAAAATTGTATGGGAAGATAATAAAGTTTGGCACTTTTTAATTGCGTTTGCAGCCGCATATAATCCTTTTCGGTGGTAAGAATGGCAGGAATCTTATCTAAGGCCGCCAATTCCTTTTTGGTGAAGTTATGATGATCAGGAAAGCGCTCAACAGGAAAGGTAAGCCCGTTTCCTTTAAGATAATCTATGAAAGGCTGGGGGTTTGCGATGCCGGTAACAACGGTGAACGGGATATTTTTAAATTGGTTTAAATGCATATGCGCTGCTCCCCGCACCTGTTCATCATAAGTAATTTGAGAAAAGAAAACCGGTGAATTTGTGTATTTATCTACCTTTTTGGCGATATTTTCACGAACCTTCTTTTTCAAGTCCGATGGGCATTTGGTCACTACTATTATATCTGCACGCTGCGCACCCTGCCGCGATTCACGCAGATTACCCGCCGGCAGTAAATAATCTCCATAAAATGGCGCGTCATAACTGGTCAATAATATTAAAAAACCAGGCCGCACTTTACGATGTTGAAAAACGTCATCCAGTACAATTACTTCTGCAGGTATGTTATTCTTTATTATTTTATTAATACCATGCACGCGATCTTCATCTACAACAACCGATATTTCAGGAAATTTCTGCTTAAATTGTAAGGGCTCATCCCCTACCTGCTTTGCCGTACTGCCAGATTGCACTTCCAGAAAACCAGAGGTATTTCTTCCATAACCACGGCTCAGGGTAGCAGGCAAATAATCATCCTGCACCAGCCTGATTAGATACTCGGTCATGGGTGATTTTCCCGTACCCCCCATACTCAAATTCCCTACCCCTATAAGGGGAAAGTCAAAAGGGTGTGATGCAAACCAGCCTTGCTCATACGCTTGATTGCGCAAAGCCATGATTCCCTTGTACCCCCAAGAGAAAGGCAACAGTATTTTACGTAGATTCTTCACAGGAAACGAAGGTATAATTTTTATCTTTACTGCGCATAATACAATCTTATGACCGTACAGGAAATTACAGCAAGCTTTGAGGAAATCGCCCCGCTCGCCTACGCCGAAGATTTTGATAACGTAGGGCTCCTCGTGGGCGATCCCCTCAAGGAGGTGACTGGGGTATTGGTTACGCTAGACACCTTAGAAAACACCATTGAAGAGGCGATCACAAAAAACTGTAACCTTATTGTAAGCTTTCACGGTCATTAAGTGCCAGCGCATCACACATGCCTTTGCCCATGCCTTTTTCAGAATTGTCAATAGCGGTATGAATAGCGTATATAGCAATATCATTTTTTATGGCGCGCAGCACCACACGTTCTACATAACTTTTACCGGT
>DRGP01000215.1 GCA_011050015.1 Leeuwenhoekiella sp. | reverse complement strand
TGATAACGGTCACTTTTTTATCCGGACTGTTTTCCCCCAAAGGATTCTTGACTGAAATTGCATCCGGCATAACTTCCAGACGCCAAACCCCACGTTTATGGGTTATGCCAATACGGAATACGACACCCATTATATGAACCTGGCCTATACGCCGCAAAAAGCACTCTCGCTGGCGATTGCTTCGCGGGTTTTTCATAAAATCCCAATGGGAACCGATTTTGGCAGCTATCCGACCAATATTAAATTTGATGATTTTTCGGTGAATTATGAGAAAGACCTGGCAGTCTATAACGGGCGTGATGAATTTATATATACCAACAGCAACCAAATTGATCCAAAATCGACTAAAAACTTGCAACATATAGCTGGTTTTGGGGATTCAAAAGTGGTGAATTACGAAGGTACAGGAGCGTATTTTTTAGACAAACTCAAAGATGGGGTTTGGCGTCTGGAAGTTATGCCGGATGCAATTTCAGTCAAGAATCCTTTGGGGGAAAACAGTCCGGATAAAAAAGTGACCGTTATCAACTGGAAAACGGCAAAAATGGAGGTAAAATTAGCCGATTTGGGTGAAAAATTCAGCGTAAAAGCTTTAAATACAGGCAATACGTTTACTACGGAAACAGCAGTAAAAAGTTTTAATATCAGGCCAGGTACTTATCTACTGAAATCTCAGAATACAAGTTTTGAGGGTAAGGATTCTACGGCTTTAAAAAATCTATATTTAAAGGAATTTACTGCACCTGAAACCAATGTAGATCAAACCTATTTGAAGCATGAGCCAGTAAAAGTGCACACCGCAGGTCAGGCATTTGCTATCGATGCCAGAATTGTTTCCAACGAAAAAGTCACCCAAGTAGAGGTTTTTTTACAGAACGGCAATAGCTATGACCACCTCAATCTGGAACGTGAAAAAGGCTACACCTTTATAGCCAAAGTACCAGAAAAGTTGTTGATCCCTGGGTTTTTAAAATACAGGATCCTTGTACATACCGAAGCCAATACGTATACCTTTCCCGGAAATGTGCAAGGCAGTCCGGCAGACTGGGATTTTTATAGTGATAAACAATATAGTGTGACCATTTTGCCTACAAATGCCCCGGTTTATCTTTTTAATGCATCCGAAGATTCAGAAAGGCTGGTCATGGGTTGGCAGCCTGAAAACGAGTTGGTTCCCACGGCAACTCCCGGGGAAGCGGAATATCAGTTTCATATTAAAAATCTTGTAAATCCTGATGTTCTGGCCAAAAATGGTGATTCGATTTATGATTACTCCTTCCGTTATAATTTCACCAATAAGATTTCAGGCGAAAACAAGGCATTTTTGAGTGCAAATAGGCTGATTTTAAAAGCGAGGGTGCTTTCTGAAAAACCAGAAAAAATGCAAGTGGCCTTTCTACTTAAAAATGGTTCCGCTTATGGAAAAACGATTACCCTTTCAACAGAAAATGAGGAATATCCTATTTCTCTAAACGATCTAAAACCGGTCAAAACGGTGACGTTACCGCGGCCTTATCCTACTTTTTTGCCCTATTATTTTGAACCTGAAAATTCAGGTGATTTTCAACTTGGGAATACAGAAGCTTTACAGTTTTCCATAGGGCCAGAAATGAATGAAGAAGAACAGCGTAGCGCACATGATCTTTCGATTATAAGTGTAAGTCTGAAGTGATTCTCAATTCATTCTCACCAACAAGGATAATTTATGATTAAACTAAGAATTTTGAGTTAAGCGACGTAACAACCCCTCCGCCTATCGGCACCTCCCCTTAAAAAGGGGAGGACCTTTCAGAATAACTAAGGTTATAAAATCTTATTTTTGTTTAGTTGAAGAATTGTTATTTTTTCTCCGCATCTATCCACTTATCGATTTTTTCCTCCAGTAAAGCTAAAGGAACACAGCCGGTCTCCAGAACCTGCTTGTGGTACTCACGAATATCAAATGCGTTGCCCAATTTTTCTTTGGCACGGTCGCGCAGTTCCTGAATTTTCAGTTGGCCGATTTTATAGGAAAGCGCTTGGCCGGGATTGGCCATATAGCGTTCAATTTCGGCAGTAACGCTGGCTCTCGATTCGGCTTCATGATCAAGCGAATATTGTATGGCCTCCTCACGCGACCAGCCCTTTCTATGCAAACCGGTATCTACAACCAGTCGTACGGCACGGTGCATTTCTGCCCCCAGCATACCAAAATATTGATAAGGATCTGTATAAAGGCCTAACTGCTTGCCCAGCGATTCTGCATATAGCGCCCAGCCCTCGCCATAACCGCTATACCAAAGCGTTTTTCTGAATTTGGGCAAAACGGTACTTTCCTGAGTGAGAGAAACCTGATAATGATGCCCGGGGATGGCCTCATGCAAAAACAAAGACTCATCACTATACACATTGTAGCTGGCCGCATCAGGAACGGGAACGTAAAAAATACCGGGACGTGTACCATCCAGCGAACCTGGATTATATTCGGCACTGGCCGAATTTTCACGAAATTCTTCGGTGCGGCGTACCTCAAAAGGGGTTTTTGGTTTAACGCTGAACAACTTATCAAGATTGGGTTCAACGGTATTTTTGATATTTTGAAAATGGGCGATCACCTCTTTCGGGCTCTTATACGGCATTAATTTTCTGTTTTCCCGCACATCGTTAAAAAAAGCCTTTAAATCCCCTTGAAAGCCTACTTGTTCCTTTATTTTTTCCATTTCAGCTGAAATACGTTCCACTTCATCAAGTCCCAGCTGGTGAATCTGCTCGGCAGTCATATCTGTAGTCGTATACAGTTTAATCTGGTGGTTATAATATTTGGCTCCGTTGGGAATATCTGCGATGCCACTGGTTTCCCTTCCTTCGGGTAAATATTCTTCCTGGAGGAAATCGTGCATTTTTTGATAGGCAGGAATCACTTTTTGAGTGATCATTTCTTCAAATTCAGCACTTACTTTTTCCTTTTCGGCTTTAGAAAAATCATTGGGAAAATTAAGCACGGGACCGTAGAATAAATGGCTTTCAACATCCTCATCGGTCATGGCTTCCATTTGCGGGATTACCTTCCTAATAAGTGATTGTGGCAATACATAGCCTTTTTCCATCCCTTCTCTCATGTTATTTTGGGCAGTATTTAACCAGGCTAGAAAACCATCTACACGTTTGAGCCAGTTCTCATAATCCTGTACAGTTTTAAAGGGCTGTGAACCCGCACCGCTAGCCAGTTGTCCCATAAATAAATTTACTGACCACATCTGGTCTATGGGCATGTATTTATCTTTATCAAAAGTTAAGGTCTCGAGATTGAGTTCGCATTCCCAGAGCAAAATCTCTTTAGAAAGTTGTTCTGTGTCGCTGAGCGCAGCATCATCTATAGCTTCGGCAGCATCCTGATAGCGTTCATAATAACTTTTAAGACTGTCACGATAGGATTCTGAAAGAAAATTAGGGAACTGGTCATTGTACCGCATATCGCCAGAAGTTGTGGCGTTTATGGGATTGAGTTTGAGTCCGTCTTCATAATAATTATCCAGAATAGAATCAAACTTCACACTAACCGCGAGATCGTCTTTTTGAGAGGTTTTTTTATCAGTACAGGAAATAAAAGCACTAATAAACAGGAGTAAGAGCAGCGTATTTTTTAGCATGATATCAATTTTAATTAGGCTACAAGATACTAAAAGTGGCGAAGTTGTTTTTAAGAAATTGGAAATGAAAGATCAATTTTCAGGGAATAGGATTAAGGAAGATGATTAGGAAATTATTAGTAAATTTCTAGCTGAGAGCATATAATGATGTATTTAAATTTTTGAAAAAATCAACCAAAAGAAACAGAAAACCATGAAAACAACCTTAAAATCAGTCTTTTTAATACTATTATCGGCAATAACCTTCACAAGTTATGCGCAGGAATCTTCAAAAAAATGGTCTGTGGAAAAAGCCAAATCGTGGTATGCCGAACACGACTGGATTTCTGGCGCTAATTTCATTCCCAGTACGGCCATCAATCAATTGGAGATGTGGCAAAAAGACACCTGGGATGCCCAAACGATAGATAGAGAACTAGGTTACGCAGAAGGTATAGGTTTTAATGCGATGCGCGTGTATCTGCACAGTCTGGCCTATAAAGCAGATAAAGAGGGCTTTAAAAAAAGGATGGATGAATACCTGAGTATAGCTGATAGCCACGGGATAAAAACGATTTTTGTAATTTTTGACGATGTCTGGGATGCTGAACCAAAAATAGGAAAACAGCCTGAGCCAAAACCGGGAACCCATAATTCAGGCTGGGTACAGGATCCTGGATATCCAGCTTCAAAAAACGAGGCCAATTTTGCTGAACTGGGTCTTTACGTAAAGGATATTATAAAAACTTTTGCTCAGGATGATCGGGTACTTTTCTGGGATTTGTACAATGAACCAGGCAATAACGGTAAACGCAATGAATCGATGGCTTTGTTGAAGGCCGTTTTCGGATGGGCAAGGGAGGTAAATCCCAGTCAGCCTATTTCTGCCGGTTTATGGGCCTGGGATTTGCAAGATCTCAACACCTATCAGGCACATCATTCAGATATTATTACTTACCACGATTATGAAGGGCCCGAGTGGCATAAGCGCGTGCTGGAGTTGCTGAAAACACACGATCGTCCTATGGTGTGCACCGAGTATATGGCGCGAACGCGAAACAGTCGTTTTTCGAATACACTTCCGTTATTAAAAGAGAATAACGTAGGAGCGATCAATTGGGGTTTGGTGAACGGCAAGACCAATACAATCTACGCCTGGGATACACCCATTGAAAGCGGTGATGAACCCGAGGAATGGTTTCATGATGTTTTCCGGAAGGATGGCACGCCCTATCGTCAAGATGAAGTGGATTTGATCAGGAAGTTAAATACAGAAGAATAAAAAGCTTTTATTTAGCCGATACTTAAACTCGAAAGGAAAAAAATATTTACTGTTCATATCCTTTGTGCACAATACTGTTTCTTGCGTATCGAAAATAATTTTAAGATAAATAAGGAGCTAGAAGTTTAAATATTGATATTTTAGACGGGAAATACATTTTTAAAGACAATTTTATCTCAAATCCTATGATATTTGAACAGAGCTGGCGCTGGTATGGGCCACAGGATCCCGTCCCGCTTTCCACTATAAAACAAGCCGGAGCCCATGGTGTTGTTACTTCTCTACACCATATCCCGGTAGGTGAGGAGTGGCCGGTAGCCGCTATAAAAAAACATATAGGCCTTCTTGATCAGAGCAACGAAGACTTATCTTTTAAGTTATTTTGGAATGTAGTCGAAAGCCTGCCTGTTCATGAGCATATAAAACAGGGTCGGGAAGATCGTGATCAATACATTGAAAAGTACATTAAAAGCCTTGAAAACTTGGCAGAATGCGGTATAAAAACCATTTGTTACAATTTTATGCCCGTGCTTGACTGGCTACGTACAAATGTAAGCTATACCCTGGACGATGGCAGTAAAGCACTTTGTTATAATGCAATTGACCTCGCTATTTTTGATCTGTTTATATTAAAAAGAAAAGGGGCCGATCAAAGTTATCCACCGGAAATTGTGGAGCAAGCCAACTCAAAATATAAAAATATTGCAGATGATGAGCTGGAAAATATCAAGAGAAGTCTGCTTATGGCACTTCCGGGAGATCAAAAAGGCTTCACTCTAGAAAAACTCCAACAAGGATTGGCCGATTATGATGGTATTTCCGCCGAAAAACTGCGTGAAAACCTGATTTATTTTCTTAGAAAAGTAATTCCAAAAGCACATGAACTGGGCGTGAATCTGGCCATTCATCCTGATGATCCGCCTTGGCCGGTGTTCGGTTTACCGCGGGTTGTAGGAAGTGCCGATAATCTTGAGGTTATTTTTAAGGCCGTTCCAGAAACCGAAAACGGACTTACTTTTTGCAGTGGAAGCCTGGGTGCTTCGCAAAAAAACGACTTGGTAGGGATTGTTAACCGGTTTTATGAACGTATTCACTTTGTTCATTTGCGTTCCGTGCATCACGATTCGGCTTTTAAATTTTATGAAGCCGATCATTTAGAGGGAAGCGCCGGTATGGAAAAATTGGTCGAGGCTTTTTATAAAAATCAACAAAAAAATCAAAGAAAACCGCTGCCCATGCGCCCAGATCATGGTCATCAAATGCTTGATGATCTCGATAAAACTACTTATCCAGGCTATTCGGCCATAGGGAGATTGCGTGGTCTGGCAGAATTAAGAGGTCTGGAGCGCGGCATAATCTTCGGTAAAAGAAATAACTAACAACATAGAAGGTTTAAGAATGTTTGATTTAGAAGGCAAAATAGCAATTATTACCGGTGGAAATGGAGTTTTAGGAGGAGCTATTGCCGAGGGATTGGCCGCCCAAAAGGTAAAAGTTGCGATACTGGGCAGAACAAAAAAGACAGTGAACGCTGCCGTTGAAAAAATAGAGGAACAAGGCGGGACTGCGCTAGCCCTTGTGGCCGATGTACTTGACAAAAAATCATTGGAACAGGCAAAAAGCAAATTGCTGAAGCAATGGGGCAGTCTTGATATTTTGGTCAACGCTGCTGGTGGAAACCGGAAAGGTGCTACTATAGGGCCAGAGCAAACTTTTTTTGATCTTTCTATGGATGATTTTAGCGCGGTCACAGATTTAAATTTACAAGGGACGGTTTTGCCCAGCTTTGTTTTTGGTCAAATCATGGCTAATACCAAAACCGGAAGTATCATCAATATTTCCTCAATGGCCGCACAGAGTGCGATTACTCGCGTGGTGGGTTATTCTGCGGCAAAAGCGGGAGTTGATAATTTCACAAAGTGGCTCGCGGTAGAAATGGCACAGAAATATGGAGATGGCATTCGGGTAAATGCGATTGCGCCTGGATTTTTTGTAGGTGATCAGAACCGGGATTTATTACTTGAGCCAGATGGTTCACTTACTGCGCGTGGAAAAACTATTACCACCCAAACTCCGATGAAACGCTTTGGTAAACCAGAAGAATTACAAGGCGTCGCATTATGGCTGGCTGGGAGTGGAGCTAGTTTTGTAACCGGTAACGTAATTCCCGTAGATGGTGGTTTTAGTGCTTTCAGCGGCGTGTAAGAAGATTAAGTATATAAAACGAGTAGAAAAAGCCACTAGCGATAGTGGCTTTTTCTGTTTTTACTATAGGTGGGCTTATAGTATTTTACTTACAAAATTCCTTTCATCTCTTCAATTGTCCATTTTATCGAAAAATAATTAACCTTTTGATTTTAACGGCTTTTAATGAATCTAAAATATATATTTTAGACATCTATTGTAATTGTAATATGCTTAGCATTATTCATTAGAAACATTTAAACCCCCCAAATTTTATGAATTGGTATGTATTATATGTTAAACCCAAACAAGAAATTAAAGTTGCGCAACAGCTTTCAAGAATTAATATTGAGGCCTACGCACCGTATCGAAAAGAAATTAGACAGTGGAGCGATCGAAAAAAAAGGATAGATGTTCCTTTATTTAACTCTTATGTTTTTGTGAATTTATCAGAAAAGGAACGTCAACTGGTTTTTGAGGTTCCAGGAGTGGTACGCTATTTATACTGGCTGGGCAAACCAGCCGTCGCCCGTGACGGGGAAATCGAGACTCTTAAGAATTGGCTGGAGCATGATGAAGTACATGACCTTGTGGTCTCCCAATTCAATCCTGGAGATCAGATAACCATTAATAGCGGAGTTTTAAAAGGCAAAGAAGCACAAATCGAGGAGGTAGGCAAATCAACGGTACGAATGATTCTGAAAGAACTGGGTGTTGTGGTACAAGCCAAAATTAAAGAACTTGTATAAAAAAATTAAAATGGTTGTCCTGTTCAACACCTAAGTTTAATTTTTGTTATCCTGAGCGCAGTCGAAGAATAGAAAACTGACTATCTCGACTGCGCTCGAAGTGGCAAAAAACAAATAGTTTTTTGTATTTGGTGTTTTACGGATAATCATGAAAATTAAAAAGTGTACACCCTCCCGTTGTTGCGGATTTGATAAAAAGGGAGTGGTAAAATTTGACTATTAATAATTTAAAGATTCAGACTGTTTTTTTTAGACTAAAGCCTATTTTTAATCGACAAGATAGGTTTAAAAAATGCCACAATTTAACACGTAATTTTTGTTAGCGTATAGTGGCAATTATATTTTTACCCCATCCAACTTCCCCTAACAAAAGAAATTTGTTCTAGTTAACGAATTTCATAATTAGCTATATAGTATTTCTTAAAGAAGATACCTAGGTCTATTTATAGATGTGACCTACTTGGCGAAGCCGTTTTTAATTTTAAGAATATTAAATCTTATTTTCAAATCAAATTAGTATTAAGACCATCATATCAAGATCACTACCCATTTTATATACACTCGGATTAAGTGATTATTTTGTCTATAATAAAATTCAATCTGCTGAAATCATTTTTGGATAATGGATTACATTTTTAAACTTAAAATTCTTAATCTCATTAGCACTTGAAGAAGTCTTATCTAATCATACCGATATCTATAGGAGTACATTTAACTATAATAAATATAGTGCTATTTTATTTGACGCCACAGACTTACCTTAATGAGATAAATATCATCTATTATAATTTATCTTGGTTAATAATCGCTTATAGCTTTAATTTTTATCCAACGCGTAGGAAAGAACGTTTTTTAACTAATATTCATAAAGTTCTTCAGCTTTATATAGTTTATGGTCTTTCCTATTTCGCTTTTTTTGCAGTACGCCAATTTCAATCCGCAATGTTGCAAAAACAAATTTACGTATTTGGCGTAATCTGTTTATGTCTTCTTTTGAGCAGAGCGGTATTTTATTCTATAAGAAGTAGATATAGACTGGTGGGGGGGAATTTTATTAATGTAGTAGTAATAGGTAGAGATCGGAACCTTAAAAAATTAAGAGCTATATTTGATGAGCCAGATCTGGGTTATCGTTATAAAGGCTATTTCGCAAATCAATATTCTCCCAGTCCCACATATTTAGGTACCTTCAGCGAATCTTTGATCTATATACAAAATAATAAAATAGATGAAATTTACTGCACAGTATCACAACTAGAGCGCGATGAGTTAAAGAAATTAATTGATTTTGCTGATAATAATTTTAAGAAACTTAAGATAATCCCCGATAATAAAGAGGTTTTTACCAGAGCGATGTCCCTAGAACATTATGGTACTATACCTGTCTTAAATCTACGAGAACTGCCATTAGAAAAGGAATATAACAGAGCAGTAAAAAGATCTTTTGACATTATCTTTTCATCATTTGTTATTATTTTTCTTCTTTCTTGGCTAACCCCTCTCATGTTTATTTTACTAAAAATAGACTCCAAAGGAGATTTATTTTTTAAACAGAAACGCCATGGGGTAAACCGTAAAGTCTTTTTTTGTTACAAATTCCGGTCTATGACAGCCAGTCAATCGGCACATACTGCCATGACCACACTTAATGATCAACGAGTTACACGCATTGGTAAATTTATGCGCATGACAAGTATTGATGAACTGCCACAATTTTATAATGTTTTTTTGGGCCATATGAGCGTTGTGGGCCCCAGACCTCATATGGAAATACAAACTGGAGAATACCAAGTTTCTGTAGATAAATATCTGGTACGCCATTTTGTAAAACCTGGGATTACGGGTCTTGCTCAAGTTAAAGGCTATAGAGGAGAGATCATTAAAAAAGCCGATATTGTAAATAGGGTGAGGTTGGATATTTTTTATGTTGAGAAATGGACACTACTTATGGATGTTCAGATCGTAGTCCAAACGGTCAAAAATGTTTTAAATGGGGAGGAAAAGGCGTATTAGTATTTTCCTTTGAAAGCGTTCATTAATAAAATCAAATATCAATATACATCCATCCCTATTAAATAAAAACGGTATTAAAAATACAGACACTAAAAAATTTAACCAAAATACCCATCTAATTTTTTTTAAATGAAGAATAAACATCTAATTATTTTACTATTGCCCTTATTTTTTTCCTGCTCTAGGAACCTCGTTTATTTTAGCGATTTAAAGGATTCTGCGGTATATACTGAAGACATAACGAGTAAAGCAAAAGAACCGATAATTCAATCTGGTGATTTATTGAGTATTACTGTTAATAGTGCCAATGTAGAGGCAACAATACCTTTTAATAGAAGCGGCGCTTCTGGCGAGGGTGGTAACGGCGAAGGATATCTGGTAGATTATGACGGCAACATTCAGTTCCCCATTTTAGGAGTTCTCTCCGTAGCTGGATCCTCAAAATCTGAAATCAAAACTAGATTAACTACTCTCTTGACACAATACTTAAATGACCCCATTGTAAATATAAAATACCTTAATTATAAAATCACAGTATTGGGAGAAGTGAGTAATCCCAGTACCTTTACCATTCCATCAGAAAAAATAACTATTCTTGAAGCGCTTGGCCTGGCCGGTGATATGACCGTATATGGTAAGCGGGACAATGTGATGATTATAAAGGAATCTGAAGGCACTAGAACTGTTGTTCATCTTGATATGAACAATAAAGATATTTTGAACTCACCCTATTTTTATCTTCAACCCAATGATGTAGTTTATGTGGAACCGGTACGATCGAAAAAAGATCAGGCCAGTCTTACACGTAGTAATATCTCCATTGCACTGTCACTGCTGTCTGTAATTTCATTTATAATATTTAGATAACATGCATGATATTAATAACAAAAGCGCAAAAAACAAGAGTAAAGACATCAAAAAGATATTGACATCCTACTTGAACTACTGGTATTTATTTGCCATAGGTCTTGTCATTTGTATCGTTCTGGCTTTTTTATACCTTCGTTATAATGCAGTGCCCCAATATCAAGTAAGCAGTATTATGCTTGTTAATGATAAAGGTCAAGGAACAACAACAAATAAGGGTGAATCTTTCAGTGATCTGGGATTAGTAAAACCAAGTGGTAATATTCAAGATCAAATAGGTATTTTGAAGTCTTACAATCTCATGGAACTAGTGGTCAAAGATCTTTCTTTGCAGGTTTCCTATTTTATGGAAGGCAATGTCAATGATATAGAAGTGTATGGTGATGGCCTGCCAATAAATGTTTTGCTGAATCAAAGCAAAACAGAATCCTTATCCTATGAAATGCCCATTACGGTATATTTAAAGAATAAAACCACATATGAACTTGAAGTGACTACTGAAGATGAATCGGTAGAGCGTACAACCCATAAATTTGGTGAAGAAATAAACAAACCTTATGGAACCTTTACCATTGTTTTAAACAGTGAACAGCCATTTTCTGAAATTTCAAAAAAAATAAGCTTTAAGTTTTCAAGTGTTAGGGATGTAACAAATACCTATACTGAAAAACTAACCGTAGAACCAGAAATTGAGGAAGGTAATCTTCTTATATTAACTCTGCTTGATGCCATTCCTCAAAAAGGAATGGATGTGCTTAATAAATTGATGGATGTATACGCTGAGGAAGCGGTGAAGTATGAGAATCAAATGTCTTTGAGTACGATAGACCTTATTGATGAACGTCTAAGACTCCTTACTGGAGAACTGACCGATGTTGAAAAAAACGTAGAGTCTTATAAACAGCAAAGAAACCTTACCAATGTAAATGCCAATGCAGAGCAATATGTTGAGCAAGCCGGTACTTACAGAAGGCAATTAGTAGAATATCAAACCCGTATAGCTGTTCTCAACTCGATAGAAAATTATTTGCAGAAAGACAATGATAACGCGCCCACGGTACCAAGTTCATTAACCATTGAAGATCCTACCTTGGTCGGTCTTATTTCAAAATTTAACGACCTGCAACTGCAGCGGAGACGTTTAATGCAAACTACCCCAAAGAGCAACCCAATAGTGGTTGACCTAGAAGAACAAATTTCAAATTTGCGAGTAAATATTATTGAGAACTTAAAAAATATTAAGGAAGGACTCCTTATTACTCAAAGAAATTTAGAACAGACAACCAGACAATTTGAATCCCAAATAGGCAATGTGCCAACGGTGGAGCGTGGTTTAAATGAGATCAATAGGCAGCAAAGCACAAAGACGGAACTTTACCTTTATCTGCTGCAAAAGCGGGAAGAGGAAGCACTTTCCCTTGCTGCCCCCATTTCTAATGCTCGTGTTGTAGACCCTGCGCGTGCTGGCAATTATCCCGTATCTCCAAATAAAACATCATTTTATCTCGGAGCCATTATTTTTGGTCTTTTTATTCCCTTTGGATTCGTTTACATTAAGGATAAAATGAATACAAAAATAGGTGGAATTGAGGATATAAATTCTATAACAGATGCACCCATTTTAGGTGAGATCGCTCATAAAGAATCTCAGGAAGTAGTAGTGGCCAATACAAAGAATACGAGCGCAGTGGCAGAGTTGTTCAGGCTTATTCGCTTCAATTTAAAATTTGCAACCGCCGGCCGTCCCAATAAAGTGATTTTAATTACCTCTAGCGTAAAGGGAGAAGGTAAAACTTTTTTTACCATTAATTTAGGCGTTAGCCTTGCCTCATCTGGAAAAAAAGTGGTCCTATTAAGTTTTGATCTTAGGGCACCAAAACTAACCGAATCTCTTGGAATTAAAAATGACAAGGGTATCACAGATTACCTTGTTACTGATACTATTGAAGTAAGCGATTTAATAGAACCGGTAACCGCCATAGATGGTCTTTATGCCATTGCCTCTGGGCCCATACCGCCCAATACTGGTGAGCTTATGCTTAACCAGCGTGTTAAAACTTTAATCGATGCGCTGCAGGAGCGTTTTGATTACGTTTTAATAGATTCTGCTCCGGTAGGGCGTGTTGCAGATGCATTCGCACTGACAGACTACGTAGATTCAACTCTTTACCTCGTAAGACAGAATTATACAATCAAAGCTGATCTTGAAGATTTTGATACTACTTATCGAGAAAATAAACTCAATAAACCAATGCTTGTGCTCAATGATGTCAAAATGAGTAAGGAAAAAAGTTATGGGTATGGAGGAAAATAGAAGATGAAATAATATTAATTAAAAATCTAATTTAAAGAAATGAAAATTCTAGTTACTGGAGCAGCAGGTTTTATCGGATTCCATCTCATAAAGAAATTACTAAAAATTGGTTTTACCGTAGTCGGATTAGATAATATAAATGACTACTATGATAAGGACGTTAAATACGGGAGATTAGATATTCTTGGTGTCGAAAAATCAAAAACTGAAAAATCGGAAGTTTTAATTTCTTCAGAAAAATATAGCAACTTTCATTTTATAAAACAGGATTTACAAAATTCCGAAAAATTAAATAATTTGTTTTTTGAACAAGATTTCTCAGTGGTATGTAATTTAGCTGCTCAAGCTGGAGTGCGTTACAGTATAGAGAATCCGAGAGCTTATATTGATAGTAACATCGTAGGTTTTTTAAATGTATTGGAATGTTGCAGGCATTTTAAAATAAAGCATTTAATTTATGCGAGCAGTTCTAGCGTTTATGGGAATAATAAGAGCATTCCTTTTTCTACAAACGATAATGTAGATCATCCCATAAGTCTTTATGCAGCATCTAAGAAAAGTAATGAATTGATGGCTTATACATATAGTCATCTTTATAATTTACCTACGTCTGGATTAAGATTTTTTACCGTTTATGGTCCATGGGGCAGACCTGATATGGCTATCTATTTATTTACTAAATCAATAATTGAGCAAAAGGAAATAAAAATTTTTAATCATGGCAATATGATGAGAGATTTTACATATATAGATGATATAATTTCCGGAATTGAAATCGTATTAAATAATCCGCCTAAAAAATCCAAAGTTACACCAGCATATCAGTTATTTAATGTTGGTAATGGATCTCCAGAATCATTACTTGATTTTGTTAAAGCAATCGAAAATGCTATAGGCCTTGAAGCGAATAAGAATTTTTCTCCAATGCAACCGGGTGACGTGTCTAGAACGTGGGCAGATATTACCGATTTAGAGAAGTTAGGATATAAAAGTTCAGTAGGGATGAATGAAGGGGTTATAAAATTTGTAGAGTGGTATAGACAGTTTTTAAATAGTAAAGTAAAAAATGACCAAATTGATCGACCCACTTAATATCAACATTCTCTTGATTAATTTCACTTTATAACCATTTTATCAAATCTTGAATTTTACTTATAAAATTATAAATTAATGATGAATGTCTCAATTTTAATTCCAACTTATAAAAGGCCAGAAATGGTTATTGAAGCAATTAAATCGTGTTTTGATCAAACTTATCCACCTTTTGAAATAATTGTAGGTGATGATTCTCCAGACGAATTGACTTCTGAAGCAATAGGAAAAATCATTAAAACTTCGCCGATTCAGATTAAATATATACATAATAAACCATCACTTAAACAGACTGAAAATACTAATATGTTGTTTTCAAAAGCTCATGGTGATAAAATTATGCTTTTACATGATGATGATTTGATACTGCCGGAAGCTCTTGAATCGTTAGTACAAGTTTTTGAGACAGATCCAACAATAGATATAGCATTTGGTAAGCAGTACATAATTACAGCAGAAGGTGAAGTGTCTATAGATCGTTCTCAATTTTTTAATGAGTCATTTTTTAGAACTGAAAAATATTCCGGCTCTATTTTAACTTCCTTAGAAGCTAGTTTGGGACAGCAATTTCCAAATAATGGTTATTTAATGGACAAGAAGGTAGTAAAGGAGATAAAATTTAGAAATTACGGCTTTGGTGAAAATTTAGGAAATGGATGCGAATATGATTTTGGTCTTCAAATTGGAATTGCAGGTTATAAAATGTTTTTCTTGAATAAGTATTTAGCCAAATATAGAGTAGCTCCAAATTCAATGTCTTCTTCAAAAACGGGAGATTCGGGATATCAATCTTTTAGAATCTTAAAAAATTTAAGCTTAGATACATCGCTTGCCAAAGAAATCAGGTCATTACGTTTATATGAGAGAGCACCAATAGCTATCACACAAGCTGTAAACATTGGTAAGAGGAGAGAGGCTTTCCAAATTTTCACTGGCAAATGGTATAGGAGAAGAATTCTGACTCTAAAGGGCATAAAAAGAGCATTGTATATACTTTTTGCTCCTAGTTATAAAAAAACCTAAAATAATTATTTTGATAATATCTAATTTAACAGATCGTTTGGGCAATCAGCTTTTCCAGTATGCTGCTGCAAAATCCCTCGCAGAAAAAAATGGTGCAAGTTTAAAAATTAATAAGAATTTTTATACCGAACAGACTGGAATGGGAGCTTATGAGCTTCATCATTTTAAAATAACTGAAGAGTTTGTAAGCAAATCAGAACTAAATGAATATATGTGGCCCAATGATTCTTTAAAATATAGAATTTTAAGAAAAATATATCCCAAACACATTTATTTTGAAGCTCTTGGAGGGTATGATGAAAATTTTGAAAATCTCGGTGATAAGGTATGTCTCCGAGGCTTCTGGCAGAGCTATAAATATTTTGAATCTATAGAAGATATAATTAGGAAAGAATTTACAATTAAACATTCACTTGAGGGTAAAAACCTTTTAATGTCTAAACAAATATTAAACAGTACCGCAGTATCCGTACATATAAGACGAGGTGACTATCTTAAGCCAGATAATGTTAAGAATTATGTAAGCTGTTCAATTGATTACTATAAAAGAGCTATTGAGATTATGACGAAAAAATTATCAAATCCTTCCTTTTATTTTTTTTCTGATGATATCAAATGGGTGAAAGAAAGTTTTCCAGATAGTGACAACAATCATTTTGTAGATTTTAATACTGGTAAGACCGCTTATGAAGATCTTAGGCTTATGACCCTGTGTAAAGCAAATATCATTGCAAATAGTACCTTTAGTTGGTGGGGTGCTTGGCTTAATAACACGCCCAACAAAATTGTGATTGCTCCTGAAAAATGGTTTATAGATAGAGAACTCACCACAGATGCTCTTTATCCATCTGACTGGATTACAATTTAATTTTTTTCAAAAATTTTTATTTACAGATTAGCTAAGTGCCCAAAAACAAAAAATCTAGATTTGTTATTACAAAACATATTCAAAATCATCCATTCTATGCGAGAGCTCAGGAGTGGACTAGGTTAATTAGTATAACAGGTAGTGCACAGATAGGTATACAGGCTATGAGTCTTGTTTGCGGTATTTTTGTCATACGCTATTTATCTACGGAAGAATATGCCTTGTATACGTTGGCAAACACAATGCTGGGAACAATCATTATATTAGCTAATGCCGGCATTCCCACTGGGGTCATGGCAGAAGGTGGCAGGGTATGGATGGATAAAGCTAAGCTTGGAGTTGTTTTTGCTTCAGGTTTTGAGTTGCGCAGAAAGTTTGGTATCGTGAGCCTAATAATTTGTGTTCCCATATTAATATATCTATTAAGGCATAACAACGCATCTTGGCTCACTACCATTCTGATCATAGTTGGCATAATCCCTGCGTTTTTTGCTCAAATATCAAACTCTATCTTGGAAATTGCACCAAAGCTTACCCAAGATATTACCCGTTTACAAAAAAATGAGCTAGGTATAAATATTGGACGTTTACTGTTGTTAATACCTTCCATGTTCATCTTCCCCTTTGCATACATAGCAATATACTCGGCAACGATACCCCAAGTGGTAGGCAATAGAAATTTAAAAAAGATAACAAATAAATATGTGGACTGGGAGCAGTCTTCGTCTTTAAAAGTTAAGAAAAGCATTTTACAGAAGGTTAAACGTATTTTGCCAGAAGCTATTTTCTATTGTCTATCTGGTCAGATCACGGTGTGGTTGCTCTCAATTTTTGGATCTACCAATTCTATCGCACAAATAGGAGCATTAGGTAGACTGGCAATGGTTATAGGCATTATATCTGTTTTATTTGGAACATTGATCACACCCCGTTTTGCAAGGTTAAAAGATGATTTTAACTTATTGTTACGGAGATATTGGCAAGCGCTAATTTTGGTGCTATTTGCATTATGTTTTGTAGTGCTAGTGGTTTACCTATTCCCTAGCCAGATTTTATGGATTTTAGGTTCTGATTATGCCAACCTTGAGCGTGAAGTCGTGCTAGCTATAATAGGTAGCTGTCTGAGTATTTTTTCTGGTATTATTTCTTCCCTTTATTCGAGCAGAGGTTGGATTATTAATCCCATATTTTACATTACCATTAGTATTGTATCAACGGTTATAGGTATTGTTGTTACTGATATTTCAACTTTGTATGGAGTTTTGATCCTTAATATAATAGTGGCAGGGGTACAAGTATTGACTCACTTTATATATGGACTTTATAGACTAAAAGCTTTTAATAGCATTTAAAATGAAAATACTTATTTTATCACACAAATTTTATCCAAATATTGGGGGTATTGAAGTGAATTCGGAGGTTTTATCTCAAGTTTTTGTTGATTTTGGACATGAAGTTCATCTAATGACATGGACAAAAGAAGAAGGAGATAAAAAATTTCCTTATAAACTGATACGTAATCCGCCAATATATATACAATTCAGGGAACATGTTTGGTGCGATATCGTTTTTGAAAACAATCCATGTTTACGTTTATCTTGGCCAGTCTTATTTACTTTTAAGCCAACAGTAATTGCTCTTAATACATGGGTGTCAAAAATAGATGGTTCTATAGGAATACAGGAAAAACTTAAAAATAAATGGCTCAACCGTGCACAAGCTGTTATTGCAGTAAGTAAAGCTGTAGGAAAGCATTCTTGGCCTAAGTCTATAATAATAGGGAATCCCTATAGAAATACTGTTTTTAAAGTTTTACCTGAAATATTAAAAAATAAAACCTTCGTTTTTTTAGGCCGTCTTGTTTCCGATAAGGGGGGGGATTTGGCAATACTGGCATTCAAAGAGTTCGTGTCAAAATTTAAAAGTAAAAATTTTTCATTAACAATTATTGGTGATGGACCTGAGCTTTTAAAATTAAAGGAAATTGTCAGGCAAGTTGAAATTGAAGAATTAGTAACATTCACAGGAGCCCTTGTAGGAGATAAGTTAGTTGAATGTCTTAACAGTCATAAGTATCTTCTAGTGCCTTCGCAATGGGAAGAACCATTTGGTAACGTCGTTTTAGAAGGAATGGCATGTGGTTGTGTCCCTATTGTTTCTGATGGTGGTGGACTTCCCGATGCTATAGGTAAGGCAGGGCTCATATTTGAACGTGGAAACTTAAAATCTTTAATTGATAAAATCACTTTCTTACTCGAAAACCCTCAAGTGGAAAAAAAATTGCGTCAAAAGGCAAAATTGCATTTGGAAAATCACACTCCTCAACTCATAGGGACGAAATATTTAGAAGTGCTTGAAAAAGCTCTCCATCCTTATAAATAAGAAAAAATGAATCTACTTTTTCAACATCCACTAGGTAATGCTAATGTAAGAGCAGCGCTACAGGGCATTAGAAGAAATGGAGCTTTACAGAGCTTTCATACAACAGTCGCCTGCTTTAAAGGGAGCACTCTTGACAAATTGGCAAATGTTGCGCCTTTTTCGGAATTAAAAAAGAGGGAATATGATTCCAATTTGGAACTGATAACCAATAGTTATCCTATTTATGAAATAAGCAGGATAATTTCTGAGAAAATAGGTTTAAATAAATTTGTTGAGCATGAGAAAGGAGTATTTAGTGTTGATTCTGTATACCAGAATTTAGACAGACGAGCAACCTCCTATCTAAAAAAAAATAAGCATAAGATAGATGCGATTTATGCATATGAGGATGGCGCTGAATTTTGTTTTGGGGAAGCAAAAATGAGTGGAATATCCTGTTTTTATGATTTGCCCATCGGCTATTGGAGAACTGCACTTAAATTATTAGAACCTGAGCAACAGCGCTGGCCAGAGTGGGCTTCTACCTTGTCCGGTTTTCAAGATTCAAATCAAAAGCTAAAGCGCAAAGACAGAGAACTTAAGCTGGCAGATCACATTTTCGTAGCAAGCAGTTTTACCGCAAAAAGCCTACAGGATTATCCAGGTCAGCTCCCCAAGATAGAAGTGATCCCTTATGGATTTCCAAAACCTGTGGAGAAGCGCACTTACTATAAGACCAACGGTAAACTGAAATTGCTTTTTGTGGGAGGTCTTTCCCAAAGAAAAGGAATTGCCGACATATTTGCAGCTGTGGAACACTTACAGCCGCATGTAAGTTTAACGGTTGTAGGTAGGAAATCTACCCAAGATTGTAAAGCAATGAACGAAGCACTTTCAAAACATACATGGATTCCTGCACTCCCACATCATGAAATTCTTGAATTAATGAGAGCACATGACGTATTGTTGTTTCCTTCACTTTTTGAAGGATTTGGATTGGTAATTACTGAAGCCATGTCACAGGGTACACCAGTAATAACCACAGACAGAACAGCAGGTCCTGATCTCATCGACCATGGAGATAACGGATGGTTAATAGAAGCGGGATCTACAGAAAAGCTTAAAAATAGTATTGAATACCTACTTGATAATAGAACAGAGGTGGTAGCCGCCGGAAAAGCAGCAATGGAATCCGCAAGAAAAAGACCATGGGAAGTTTATGGCAATGAATTAGCAGAAGCGATACTAAAATTTCACAATGAAAGACTTTAATTCAGTCAATTCAGTTTTTAAATTTTAAAAAAACACCAAAATTAAGGCCTAAATATACACACGTTGAAAACTGAAATACAGACTGATTTAGAATCAAAAAAAATATTGAAATGGGGTATTTGGGCCTATTTCTTATTATTGATTTTTGAAGGGTCCCTTCGTAAATGGGTTCTACCAGGATTGGCGACGCCACTTTTAGTGGTACGTGATCCTATTGCTATTTGGCTCATCTATTTAAGCTGGAAGAGAAATCTTTTACCCACTAATATCTATATAACCGCCATGTTCATAATCACAGTTTTGAGCATTTGTGCGGCACTTATTTTTGGGCATGGAAATTTGTTTGTGACCATATATGGTGCTCGAATACTTTTGATTCATTTTCCTCTGATTTTTATTATTGGTAAAATATTAGACAAGGAAGATGTTATTAAAATTGGGAGAGTTATGTTATGGATCTCCATACCCATGGTAATACTTATTGCACTTCAGTTTTATAGTCCGCAATCCGCATGGGTTAATCGTGGAGTAGGTGGGGATATGGAAGGTGCCGGGTTTAGCGGCGCCATGGGATTTTTCAGACCTCCGGGCACGTTTTCATTTACCAATGGGAACACGCTGTTCTTTAGTTTTTTAGCATCATTTATTATTTACTTTTGGGTAACTATATCAAAAATAAATAAGATTATATTGATTGGAGCGAGTCTCGCGCTGGTCATTTCTATTCCATTATCCATAAGCCGTGGACTTTTATTTTCTGTAGGTGTTTCTTTAATATTCGCAATTTTCGCATTATTAAGGAAGCCCAAAAATTTTTTTAAGATCATAATAGTTGGTCTAGTATTTATTGGACTTTTGTTTGTTTTAAATGAAGTTGAATTTTTTCAGACGGCCACAGAGGCATTTACAAATAGATTTGAAACTGCCAGTGATTTTGAAGGTGGAATTCAGGGTACATTAATAGACCGTTATTTTGGGAGCTTTATTGATGCATTCTCAGGCTCATCAGGAATGGGCTTTTTTGGATACGGAATTGGGATGGGCACAAATGCGGGAAGCCAATTGTTAACTGGTGAAAGGGCATTTTTAATTGCAGAAGGGGAATGGGGAAGATTAATAGGAGAGATGGGGCTACTTTTAGGAAGTGCTGTAATATTAATTCGAATGCTATTTTGCGCAGAAATTCTTTTAAAATCCTTTAAAAATTTGAAAAGTGAAAATTTATTGCCCTGGTTGTTGTTGAGTTTTGGTCTTTTGAACATTCCTCAAGGTCAATGGGCACAGCCAACGGCTTTAGGATTTGCAATTGTAAGCGGTGGTTTGATCCTAGCATCCCTAAATGATCCTGAGGTACAGGACGAAAACATAAAATCGACATAATATATGCACATCGTATTTTTTGCACATCCTTTATTTTTAAATCACCAGAGTATGCCGCGTTTTACAAACATGCTTGCTGAGGGTATGAAGGGTAGAGGGCATACTATAGAGATTTGGTATCCTGAGCCCAAAGCCACAAAAATGGCTTTTCATTTAAAATTGAAGAAATGGTTTGGCTATATTGATCAATTTTTGATTTTTCCTAAGGAGGTACGCGAGAAATTGAGATTCATTCCAGACAATACGCTCTTTGTTTTTAGCGATCAGGCCTTGGGGCCTTGGGTTCCTCTCGTAAAAGATAGGCCGCACGTTATTCATTGCCACGATTTTCTTGCACAACTTTCTGCTTTTGATAAAATTGATGAACATAGAACAAGTTGGTCAGGTAAAAAATATCAAAAAATGATAAGGGATGGATTTAGAAAAGGGCAGAATTTTATATCCGTCTCAAATAAGACCAAAGATGATCTGCATGATTTTCTACTATCAGAACCCAAAAGATCTGAAGTGATTTATAATGGTCTGAATCAAAATTTTACCGCAGCCCCAAAAAAGACTGTACGTGCTGATCTAACCAAAAATTTTGGAGTTAATCTCGAGAACGGTTACATATTACATGTAGGAGGAAATCAATGGTATAAAAATAGAGTAGGTGTAATCGAGATTTACACTGCTTGGCGTAAGTATTCTAAGAATTCAATCCCTCTTATTTTAGTGGGAGAATCTCCGAATGAAGGTATAAAAGCAATTAAAGAAAGCTCGGATTACCAGAAGGATATTCATTTTTTTACAGGAGTGAAGGATGAAAAAGTACGGCAGTTCTACGCTGGTGGAAGCGCGATGCTCTTTCCCTCGCTAGAAGAAGGCTTCGGCTGGCCCATAGCAGAAGCGATGGCTTCTGGCTGTCCCTTAATCACTACAGATAAGGCACCAATGACCGAGGTAGCTGGAGATGCTGGTTTCTTGATCAAAAGAAGGCCAACTTTGGAAAAGATCGTAGAGGAATGGGCAGAAGAATCTGCTGTTGTACTTGAGAACGTAGTAAATATGACAGATTCGGAACTGGAAAAGTGTATTGAAAGGGGTATTGATAATGCCAATAGATTTGATGCCGATGAGGCCCTTGGTAAAATTGAAAAGATATACCAAACTATACTAAAGGAAGGCGTACTATGAAAATTCTTCATGTAGTGGATCAAATGGACCCTAAAAGAGGTGGAGTGTGTCAAGCAATCCGTACGATTATAAAAGGCGCCTCTTTATTGGGCGAATCCAATGAAGTGGTAAGTCTGGACGATCCTAAATCTGATTTTCTGTCTGGGGATTCCTTTAAAACACATGCACTCGGACCTGCGGACAATCCATGGTCCTATTCAAAAGATATAAAAGCCTGGTTGATCAGTAACCTATTGAATTATGATAAGGTTATTATTCATGGATTATGGCAATTTCCCAGTTATGCCGTGTATCTAGCAAAAAGAGATCTTATGAAGAATGACAATTCAGAAGGTTCAAAACCATATAAACTACCGCAAATCTATGTTATGCCGCACGGCATGTTAGACCCATATTTTCAGCGGGCAGCAAGCCGAAAGTTAAAAGCAGTACGCAATACATTATATTGGAAAATAATCGAGAATAAAATAATAAACACGGCAGATGCCCTACTATTTACCTGTGATGAGGAAAAAAATTTAGCACGACAGCCATTTTCTCCTTACAGGCCGCCAAAAGAACTCGTTATTGGACTTGGTGTAGAACGACCACCTGATGAAACTGTAGAAATGCAAAAGGCCTTTCAATCAAAATGTGCGGGACTTAATGAATCAAAATACATCTTATTTATAAGCCGAATACACGAGAAAAAAGGTGTTGATTTATTGATCCAGGCCTATTCTAACTGGTTGGATGAACATTCAACAGATTCTGATGGGAATAAAAATACAACTATTTTAAAACTTGTGATTGCCGGTCCCGGGATAGAAACGGATTATGGTAAAAAAATAGAAAGTGAAGTTGAGGGAAACAACAACTTGAAAAATAACGTCCTATTTCCAGGCATGTTGGTCGCTGATGCCAAATGGGGTGCATTTTATGGTTGCGAGGCTTTTATCTTACCGAGTCACCAAGAGAATTTTGGGATCGCAGTAGTTGAGGCATTGGCCTGCGGTAAACCTGTTCTAATTTCTGATCAGGTCAATATTTGGAGAGAAATAGAAGACGGGAAAGCAGGGATCATTGGTTCCGACACATTGAAGGGAACTTTAAAAATAATTGAAAAGTGGAATGATCTATCAAAAGAGAATCAAGAAAATATGGCCATAAATGCCAAATTGACTTTTAATAATCATTTTACCATCAATAGCGCCGCTGCGCGTCTAGTGGAAGCTTTGAATGAAAATAGTCTTTAGTTTAAAAAGTATTAAGAGATGTATCAAAATCTGAATTCGTTTAAAGTGCCTGCCTCATTTAGGGGAAGATCAAAGTACGTTGTCCAGCTTTGGTGGATTATTAATGCAACGATCTTTAGTTGGTCACCGCAGTTTTTATATGGGTGGAGACGCTTTTTACTAAGGCTCTTTGGAGCTGAGATAGGAAAAAATGTTTTGATTCGATCTTCGGTTAAAATCACGTATCCATGGAAGGTTAAAATAGGGGATTACACTTGGGTGGGAGAGGAATGCGTACTTTATAGTCTGGGCACCATTGATATAGGCAGTAATGTCGCAATTGCGCACAGCGTATATTTTAATACTGGCGGTCACGATTACACTAAAGTCACCTTTGATATTTTTTGCGAGCCCGTAGTTGTTGAAGATGAATGTTGGTTAACCAACGATGTTTATATAGCTCCTGGTGTCACCATAGGTAAAGGCACAATTGTAGGAGCAAGAAGCAGTGTTTTAAAAAGTCTGCCCGGCGGTAAGATCTGCGTTGGCACACCGGCAAAAGCGATAAAAAATAGAATCATAAATTAATATTTATCATGAAAAAAATCACAATTACCGGTGGGTCTGGTTTTATTGGAACTAATTTGATCAAGTTTCTTTTAGAACAGGGACATACTATACAAAATATTGATACTAGCCATCCAGTAATCGAGCGACATAAGCCGTATTGGCAATCTGTAGACATATTGGACGTAAAGAGTTTAACTGAAAGTATTACGGCTTTTTCACCGAATATTATTATACATCTTGCTGCGGTAACTGATCTAGATGGTACAACACCAGAATACTATAGCGCTAATACAGACGGCACTCAAAATATAATTGATGTTGCAAATACATTGCCCCATCTAGAACGGGTTGTTTTCACCTCATCCATGTATGTCTGTAAGCCAGGATATATACCAAATGATTATGAAGATTATAAACCACATACGCTTTATGGAGAAAGTAAAGTGGAAGGGGAGAAATTGGTGAAAGCAATTCAACGGGCTCGCTATGGTTGGACTATAATCAGGCCAACATCAATCTGGGGACCTTGGTTCAAAATCCCTTACATTGATTTTTTTAAAGTGGTATATCAGGGTAAATATTTTGATTTTGGAAAGGCCTGCACAAAAACATACGGCTTTGTAGAAAATGCAGTTTTTCAGATCAATGGGCTATTAATAGCTGACGCGGCGCAGGGCCAAACGTTTTATATTGGAGACAAACCACCCATACAAATTTCGGAATGGGCCAATGAAATCTCTATTGTAATGAAAAAGGGTCCCATAAAATCAGTTCCATACCCCCTATTAAAAGTTGCAGCACTTGGTGGGGACGTGTTATTAAAATTAAAGGTCAAATTCCCCATTACTAGTTTTAGACTTGGTAACATGACTACCAATAATATTTTACCAGTGGATAATTTATATGAAATTGTGGGTAAACCCCCTGTTTCACGCGCCGAAGGTGTTAAAAAAACAATTGACTGGTTAGTCAAAGAAAGGGATTATGTAATTTAAAATTACTGACCATTTCGTGTTCAAAGAGTGGTTTTTAAAAACGTACTTGCAAAATTATGGATCATTAAAAAATAAAGAATTTGTCCAAAAGAATCTTATTAATAGGTTATAATTATTCCCCAGAACCTACAGGTATAGGAAAATACAGTGGTGAAATGATACAATGGCTTGCTAAAGCAGGTCATAATTGTTCCGTTATTACAACATATCCTTATTATCCATACTGGGAAGTTCAAGAGCCTTATGTAAAAAATAAGTATAGTTACTTAAAAGAACATAAAACTTTTGATTCCGGGGGAGAGATTACCATTTACAGATGTCCCATATACGTACCTTCAAAACCTACTGGCTTAAAGCGTATGTTACTGGACTTATCCTTTTTTTTAAGCGCTTTTTTAAAATTAGTTACGTTGCTGTTTTCGAAAAAATTTCAAACAGTAATTTGTGTTGCTCCATCATTTCAAGTTGGTTTTCTTGGAATTTTTTATAAATATATGAGAAGAGCAAAGTTTGTTTATCATATCCAGGATTTACAGATAGAAGCGGCACAAGATCTGGAAATAATAAAATCCAAAAAGGTTATTAGAATACTTTTTTCCTTAGAGGAATATATTTTAAACAAAGCAGATATTATAAGTTCCATATCTGAGACTATGGTTTTAAAAATAGGCGAAAAGGCTAAAAAACGGGTTTATTTATTCCCAAATTGGGCGGACACCTCTTTGTTTTACCCGATAATGGATACTATGAATCTGAAAACTGATTTTGGATTTAGAAAAGAGGATATTATTTTTCTTTATTCAGGAGGTATAGGAGAAAAGCAAGGATTGGAATCTATCATATATGCCGCAAATAAATTTAGGGATAATGGATTGGTAAAGTTTATAATTTGTGGCACAGGTCCATATAAAGAAAAGCTGATAAGTCTGGTTAGAGAAAATCAATTGGACAATATAATTTTTATGCCACTTCAACCCATGGAAAAGTTTAATGCCTTCCTGAATATGGCCGATATCCATTTGGTTATCCAGAAATCAAAAGCCAGTGACTTGGTTATGCCATCCAAATTGACCACAATTCTCGCAGTGGGAGGAGTTGCATTAATAACCGCAAACAAAGGTTCAGGTTTGTACGCCTTAGTCTCTAAATATAAAATGGGTATTTTAGTAAAATCTGAAGATCAAGCAGCATTAAATGAAGGAATTGAAACTATACTGGATAATTTAGAAAAGGATAAAGTAAAAGAAAGTGCAAGACTTTATGCCGAAACTCACCTTTCGATTGAGAATATAATGCAATCTTTTGAAGAGAAAATATTGATTTGATTTCTTTTCTCTTAAATTAGCTTGCCAGCACATATGAAATTAATTTTTTTGAACCTATTTCTTTACAATAAATTCATATTTCTTAACACTCGTTAAATTCGATATTTTCCACCAATGGATTTGTCCATAAACGGACTCATCACAGTGGAAAAAATAAATTGTATCTTCATTATATCTAAAAGCATTTCCTGAAAATGAGTTACCAGCCGCTTGAGGTGTGGGGTTTGGGGTTCCTGTGGGCATAGTGATGCCAAAATCGTTTAAGTACAGACCATCCTCATTCACAATTTGCCATTTGTTTGTCTGTCCACTTTTCCAAAATTCTCCGTGATATCCCCAAATTATTATATTATTTAATGCTAGTGCAAAACTACCAGCATTTAAAACACTATTCCCACTATCAAAGCGCCCATCTTGAGGGTAATCACCACTATAATTAGTGGATGTGGTATAAGCTGTTCTCGCAACCCATTCATTTGTTTTAGGATTCAGTATTCCCAAATGGTATCCCTTACCTCTGTCCTCAATAGCTCTATGAGCATCAAAAGACACTATATTTCCATTATCTAATTTTTCATTGGGTCTAAAAGCACTTGTGTTATCAGACCAATGAATAGGGTCGTAAGAAGTTATAGCAGGTGTCTGGGCAATAACTTCTAAGTTTCCGTAAGTAGGATTATTATTAACATTTAAACCAAGAAATGCCTGCTTTTTCCATTGCACGGGATTCCCTAACTTAGTAAAAAAATCAATATTATAAATACCATCTTTATAGAAACTCCATTGGTTATTAGGTGTTATTATTCCAGTAGGACGAAGACCATTTTCAGTGAGTTCAACTAATTCTAGCTTAAATCCTGGATAATGTATTGTTGAATATCTATGTCCCTCTACTGTAAAGATAGTTCGGAACCTTGCTCCCATGTCATCTTGACCAGATGGTATATTTGCTGCCCAATTATTAATTAAACTTGAAGTCATATTCTCGTAATTAACCTCATATTCTTTGTAAAGAGAAAATATGCGTGTAGGATTATTTCTGTCTAAATACGTATTTCTTGATGTGGGTATATATTCAATGTTTTCGATATAATTATTCATTTTATCGAAGTGCTGTATCCGACTATTGCCTGCATCAACTACCCAATAACTCCCATCATCTTCATAAGCAATTGATGAACCGTTAAAAAAGGATGATACATGGGTTTGCATATAATCATCTTGAAAGCCTATATTGTCAGAAAAATAGAATTTATTATTTTCCACTCTAGGCGCATTTTTATAACCACCTTTTTTACCATAAGCACTGACAAACATGCCAGTGTTTTTATTGTATTTTCTAAGGTTTTGATTTGCACCTCCATCTGCAATTACAATATTCTCATTTTCGACAGCTAATGAGTATGGATGCTCACAGTCGTTAATATCTAGATCATGAGATTGTAAAATTCCCGACGAATTAAATGTATACTTGCTTATTTTATTTGCGCCATTAACAACCCATAAGATATTACCATCTACAGTTATATGTCTGGGAGATGGTATGTTGTCTATTGTATTTATTAATGCTCCAGTTTTTTTATTTAATACTTTTATTTCGTTTAAGTGCCATCTTGCAATGAATAGTAAATCACCATCCACCTGACCTGATATACCCGTTATATATGGACTAGTTTCATTGTTTTCTACCAGATCAAATAGGTTATCAAAGCGATCACCAAAATCTCCATCGTGAGATACTGAGTATTCTGCTACGTAGGCCCTATCATCTGAACATTTTGTAACTTTTACAAAGGATAAATTGGGTATTGAAGATCCATCTTTATCTCTTATAATATTATCATTTGAATCTCGAACAATGGAATATAAATCAGAACTTGCCCAATATACATTGGTACCATCAGACCATACTTGTCTATCTGTAGTACCTTCCTTTCCTATAGCTTTCCAACCTCCAATATTGTCCAGGTTAACTTTAAAAGATGAGGTATTGGCCTCATTATATCCTACACTTATGTACAGTTGATTATTTGCGATTGCAATCCCAAAAGGTCTGGAAAGTGCTCTAAAATGTCTGTCGTCAGTATAAATGGAACTGTTACCAATACCTTTCTCGATCCACTTATTTTGAATATTATTAGATACTATCTTAATAGTATAATTGCCAGCAGAGGCTTCTTTTAAACTACCATCATTTGATTCTATCTTCCCATCCCAGTCCGGCCTCTTATAAGTTCCTGCATCTTTTTCCACATTACTCCACAGCGTCCTTAAAAGGGTGCCATCTTTTGCATAAACACCTGCACTTGTTCGTGATTTTTCGGTCAGGGTATAAGATGATTTTTCATTTGCACTACTTAACGGATAATAATTTTGCCCTCGTACGGATATAAATATGAAGAATACTATTAAAAAATATTTCATTGTCCAGAAATTATATATTCATTTTCCCCCTGCTTTCTTAAAAGCCCAAAATGTACAGTACCTGGGTCACTATCAAATTTTGCATCGAAGCCTTCTACATAATTTATTTTCACACCAGAAACTGCTTTCACCGTCAAGTCTGCGCCGTTATGTGCCTCTAGGTTGATAATATCGCCAACTTCCATTTGGTTAAAGTTTTTTGTTAAAGTTAAGGTAGAGGAAGCGGTACAAGCAATGGTATTACCAATATCTGATTGCCCTATAGAACGCGAGGATGTGAGTGGTATAATATTTGATTTTTTATAAAATAAAGAGCTAAGGCTATCTACCAAAGCAGTTCTTATACTGTCTATTTCAGATTTAGTATAGATTTCTGGCATATTCTTCAAACTGGCGTATTCACCATCAAAATCATCATTAACATTACTATCCCAATTTTCAAATGTAATACTGTTCCCTCCAGAGATTTGCAGTTCATTATCATTTAGTTCAAGGTTCTGGATAATCCCTTCACCTCCAGCATTTACTACCAAAAGGCTATCCACCTGGTCTTTGGTATATAGTTTTGGGATGTTGAAAAGGGCATTATAATCCCCCGAAAAATCATCTGAATCATCGGCATCCCAAGATTCGAGAGAAATACTGTTGCCCCCAGAGATGATCAGCTTTTTATCTTCCAGACTTAATGACTGAATATAGTTTTTGGCCTCTGTTCTGTTTGCTAATAGTATACTATCAACCTGAACGGTAGTGTATAAAGAAGGAATCTCCTCTAAATCGGTATAATTCCCAGAAAAATCATTGCTTGCATCTTTATCCCAACCACTAAATGCAACTTCTTCGCCATTTATATCCATATCGGAATAGTGATCAAGGTTACTGATTTGGCTTTCGATTATAGTTCCATTTAAGATGTTTGCTGTTTTAGCCTGCAGGGCATAGGGTACGCTTAAAATCTCACTGGTACCTCTTACACTGTAATTGGATCCTCCATTAGGATCTATACGGGTTTCAATGAAATAGGGGCCTTGTGACCAATCTATAGATCCAAAACCTGAACCTGCGCTAGAACCTGTACCTATTTCTATACTGGCGAGACCATTCCTATTCGTCAGCACATCATGGGTTTCTTCAAACATAATGGTTCCATCCGGATTGGCTTTTCTAATTAATATTTTTAATCCCACATTGGCTTCCATGACCAAACTGTTATCATTATAACGTACCACTGCTTGATAACTCATTTTTTCAGGGGTCTGGGCAAAAAGGAATGCTCCGGAAAAAAATAGGAGGACAATTAATATAGTAATTCTACTCATGGTTTAATTTTTAATAACTTTTAAAATTTTAAGGGGTCTGTTTTCATAGAGCACTTTAAGCAAATACGTTGCGGGTTGCAAATAGCCGAGTGCAATAGTGGTCTGTGACTGCTGTAAGTGATTATTGTCTACCAGCCGCCCGTGTATATCATAAAGCTGATATTCCAGACGCTGAACATCACTATGGGCTACGGTAATTGTAAGCTGATCTACCACAGGATTAGGATAGATCGTAATACGAACCTCCTTTTTATGATCAGCTACATTAAATGAATGTTGATGGTCTACTGCAGCTTGCTGCACGCCCGTATGCACCTGCATATTGGCATTTTCAAAGGAAGAATAACTTAATTGACCAATGGAAAAAGAGGCGGAGCCGTTTATCCCACTAGCTTCGCCTCCAGCGGTAGTAAAGGAATGTAGTAGCTGCGTTTGGGCAAGAGATTTATGGTTACAAGCCAGTATGGCTAATGTGGCATATAGAATGCGAATACAATTCATTATAAAAGGATCAATTAATGTTTGGGGTTCATTAGCTTTTATATCTAAAATAAAAGTTAATTCGCGGCCAAATTAAATATAAAAATCGATTAAACATACATAATAATCGTTAAAGTGATATTATTTTGTTTTAAAGTCATAATATTTATAAAATAATTCAATTTATTGGTCATTATCAAAAATGATGACAAAGGAGATATAAATTGGAAGTAACATTTAAAAAAAGGAATCTATTAGAAAATTAGAGTTACCATAAGCCTACCCTAGTGAATTGTTAAAGAATAAGATAGAATGACAGTTTGTGATAAATAGAAGAAAATAGTCTATGCTTAAAATAAGGAAGATGAAAAATTTGTAGAATAAATAACAAAAATGCCGATTTTTTACACAGAATTGTAAAGTTAGAGAGATTAAAGAAGAATTATATTCAAACTACCACCGACTGACTGGAAAATAAGTGGATTTAGTACCGACTCTAAAATGATTAGAAATCTATTCAGCAATTTGCAATTAGGGAAAAGCCTTAACAGTTGGAAATCCTCCCTTTGAAGGAGTTGGATGGAGAGATAAATAAACTTAAGTCGAGGGATATTCTCCCAAATGAGATGTTAATAACAGTTCTAAATTAAATTTAAGACTCAAAAAATCAAAGACAGTAGGAAGTAGGACTAGTAATCAATGAAAACGGGTAAGGTTCGGATTAAACTGATAACTTACTTCCACCGTATCTTGAACACCTTTTTCAACATTTACAAAGCAAATACCCAAGCGTTTTCCCTCGTAAGCGATCACATAACTTCCTGGATAGTCCTCATGATAGATTTTAGTACACGTATCTAGCGCCTTATTAAGTAATGAACTCTTTTCGTCCAACTGCAATGTTTCTGCTAGAACACCACGCAGAAAATCGTTTTCGTAAATTGAACCTTCTTTTTTGATAATAAGTTGATTTAATGACGTATTATCGGCTTCTTTATTACTTTCAGGGCTCAGTATCAACTTTTGCCAGAAACTATTGAATGAATTCATCATATTATTACTTATACTACCAAAGGAAAGACCTTTTGCTCTATGAGCCTCCTGTCGCTCTACAGTTGTAAGCTTATGTAGATCAAATGAAACTTTATCTTTAGTTTCCGTATTGGTACTGGTAGAACCATCACTATCTATAAAAATTTTACGCGAATATTCTTGCATAATTCCTTATGGTTTGGAGTTCAAATATACAAAATATTCGATAAAATGCATTAAATTATTTATTTTTAAAATTAACTATGACAAGAATAGGGTGTTGGTTAATAATCCTATTGTGTTAATGCTTACCATTTTCTGTCTATAGTTCAGGATTAATAATATACAGAGATATAACATTAAAGATGATTATTATACTTTTAGAGCAATGATCAAATAAGATACCACCTTTCATTTTTAAATTTATAATATGTCTATATCACCTCAAAATTTCAATACCTTCCTGATGTTTAAACTCCCGTCAGCATGGATTTGTGGGGTACGAGTACAAACTATAGGTAGAAACACCTGTACCACTACTGTAAGACACAGATGGATCAATCAAAATCCATTTAAATCTATGTTCTGGGCCGTACAAGGTATGGCGGCAGAATTGAGCACAGGTGTTTTAG
>DRGP01000214.1 GCA_011050015.1 Leeuwenhoekiella sp. | reverse complement strand
TTGGTTCTGCTCGTATTTTTTTCTAAAATGCCTTTTGAAAAAAAACATTCCCAGGGCAAGTGCTACAAAAAAAAGTGAAACATAGGTCTGGTTTGGCTCTGCCGGCCATGAGTTATAGGCCTTAAAGAGAAATAGAACGACTATGATAAGGTATGCGTATTCAAAATATTTAAAGTACTTACTCATTTATACTGTCCCTTTTTGTTTTTTGGCCTTCCTTGATAAACATTTTACTTTGATTGCCTGAAGATAAGAAATTTTTAAAATTCTCACTACTGTCAAACCCCTGGCCATTGTTAAAAGAACCATCGGGAAAATTTATGGTGTACGCTTTATTTGTAAATACCCAGTTATTGCGCTGGTCCCAGTATAACTGTGAGGTTTTTAAAGTGGTAGAATCACTTAATATCAAAACAACGTTCTTGCGCAAGTCAACCAGATTTGTTTGCTTAAAAAGTTTGGCATATTTAGAAGTAATGTGATTTTCTTTTTTATCATCTCCTACAAAAGTAACATCTATGCCATCTGGAAATTCCTGATATGGAAATTCTGAAATACTATAATCAAGCATGTATGGTGTACGTAAGGTTGCTTTGACCATCCCAGAATCTGTATATCTCAAAACAATGCCCTCACCTTTTGCTGCCGGGCCTTCGGCGCGTTGATTAAAGCGGTGCAGCTCTTCAGAGTTGTCTGCACATGCAAAAAAGAGGGTCACAGCAAAAGCAGCGACCCCTCTTAAAATTATATGTATTGCATTATCCTTCATTAAGGGCTGGGGACAGTGACACCACCACCAATCCAGCAGCTAAAGTTTATTTTCTGTCCTGCTTTTCCACTTTGAAAAATTTCAGATTTAGTAGGCGCAAGACCACGGTAGCTTGAAGCGGTTTCATTTGCCGTAGAAGCTAGTGATGGATCTATGCGGCCAGCACGTGAAGCATAATCTGCAGCCAACCAATAGATGGCACGTTTTTCAAACTGCGTTTCTCCACAGCTGTTAGCACTAGAAGCATACATGTTTGCGATCATTAGATAAGCCCTTCCGTTAGATGGTTTTGCATCAAGTGACTTCTGATAGAAGGAACGTGCTTGCGAATAACTTTTTCGGCTTCTCATCTTTTCTCCTAGACGCATAAAGACCTTTGCTTTTTGATTAGGGTCTGTCTCTCTGTTTGCAGACTCTTCATAATATTTCATGGCTTTAGAATTGTCCCCATTCTTATCAGCCAGCTGGCCCAGATAATAAGCAGTCTGTGCAGAAGGTTCTAATTTATCTAACTGTACAACCAGTTTTTCAAAGAAAGGATCTTCGGTACATTCTTTTGAAGACATTCTGCCGGCAGCACGTCGTATCCAGTCAATATCATCTTTTTTAGCTTCAAAATCTTTTTGATACAGTGGGATCAAATTATCACAGTCAGCTAGTTTCCCTAATTTTTCATTCATACCCGCTATAACTTTGGAATAATTTTCCAAATTGGCGTTAGCCGCATTTTTAGAGCGCTCTTCTTTGGCGGTAAGCTTTGTGCCAGCTTCCTCTTTTTCCAAAAGTGGCGCCATATTTTCTGCAGCAGCGTTCTGCTCTTCAGTGATTTTTTCCTGAACATCATCGTAAAGGACGAATATTTTGTTTAGATCCATATCACCAGTGCTTTGTAATTCTACCGCAAGGACAAAATAGTTATAAAGAGCTCTTGGGCTTGTAAATGAATCTTTATCGGCTTCCCAGGCTTCGTCAAATTTTTGGAACTGCTCCATTTTAGTGCCTACATTGTAATCACTCATCAATTGAGCGATATCAGTTAGGTTTTCACCTTTTGAGACACGATCTGGATAGCTCTCATATTTTTGCTGATACATCTGGATAAATTCCTGAACGATTGCTTTTTTATCTGCATCAGGTGCTTTTTCCAGTTTATCACGATACAGGCGTTCGCCATATTGATAAAGTGCGTACGACCATTTAGGACAGTTATCCATTAATTTCCTAAAGGGCTCGTAAGCGGCATCATAATTTTTAACCTTGGCGTTTTCTGTAAAGATAGAGCCAGTGGTTACGCAATCTACATCAGACTGGGCTCTCAGTGTACTGGCACCAGCAAAAATGGTTAGTAAAAGTAGTGTAAGTTTGATTTTCATCTTAATTGGTTTTTTTAAAAAAACAATATTAGCAATTTTAATTAAATTTAAAAGGCACAAACCATTTATCATTAAGAGATAAACTGAGCCCAACCTTAAAAAAGTCCTCTTTAATTAGTCCTGCATTCTGTGTTCCGCGCTGCCCATATTCAAAACTGATATTCGCATTGCTGAATGCACGACCCATTGGTAACCCTACTCCAAAAGATATGCCAAACTCATTTATGCCTATCCCGTTGATGTTTAAACCCGTTTCTTGGTATCTAAATCCAGCCCTGTAAACAATTCGTTCTAAGTAACTTGTGATTGAATTGAAACGGGGAATATAAAATCCACCCACACGGAATTGAGAATCGTCATCATAGGTCACATTTTGTAGACTGTAGGACGGATTTGTGAATTGACTGGTCTGCACATTGGTATATTGGGCTCCGGCAAACCATTTATTAGATTGGCCTAGACCAAGGCCCAATGAATATTCTGATGGCAGGCTAAAATCAGTATTTGTTCTTTGTGGCTCCAGACTTTCTTGCGTAGTGCTAACTATATCCGCGGTGGGTGATACGAGAACGGTTGAAATTTCGCGGTCGTTTTCTGCGCTTATGCTGCTTTCTGGAGTATAGGTAGCCGACCCGTAAATGTTCAGATTTTCGTTAAGCGGACGTTCTGCCTGTAGGCCTAAATTGAACGACACCCCGCTTATATCAGACCTATTGATCTCCTGTATGCCGAACTGCTGATTGCTGTTGTTCTGTACCACTTCACGCCTAATGTTCCCAAAATTATAACTGGCGGTACCACCTATCCTAATACCTTGTATAAACTCATAGCCCCAACTCACAAAAGCTTTATTGAGGCCGCCACGACCCATAAAACGTTCATACAGGTCCCCGTCCTGATTGGTAATTTTATAATCTACAGAAGTGTAGGGAATGAGGCCAAAGCCAGCGCCCATGTTTTTGGCAATAGGGAAGCCCAGGGCAATATAATCTAATGTGGTAGATGTATTTGTGCCATCGCCAGCGTTACTTTTAAGGCTTACGTCTTTACGGCTACCGCCCAGCGCAAAATTAGTTAGGAGCAAAGCACCAAAACCTGCGGGGTTCTGTAAGTTTACGTGAATACTATCCCCCATGATGCTGATGCCGCCCATAGATTGATTTTCTACCGTTCCTTTAAAATCGCGAAGGCCTATACCGTAATAGGAATACGGAGATGAATTTCCTTCTTGAGCAAACATAGGTGCGGTAAGGAATACCGCTAGTACAAGCAAAAACCTTTTTATCATTGAGTTGTGTTAAATACCATTATGTAATCTAATCCTTCGAGAAGAAAATTTTGATGCGCAAAGATGCCATTTTTTAGGGTTTTAGACAAAAATAGCGCATCCCCTCCCGTTAAAATAATTGTTAATTCAGGGTAAATTGATCTATACCAATCAATTACGCCTTTTATTTCGGTTAAAATACCGTGAATTACGCCACTTTCAATGGCCTCTGCGGTGTTTTTTCCTATGTATTCCGGGATTTTGCTGGCTTCCAGCAAGGGTAATTTTGCAGTAAAATGGTGTAAAGCCTTAAAACGCATTGACAAACCCAGTGAAATGGAGCCTCCCAAATACTCCTCATTTTTATTTTTAAAATCATAAGTCACACAAGTACCGGCATCAATCACGAGTACATCCTGTTCTGGATAATGTTTAGTAGCTGCCGCCACGAGTGCCATCCGATCTACTCCCAGCGTTTCCGGACTTTTATAGCTGTTTTTGAAAGGTACCGGTGTTTTGTGATCTAATATTTTATACAAAAGACCTCGTTGCTCTAGCAATGTGACAACTTTTTCAGGATTTCCCGTAGATGCCAATAGTATATTTTGAAAAGTATGAGAATCAAGCACCTTCTCTAGTACCTGAATACTCTTCAAAACCTCCTTTTCTTCCTTAAAAATGAGCTTTTGATGCTGAAAAACACCCAATTTAAGGCGGGTATTCCCTATATCTATGGCGAGGTTTTTCATGCGTGCAACATCTGTAACTACTAACCGTAAAACGGCAGATTTATTTTCTTAGGGGTTAAAGAAAATGATTGTTTATTTATGGGCGGCAAAAGTACGAAAGTGCATGTACACGAATATCAATTGATTATCATTTATTTTTGAAAATAGTTCACATTTTTTTGAATTAGGGTTGTGCAATTTCAATTTTGCCATTATATTTGCAGCCGCTTTGGCAATACGATGATCGTTAACTGTCAAAGTTTTAATGAGGTGCCTTAGCTCAGTTGGTAGAGCAACGGACTGAAAATCCGTGTGTCCCTGGTTCGATTCCTGGAGGCACCACACAAAAACCCTGAAGCATTTGCTTCGGGGTTTTTTGTTTTTTGGGATGAAGGATGGAGCATCGGGGAAGTTCAGAATTTATTATATTTAAAAAATAAAGAAACATGTAAATGGCTCGATAATTCTTTAGGTGGCCATTCTGTTGTTCAAAATTAAAAAATGCTGTTACCACGATTAAAAAATGATCATATCCCTGAACTTAAATTAAATGATCTTCAGAATAAAATGAAAGATCAGGTTTCAGGAAAAGTTGATAAAGGGGTTTACGAATTTGAGGAAATCGCCTGTCCCATTTGCTCTAGTGCTAAAAATGAAGTTATAGGGGAAAAGGACCGCTATGGTTTATTTTTCAAAACAAATATATGCACTGCTTGCGGCTTTGTCTATACAAGTCCACGGATGACTCAGGGCGCATATAATCAGTTTTATAATATAGAATACAGACAGTTATATGTAGGGAAGGAAACAGCGACGCAAGCCTTTTTTGATGGACAAAAACAAAAAGGGAAGTATATTTATCATTTTCTTAAAAAAAACAAGTTGATAGGCGACAACCCCCTATTTGTGTTTGAAGTAGGCTGTGGCGCAGGCGGTATATTAGATTTTTTCAGAAAAAAAGGGCATAAAGTAAAGGGAATCGATCTTGGCAAAGAATATGTAGAATACGGGAAGAACACCCACAATCTAGATCTTGAAACAGCCACTTTAGCCGAAATGAATTTGGCTGAAAAACCCGATATTATAATTTACTCCCATGTGCTGGAGCATATTCTGGATATTAATGAAGAATTAGAAACCATAAAAGCCTGTAGCAAGGAAAGTACTTTAACCTATATCGAAGTTCCTGGTATCAAAGAAGTACATAAAAATTATGAGGCCAACATCTTAACCTATTTTCAAAATGCCCATACTTTTCATTTTACACTGGAAACGCTGACGAATCTTTTTACCAAAAATGGATTTCAACGTATTAGTGGAAACCAATTTGTGCAAGCGGTGTTTAAGCAGGCTACCAATCAGGATAAGATTGAAAGTGACTATGAAGCTTCAAAAAGCTATATTTTAACTACCGAAAAAAATCGAAAACTTTATCCATTTACCGTAAGGGGTATAAAAAGAAACTTACAAAAAGCGGTCCCTGTTATTCTTGACAAGACGCATACCAGAGGTATTGCGAGATCTTTAAAGCGTTTACTCACTCAAAATCGTAGCAATTGAAGCTATTTTGTTTATTACAAATGATGGTCAGAGAATGAATTATAAAGCCTTAGCTGTTGATAAATCAACTGTGAGCGTTCATGTAGTAATCGTAAAGCGTCAAAAAAGCCCCAAAATCGATTGATTTTGGGGCTTTTTTAGAGATTTTAGAGGATAAACCCTAACACACAAGGTATATTTTAATTTCAACCCTATATTATTCCTTAACAACCCTAAAGCCCACGTGGTCGCTCTTTATGCGGGAATCGTCAAAGGGATCATAAAAATCGTAGGCACTATATCCGTAGATGCCGTCTTGACTATATTCTGCCGCGTTGCCGCCCAGGTCGTAAATTTCGGCATCGTGCACTTTTATGTTTTTACGATTTCCCACGGGTTTAAGAAGACTGAGGGTTAACCCACTTAATTTTTCTTTAAGTTTGG
>DRGP01000213.1 GCA_011050015.1 Leeuwenhoekiella sp. | reverse complement strand
GTACATGCGCAGTACCTATGCACTTGAACACCTTAAGAAAGAAAAGCATAACCCCAATTACCTAAGTGCAGTAGAATTTGATACGGCCAAACTAAAATTGAGCAACGATATTAATGAGATTATTAAATATGCAGATTATCTCATTTTTGCGGTGCCTTCGGCGTTTCTAAGTAATGAACTTGAAAAAATAACGATGCCGCTTAAGCATAAAATTATTTTTTCGGCCATAAAAGGTATTGTGCCTAGTTCTGGAAAAATTGTGGGGCAGCATTTCCATGACCATTATGACATTCCTTTTGAAAATATAGGCGTACTTACGGGACCTTGTCATGCTGAAGAAGTAGCCTTAGAGCGTTTGTCTTATTTAACGCTGGCCTGTGTAAATGAAGAACAAGCAAAAGTCGTGGCGCGTCACGTGGCCAGTGATTATATCAAGACCAGCATTAGTGATGACACAATAGGGGTAGAATATGCCGCTATGCTGAAGAATATCTACGCCATAGCCGCCGGTATTGCCCACGGTCTGGGTTACGGAGATAATTTTCAAAGTGTGCTGATGAGCAACGCGATACGGGAGATGAAAAAATATATTAAAAAAGTGCACAAAATGAAACGCAACATCAATGATTCCGCATATTTGGGGGATTTATTGGTGACCGGTTATTCCGTTTTTAGCCGCAACCGTATGTTTGGTAATATGATAGGGAAAGGCTACACGGTGCGCAGCGCCCAACTCGAGATGAGTATGATCGCAGAGGGCTATTATGCCGCCGAAAGCGCTTATAAACTCAATGAGAAATTAGGTGCCAAAATACCGATTATTGAAGCGGTTTATGAAGTTTTATACAAAGGGAAAGAACCGAAGAAAGTGTTTGCCCAATTAACGGATAAATTGGATTAAGGATTTTTGATCTGTAATTGTTGAATATCCAATAGATCTTTTGGTCTTCCAGCTTTGATTTTGCTTACAATTAGATCTTCCAGAGATAAAATGCGCCAAGAGATGGTATCACTTCCATTTTTAAAAACTTCAATAGAATCCCGATAAGATTCATCAAAATCTTTATTTAACGAAAAATTGGTTATTAGTTCCAGATCAAGATCTTGTGGTGAAAATTTCACCGAAATATTCTGTTTTTTTTCTTTAACTTCATCTGGAAAATCCTCAATTTCATAGTCCAATTCCCGAAATACCTTGACAAGGTTTTTTAAATTTTCAGTTTTCATCTCGATCCAAAAATCTACATCGGCAGAGTGTCTTTTATATCCATGAAAGTTCACCGCGCCGCCTCCTACCATGATCATACGTACTTTGTATTTGCTTGCCAAAACAATGAATGCGTCGATATTTTGATTCCATTCACTCATGTATCTTTATAAAGTTTGATCACAAAATTATCCTTATTCTTATCTATCTCTTTAGATGGAAATTCTTTCATCGCATCCATTAGATCCAGAAATGCATAAAAACGGTCTACGGGAGCAAGTTTTAAAAACGCTTCCTGTTGTATGCGGTTGCTTTCTTCTTTTGTACGAAAATGGATTTGCATAAATTATGGTTGTTTTTCTGCCATAGCTTTTCCAAAGTTTCAAACTTTGGAAATGTTTTATAAAGCCCGTTCTTATCTTTTGGAATACCTTTTGGGTCAATGGTTTGAGTTTTCCTACAAGATTTCGTTGCAGGCCTCGTTGCAGGTATTCATACCTACTCCGCCAAAACCCCATGATCGCCCATTAATGGGAGTATTTCTTGATTTTTATCGGCTATCTGTCCCGCCGGAAAAATAAACGTGCGCTCATATAATGTGCCATCAACAAAAAAGGTCACGTCAAATTGATTGGTGATTACCAGTAAACTATCTTCCATAAATTCGACCTTTGCAAACGATTTTGCAGGTAAAAGTTCTAATTTATGCCGCATTTTACTCGTTTTCTTGGAGCCTTTATACCCTTTTGAAACGATGAGCACCAGTTCTAGCGGTTCATTTTTAGTGTTGATGATATAGGCGTTCCACTCTTCAATTTCAAGATCTTCGTTAAACTGTTTTACAGCAGCAACGTGCACATCACTTACTTTAGGTATTTCGATATCCTTGCGCATGCTTAATCTTCATTGACCTTCCACATGATCCATAAGATAAAGATGGCCAGTACCACGATACCTACAAAAACGGAACCTATGGCAATTTTGATTGCTGCGATAATAAACGTAAGATAGGCCACGACAAGCAGGATGACTACAAGCAGGGCAATAACAAGATATTTTTTCATAAAAATAGGGTGTAAATAACAGGTTTATAAAACGCTTTTAAACTGTTTTAAAAAGCGGATGTCATTCTCGCTGAGCAGGCGTATATCTGAAATCTGATGCAAGAGCAGCGCGATGCGGTCTATGCCCATGCCAAAGGCAAAACCAGTATATTCCTTGGGATCTATGTCGCAGTTTTCAAGCACATTGGGATCTACCATACCACAGCCCATAATCTCGAGCCAGCCGGTGCCCTTGGTCATTTTATAATCGGTTTCTGTTTCCAGGCCCCAATACACATCTACTTCGGCGCTGGGTTCTGTAAAGGGAAAATAGGAAGGGCGCAAACGGATTTTACTTTTGCCAAAAAGCGCCTCTGTAAAATATTGTAACGTCTGTTTAAGATCTGCAAACGAGACATCTTTGTCTATATATAAACCTTCCACCTGATGGAAAAAACAGTGTGAACGAGCGGAAATCGCCTCGTTGCGGTATACCCGTCCCGGGGAAATGGTCCTTATGGGCGGTTTGTTATTTTCCATATAGCGCACCTGTACCGATGAGGTGTGGGTGCGTAGCAGTACATCTGGATTGGTCTGTATAAAAAAGGTGTCCTGCATGTCGCGTGCGGGATGGTGTTCTGGCAGGTTGAGCGCTGTAAAATTGTGCCAGTCATCTTCAATTTCGGGACCTTCGGAAACATTAAAGCCTATACGTGAAAAAATCTCGATGATCTGGTTCTTCACTTGCGAGATGGGATGGCGCGCACCCAGGTTTATGGGTTCGCCAGGCCGGGTAAGATCACCATATACCGAAGATTCATCCTGCGTGTTGAGTTTTTCTTTTAAGGTGTTTACCTTATCCTGAGCAGCTTGCTTCAGGTGGTTTACGGCCTGGCCAAATTCTTTTTTCTCCTCGCTGGGTACATTTTTAAATTCGGCGAAATAGGTGTTCAGAAGGCCTTTTTTTCCTAAATATTTAATGCGGAACGTTTCCACTTTTTCTAGGGTGGAGGCGTCAAAGGCTTCTACCTCCTGGATGCTGTCCTTAATTTTTTCTATCATAGCGCAATTTTACGTCCTTTTCATTTTTCCGCGAAGCGAAATAGCGAATCGCTCAACATTATGAATGGGTCAAATTTATGAAATACCGTTGGCAACCCGGTTATTGTCCTTATAAATATATTTTATGATAAAAAACACAGCGAGGCCGCCAAAGCTGTGCCACAGCCAGTGGGTGCCCATCCAGAAAAAATCAAGATTCATCCTTTTGTCCAGAATTCTAAAGAGAACGGCCAGCCCAAAAAGCGAGAAGGCATAGATCACATCGCGCACATTATGCCATCTAGTCTTATATAAATAACCCACCACCGGTACCGCAATGGCGAGTGCGGTGATCAGGTAACCAAAACTGAGACGCAAATGTGAGGGTAAGGGTAGGTCGCGCAACGCAAAAAAAACGCCGATGATGATGCAAGCCGAAATGATGCGTTGTCGCCAGGTGTTTGTCCATTTTATGATAAAATAAATCACGGCGGCCAAGCTGGCGATCATAATGGGAACCCAGTCCATGAGCAGCCAGATCTGGGCAGAACGCGTGGCATGATATACCGTTCCACCTATAAAGGCGATAGCGATTATTGGTAAAATCCATATTAAAAACGGGTGATTTTGAGGCTTTTTATACACTTTAAGGCCAAAATAGATCACGATAAAGAGAAAAATAAGGTTGCTGTAGGTGTTAAAAGGCTCTACCGGAAAACGACCGGCAATTGTTTCTTTGTAAATGGGGCCAGAATCATTGGGGAAGCTAAAAAAGACTGCCGCGTATTGTGTTAAAAGGAATTCCACGGAAAGGGCACCTATTTAATGAGTTCTTTTTCCAGAAAATATTGTACGATGGATTCTTTCATAAGCACGGTTTGTTCACCGGCTTTGAGCGGCGGCAATGGCTCCAGCACTTTATAATGGGGCCAGCCATCTTCATCCTGATATTCAAATTCGTAATAACCAAAGGGTTCCAGTAACCTGCAAATGGCAATATGCATAAGATCCAGTTTGTCGTCCTTTTTAAATTTACGATCAAAATGACCATATTCCTGAAGACCTATTAGATAAATAATAGCGTCAAGGTCTAGTCTTTCGCCATCTGCAAAACGTTTTGAGATGAGCTGCACCAGATCTTCCCAGCGTTGTTTTAAAAGTTCGTCACGTACCATGCTGCAAATATAGCAACCCATAGATAGAAATTAGTATATTTAACGCAATGAACTATCTGGATATCATTCTTGCCGTATTGCTGATTTTAGGTCTTTTCCGTGGACTCAAAAATGGGCTTTTTGTAGAACTGGCTTCATTAATTGGGCTGGTAGCTGGTATATATGGTGCGGTGCACTTTTCTTATTATGCGGCAGATTTTTTAAAAAACAGAACAGACTGGAATCCTGATACGATCAATCTGGCTGCTTTTGCCATTACTTTTTTAATTATCGTCATTGCCATTTCATTATTGGCACGTTTGCTCACCCAGGTCGCCAAGCTTGCTTTTCTGGGGCTGGTAAACCGTTTGCTGGGTGCGCTTTTTGGCATTTTGAAGACCGCTTTTATACTTAGTGTTATTTTGATGTTCCTATCTGCATTACGCACTAAAAACTTGATTTTAGACCCAAAGGTTACTTCAGAATCTGTACTTTACCCTTATGTAGAACCTATTGCCCCGGTGCTGCTTCCCAGTATTTTAAGGGAAGTAGATATGTATGATTATCATAAATAAGAAACGCTTTATCCTAAATCACACGTCTTCTTAGAGGTTTGTGAGGCTTGAACACGTGTATATCTAGATTTCGAAGTATTTTATTACGTGTTCTTTTTTAGAAACTTGGCTGCTTTTGAAGTACTTATTTTTCAGGAAAAACTCTTTTCTTGTTTTAAAAATTAAAATATATATTTGCACGATGAAAAAAATCACGTGTTTTTGAATGCAAAATCACGGTTTTTAGTTAGTTAATTAAATAAAAATCAACTACTACACATGTCAAAAGATACAGGTAAAGTTGCACAGATTATAGGTCCAGTTGTTGACGTTTCGTTTGCCAGTGGCGAAGCCCTTCCCAAAATTTATGACTCGTTAGAGATAGCAAGGCAAGACGGTTCTATCCTTGTCCTTGAGGTACAATCTCACGTGGGTGAGGGTATTGTGCGCACCATTGCTATGGATTCTACAGATGGTCTTAGCCGTGGTACTGTAGTTAAAGCTACCGGAAACCCTATTCAAATGCCCATAGGCGATGACGTTTATGGCCGTTTATTTAACGTGATAGGTGATGCAATAGATGGAATAGGCAACTTGCCAAAAGCTGGTAAAGATGGCCTTCCCATACACCGGGAAGCGCCAGATTTTGAAAACCTTTCTGTTTCTACTGAAGTGCTTTTTACCGGTATCAAAGTGATTGATCTGGTAGAGCCGTATGCAAAAGGGGGTAAAATCGGTCTTTTTGGAGGTGCTGGTGTAGGTAAAACAGTTTTGATTCAAGAACTCATTAATAATATTGCAAAAGGACACGGTGGTCTTTCTGTTTTTGCGGGTGTAGGAGAGCGTACTCGTGAAGGGAATGACCTGCTTCGCGAAATGCTGGAATCTGGTATTATCAAATACGGTGATGCTTTCATGCATTCTATGGAAGAAGGCGGCTGGGACCTGAGCAAAGTAGATAAAGAAGCATTAAAGGAATCTAAAGCGACTTTCGTTTTTGGCCAGATGAACGAACCACCCGGAGCACGTGCCCGAGTGGCTCTTTCTGGATTGACTATAGCTGAATATTTTCGCGATGGTGCAGGAGAAGCTCAGGGGAAAGACGTACTTTTCTTTGTTGATAATATTTTCCGTTTTACGCAGGCCGGTTCAGAGATTTCTGCATTACTGGGGCGTATGCCCTCTGCAGTGGGATATCAACCTACATTGGCGACCGAGATGGGTGCCATGCAAGAGCGTATTACTTCAACAAAGAGAGGTTCTATTACTTCGGTACAAGCGGTTTATGTGCCTGCCGATGACCTTACCGATCCAGCACCGGCAACAACCTTTGCCCACTTAGATGCGACAACTTCGCTCTCCCGTAAAATATCGGAATTGGGTATTTATCCCGCAGTAGATCCACTGGAATCTACTTCCAGGATCATGTCTGCCCAGATTCTGGGTGATGAGCATTACAATTGTGCACAGCGGGTTAAAATGATCTTGCAGAAATACAAAGAATTGCAGGATATTATCGCCATCTTGGGTATGGAGGAACTTTCTGAAGAAGATAAACTAGTCGTGTCACGTGCCCGTCGTGTACAGCGTTTCCTTTCACAGCCCTTCCATGTGGCCGAGCAGTTTACCGGTATCCCTGGAACGCTGGTAGATATAAAGGAAACTATCAAAGGTTTTAATATGATCATGGATGGCGAACTGGATCACCTTCCCGAAGCGGCTTTTAACCTTAAAGGAACCATAGAAGACGCGATTGAAGCTGGTGAGAAAATGCTTGCCGAAGCGTAAAACAAGTTATGAGTTCAGCGTTATAGGTTCAGTAGATTTCTGCAACTTATAACGCTAAACTCAAAAACACATAACTCGAAAAAATGCACTTAGAAATCGTAAGTCCAGAAGCAACATTATATACCGGGGAAGCTACCGCGGTAACCGTACCGGGAGTGGATGGGGAGTTTCAGATGCTGGATAACCATGCGCCCATTGTCTCCTTGCTCGCCGAAGGGATTGTAAAGATCAAAGGCGCTTCCATTAATGATAAGCAAAAGAAATACTTCAAAACCGGCAAAGAAGCTGGTGAATTCCTACTTGAAATAAGTTCTGGAACGCTTGAGATGAACGATAATAAGGTTATTATCTTATCAGATTAAATGCAGAAAAAGTATAATTTATTAGACCTCACAGATACTGTGTTTAAAAACAATTAAATTCGGTCTTTTTCTATAAATTTGATTTTCAAAGAAATCACTTTATGTGATTATCTACCGAGGGAGGGCAACCTCCCTTTTTCTTTTTTCTCCCTGCCACTGGTGATTAGG
>DRGP01000212.1 GCA_011050015.1 Leeuwenhoekiella sp. | reverse complement strand
CCTTCATTCGGTGTAGTTATGGGCCTGAAACTATCAGCGCCATATTTTTCATAATGTCCCGAAGTGACATACAATTCTTTCTGGCCGATGTGTGGCGTAACCACCATCTCATAACCGGCTTTTTTCTGCGCTGCTTTTAAAAAATTTTCAAGACGCTCGCGCAAAGCGGCACCGTTGGGCAGCCATAATGGCAGTCCTTGACCTACTTTTTGCGAAAATGTGAACAGTTCCAACTCTTTTCCCAGTTTGCGGTGATCCCTTTTCTTGGCTTCTTCCAGAAGTGCCAGATATTCGGTAAGTTCTTTTTGTTTCGGAAAAGAAATACCATAAATACGGGTAAGTTGGGTGTTGTTTTCATCACCGCGCCAATAAGCGCCGGCAACTTTCATCAGTTTTATGGCTTTTACAATACTGGTGTTGGGAATATGACCCCCACGGCAGAGATCTGTAAAGGTGTCATGGTCACAAAACGTGATCGTGCCATCTTCCAGATTTTCAATAAGTTCCACTTTGTATTCGTTGCCCTGATTTTTATATAACTTCAGTGCATCCTCTTTAGAAACACTGTGCAGATTAAAATCATGCTTGCCACGGGCAATTTCCAGCATTTTATTTTCAATGGCCTTAAAATCGTTTTCGCTGAGGGTGTTTTCGCCCATATCGACATCATAATAGAAACCTCGTTCTATAGCGGGGCCAATCGTAAGTTTTACTCCAGGATATAATTCTTGCAGGGCTTGAGCCAAAATGTGCGCGCTGGAATGCCAGAATGCTTTTTTGCCTTCGTCATCATTCCATGTAAAAAGTACGAGTTCTCCATTTTCGGTGAGTGGGGTAGTGGTTTCTACCACCGTATCATTGTATTTTGCCGAAATAACATTACGGGCCAGACCCGCACTAATGCTATTTGCAACATCCATAGGAGTTGTTCCTTGTTCTACCTCTTTTACACTGCCATCTGGCAAGGTAACTGCTATCATACCTTTTTAGTTTAGGAGTGCAAATATAAGAAGTTTTACCTTGAAATGTTAGGGTACTTAATAAACAATGAACAGTTAGCAATAAGCAATTCTGAATTCTAAATTTTGAATTGAAAGTGAAAACTGGAAAGAAAAGTAACTTACAAAGTATGAGCGAGGAACGAGCGGGTTTCTTGAAGGATTTAAGGACGCTGAGAAATTACTTAAAACCTTTAAAAATGACCCTAAAACAGTCATTTTTCACCCTTAAATACCGGTTTTTTTAGAACATTGAGACTGCCCAATGAATCCTGCCCACTGCGACTGAATACCGAATACTATTTACATTATACTGAATTTACAGTATCCCCCGCGCCTTGATTTCCAGATATTTATTGATCGTATTGACCGTAAGGTCTTCTGGCGAAGTCAAAACAGTCTGTATGCCATTTTTTTCGAGTTCCTTGACCATGAGTTTTTTGTCATAATCCATTTTTTGAGCGATGGTTTTATGATAGATTTCCGGAGTATTTTCAGCTGGTTTATCGATGAGATTTTTGATTTCGGTGTTTTCAAAGAAAATCACAACCAGTACGTGCTTTTTAGAAAGGGCTTTAAGATAGGGGAGCTGGCGTTTCAGCGCGCTAATGTGCTCAAAGTTGGTATATAAAAGCAGTAAACTTCTGTGAGTGATCTTACGTTTTACTTCGGCATATAAGCGACCATAGTCACTGTCCAGAAAGCGCGTGTTGATGTTGTAAAGCACTTCAAGAATGGTGTTGATATGCGTTTTTTTACTGCTTGCCGCAAGATGGTTTTGTATGCCGTTTGAGAAGGTAAGCAGACCGGTTTTATCCCCTTTTTTAAGCGCCACATTGCTAAATGCCAGCGTACTGTTTATGGCATAATCCAGTAAAGTGAGTTTGTTAAAGGGCATTTTCATCACCCGGCTGGCATCAATAAGGCTGTAAATGGGTTGTGATTTTTCATCCTGATATTGATTGACCATAAGATTTGCCGCCTTCGCAGTCGCTTTCCAGTTGATGGTGCGTACGTCATCGCCGGTCACATATTCCTTGATCTGCTCAAATTCCATGGTGTGGCCGATGCGACGGATTTTCTTGAGGCCGTGTTGTGACAGTTTATTATCAATGGCTAGAAAAGCGTATTTTTTCATCTGAATAAAGGAAGGATAGACCTTGACCTGCTGGTCTTTTTTAAAAGTGTAGCGCCTAACTGCAAGATTCCATCGGGTATTCACGTAGAGATTGAGCTTACCGAAAATATAATTGCCTCGCTCTACTGGTCGCAGTTCGTATTCAAACCGCGCTACCGAATGGCCTTCAACTTCAACTTCCTTGCTAAAATCGCGCTTTTGAAACTGCACGGGAATCTCATCAATCGCACGGATATGGATTTTAAAAGGATACTTGTTCGTTATACTTACCGGAATGGTATTCAGATCACTGTTTGAAAATTTTTCGGGCAATAAACGATCAGCTTTTAAGGCGTTTTTAGGCCGAAAAAGAGCGATAATGTCTATTAAAAGCGCTGTTGAAAGGACTAAAGTACATAGCCACCCCAGTGGATAAAACAGGTGAAACCAATAAGAAAACAGGAAAAATACCGCTATAATCGCAAGTGCGTAAAAGACGCGCTTACTTAAATAAAGGGCTTGTATGAACCGGATAATCTTCACTTAGCGGGGTATTTCTACAGCCTGTACCAGCATGTCGATCACGGTTTCTGGAGTCATCCCTTCCATCTCGCGTTCTGGTGAAAGAATGATTCGGTGGGCCAGTACTGGTTTTACAACCTGTTTTACATCTTCTGGCGTAACAAAATCCCTTCCATTTATGGCGGCAAAGGCTTTTGAAGCATTCATAATGGCCAGCGATGCGCGTGGCGATCCGCCCAGGTATAAATGGGGGTGTGTTCTTGATTTTACGATGATCTCGGCAATGTAATTAAGTATTTTTTCTTCAATGAGCACCGCTCTGGTTTGTTCTCGGAATGTAGCCAGCTGTTCTGGCTTTAATACCGCATTTATAAGTTCCAACGGCTTTTTTTTACGCTCGTGGTGTGTTTTTAAGATCGCCACTTCATCTTCCAGATTGGGATAATCTACGTTGATCTTAAACAGAAAACGATCCAGTTGTGCTTCGGGCAGGGCGTAGGTTCCTTCCTGCTCAATGGGGTTTTGCGTGGCGAGCACCATAAAAGGCGGTTGCATGGTGTACTCTTTTCCGTCGATGGTGACCTGGCGCTCTTCCATCACTTCAAAAAGTGCCGCCTGCGTTTTGGCCGGGGCACGGTTAATCTCGTCTATGAGGACTATATTAGAGAAAATAGGGCCTTTTTTGAACTCAAACGTACTACTTTTCATATTGAGCACAGACGTTCCCAAAACATCGCTGGGCATGAGATCTGGTGTAAACTGAATACGGCTGAATGCGGTATCTAGCGTTCGGGCAAAAAGCTTGGCCGTGATGGTCTTTGCGATACCGGGAACACCTTCTATAAGTACGTGCCCGTCTGCAAGCAACGCGACGATGAGCAAGTCTATAAACTCGTGCTGGCTCACAATGACCTTGGCGAGTTCACTTTTAAGCTGTGCTACCGTTTGGCGTAATTCTTCCAGCGGAATACGGTTTTTAAAATCGATATCGTCATTTTCAGTATTTTCTGGTGAATTTGACTGTATTTCCGGTTGATTTTGAGGGGTATTTACCGGATTTTCAGCTTCATTCTGCATATTTTCCTGATTTTCGGTATTTTTATATTCTTCTTCCATTAGTTTTTCGCTTTAAAATTTTCGATAAGCGTATTGAGGTTGATGAGTTCTTGTTCTGAGACTTCGGCCTGTTGCCTTATTGTTATAATTGTGTCTGTCAATTGCTTTACGTCAGCCTGTGGGACTTCACTTTTTGCCGAAACTGTGCTAATAAACTCCGCATTGAGCTGCGCTGTGGTTGTGTTATAGGTACTGCGCAAATAATCAAGAAAATGATTGATCTGATGCTGAGCTATCTGCTTGTGGTCTTTATTTTCCAAATACATCCCGGCGATGGTCCGGGTAAAATCCAGGGTCTGGTTGGGCATCGGTTTTATAATGGGGATGCTGCGCTGCTTGCGCTTTCCTTCAAAATAGACCCAGAGTACTGCAATGATGAGCAATACATAGTAGGCCCATTTTAAATATTTATTGTTAAAAATAAGGAAAAGCGGGGAGGTATTGAATGATTTTCCATTCTTGTAATACTGATCGATAAAAAGGGTTTCTTTTTTCGGAAGGTAGCCCAATACGCCGGCGGTATAATTGCTGTTGTTGCCTTCAAGCATAAAAAAGTTAGAAAACGCCTGCGGAAATAGGTGCAAATACACATAGCCTTTTTCAAAGGGAACCTTTATAAAATTGACTTTGGGTTTCTGTATTTGGGTTGAATCATCGTCCCGCATCATATCGTACACGCCCAGCACGGTTGTGTTTGCGGTATCAATGGACTTGAAATACGAGGAGCCCAGATCTTTGTCCATGAGATACGGCTGCTCGCGTTTCAGTTTGGGGTTGCTCAGGTTTAACAGCGGTTTGCGTGATAAACTTTTCTGCTCGTAAAAGGTGGCCAGTTTCAGGTTTAAGGTATCCAGTAATTTGCGGCTCTGATAGGTTGCCGAAACAAAAAGTGTATTGCCGCGGCCTACCCATTTTAAAAGTTTTTTGGTTTCGGAAGGGTCAAAGGAGACCTCGTTGTTCACAAAAAAATAGGTACCGTTGTTATTTACACTATCCAAGAGGAATTCAAAGGGAGGTGTTTTAACTTCTTCTGTGGTTTGCGGTGCGGTTTTTTGTTTTAACTGGTCGTGAAAAACGTAAGTGCCCAAGGGAATTTTATCTTTTGAACTGTAGCTGGGAAACCAGTTGAGTTCTTCCGGCTGCGCTGATTGAACCACTACGAGCAGGGCAATGAGCAACAGCAGGATACCGGCCATTATTTTATAGCGTCTGTTCATATCCCTTTGTTCAACTTGATAAATTCCTGTTGTGCTTTCGCGAAAGCGGCCCCATCTACTTCAAAACTACCATACCAGATAAAATCATAAATACGCGTGATCTTACTGAACTGGGCACGCAGTGTGGCATCCTTGATTTCATAAACATAATCGTGGTTGGTTTTTTCCGCCTGCCATTCGATGAGCTGTTTTTTGCTCAGATTCTGTAAAATAAATAAGTAGTAATATCTGATGGCAAGCCGATATGAATTGTTTTTTACTGCTTCGTCTATGAGTGTCTGTATGTCTTCATGCTGTATGAGCTGCTCCTCAGTATTTAGGATCACCTGGTTTGGTGTACTGCCCAGTAATGGTGAGCCCCCCATATCTGCTTTTATAAAAAGCCATACCAGAAAGATAAGTACACCGCCAATAATGATGTAGGGTAGTGCCTGTATAAGAAACTTAAGGATACCCTGTGCTTCCCTTCCGCCCAGAATCCATTGTATGAAAGCGTTCCAAATTTCATTGAGCCAATTATTAAAGCGCGTCCACCAGTTGTCTTGTGGAAGGTATTCGGTATAATCAAAGGCCTTGTCGTTTTTATAGGATTTCAGGTCGTTTTTATTGATTTCTACCGGATTTATGGCACTTTTATCATAACGCACTTCCTGTTTTGCGACGGTGCTGTCTGCCTGCTGTGCTGAGACCGGAAGAAAAACGCACCAGAACAGCAATATAATGGGTATATGTAAGTGAATTTTTAGCATTAACGATCACCGCCTATAGCATCTATTTTTTCCAGTGTGCCGGTCTGGTTTTTCTTTTCGTTCAGGTTGAAATAAACAAAGGCCGAAGCGATGACAATAATAGTGTAGAACAAGTAGGATACAGCTGAAGCAAGTACATTGAGTGTGATATACACCCAGTCAAATAGTTGGTCAGGACTCACGGATGATACCTCTTGAGATTGTGTAAATGATTTTATAAGCATGTAAACCAATGCAGGGATTTGGAAAACCATACTTATGAGATAGACAATTACATAGATAACGATAAAGGTAAAAAAAGAGGACCACCATTCATTTTTGATCAGACTAAAACTTTCTGTAATCGAATCGCTCACACTCAGGTTCTGAAAAATATAAATGGCAAATACCAGTGCCAGCGGTACGGATAGGTAAACCCCGGGAAAGAAACAAAGCATAAAACCTATTACCAGCATAAGTGCCGTAAGGATAGAAAGGCCTATAATCCCGACAAAATCGGTTTTCACCTTGCGGCTTATGTACTCTTGATCTATAGATGCATCAGTAATATAACTTTTTATGTAATTTAAAACCGTACTGAACATAAATCCATAATAAATCACAGTCATGATGCCCACGGCAGATAGACTTAAAAGTATGCCGCCAGCAGAAAATAACCCTCCATTTGATAAAAAGCTTAAGTCTGCAGTGGTAGCGGTAGAATAACCGGAAACTGCTAGTAGCAAAAGAAAAGGAATACCGGCGTTGCGTAACAGTGCCTTAAAAAGCCCTTTATACTCCAGACGGATAAATTTAAAAGTGTCAGAAAGGATCTCGCCTATCTCCCGTTGCCTTTTAAACTGAATTTTACTGTTGATCATATAACTTGTGGTTTACTTTTTTTTTATGTAGGATTCGGGGGAAAATTACGTAATAAAATAGAATAAGGGAAAGTGAGGTCGTGATGATGAGTAGAGCAAGCCAGTCTGGCATTTCGGTATGGCGGGTGACAAAACCTTCCAGAAAACCGGCGATGATAAAAAAGGGAATGGTACTGGCCACAATTTTGAGTCCGTTTTTCATACTTCTTTTAAAAGATTCCAGGCGGGTATAGGTGCCAGGGAAAAGGATCCCGTTACCCAGCACAATTCCGGCGCAGCCGGCCACAATGATCACCGAAATTTCTATGGTGCCGTGTATCCATATCGTACGTGCAGATTCCCATAAAAGGCCTTTATCGTAAAAAAAGTACTGAAAGGAACCCAGCATGACACCATTCTGCATCATAAAAAACAGCGAACCAATACTCACGATAATCCCAAAAACAAAAGCCATGAGCGCCACCTTAATATTATTTACGGTGATGCCCAGAAACATTTCGGTCTCGTTCATTTGCTTGTAAACGGCCATGGGATCTTCATTACCTATATTTTCCAGGGTCATATTTACGTAGGCATCGCCCATAATGGTGCGCACATAGGCACCGTCTGTCGCTGCACTGTAGGCACCAATGATGCAAAAAAGTGCAAAGGTGCTAAATGCGAGCAGCAATTGTTTCTGATAATTATAGAACAGTAAAGGGAATTCTTCGGTAAAAAAGGTAATAAACCGTCGGGAGGACTCCCTTTTGGCCTTATAAATCTTCTGGTGTGATTGGCTTGCAAGATGGTTGAGGTACTCTGCCGTTTTACTGTCAGGGTAAAAGGTCTGTGCGTAACTTAGATGGTCTGTAACTTCAATATAAAGCGCCGAAAGTTCGTCGGGAGACAATCGTGGCTCATTATTGAGCAGAACGTTTTCAAATTTTAACCATTTAGCTTTATTTTGCTTCACAAAGGCAGCCTCGCGCATCGTCTTTTTCTTAGAAGTGTAAAGAAAAGTAATTCATGGACAATTTTCAAATAGAAACGGCCCAAAATGTGAGCATTCAACAAAATGTTGCCGGAATAGGTGAGCGCATTCTAGGCTATCTTATAGATATGCTTATTCTAGGCGCATATTGGTTGGCTTCCATTTTTGCCTTGGCCGGTTTTGGTATAGATAACAACGATTCTGGTAATGTCATGATATTTTTCCTAATTCTTGGAGTGCCCACATTTCTTTATTTTTTATTGTTTGAAACGCTTTGGGATGGTCGTACGCCTGGTAAAGCGGCGCTCAATCTACGCGTGGTGAAATTAGATGGTTCAAAACCCGGTTTAGGTAGTTTTTTCGTTCGGTGGATCATGCGTATCATAGATATAACGCTTACCAGTGGGGGAGTCGCAGTATTTACAATTTTATTAAATGGAAAGGGACAGCGTCTGGGCGACATGGCAGCCGGTACCACCGTGATCAATGAGAAGAAAAAGGTAAAACTAAGCCACTCCCTGCTGGTAGATATCCCAGAAAATTATGCACCAAAATATCCACAGGTTACGGTGTTTTCTGATAAAGATATGCAGACCATAAAAACCGTTTATGATGATGCCCGGCGCAACGGGAACCACAACGTGATCGTTAAGCTTTCGGAAAAAATCAAGGTACAAATGGAGGTTAACCCTGATGAAAAACCCATACTTTTTGTAGATAAAGTGCTTAAAGATTATAATTTTTACACGCAGCAATAAAGGTGGTTTCTGCTTTCATTGCGCGGTTTTTAGGTATTTTATGGGAAGAATGGAGATAAAAGCTATGGTCAACGGGGTCTCAACAGTAATTAAAAAATCGTTACGTCGCTACCCCTAAGTAAGAAATGCTCTCCCTGTTGTTCGGTTAAAGGCTTAAGACCGTTGCGTTAAAAGATACAGGACTTAAGACTAAATCGTAATAAATGAAATTCAATCTCCTAAATTTGATAAAATAAAGAAATTCGGCAGTGTTCCAAAAGCAATCCCCTCGAATGTAAAAAACAGCGTGATTTGCTTTCATATCAAGCCGAATAGAATTCCTAAATATAGTTACCGGACACTAGTGAAATGCTTTTAAAATTTTGAACAGTGAGTCAGTGAATAAAACCTACTTTTGCGAATTTAGCTGATGTCATTTTTTCTCTTGACATTGAATAAGTATTTATCGTATAAACAACAAGCCATTGACTGATCTTAATGAAATTATAGATGTTTTGGGTACCATCGCTTTTGCGATTTCTGGTGTGCTGGCCGCATTAAAAAAGCGCCTGGATTTTTTTGGGATACTCATTATAGCAGCGGTGACCTCTGTAGGCGGCGGCACCCTGCGTGATGTACTTATTGGGAAGACACCCGTGACCTGGATGCTGAACATTAGTTTTGTGTATTTAATCCTGGCAACGGTAGTTTTAGCAGTGATTTTCAGAAAACAATTAAAGTATCTGCGGCGAAGTCTGTTTCTTTTTGACACTATAGGTATCGCCTTATATACGGTTACAGGTGTGGAGATCGGGCTGCGAGTAGGGCTTAATCCTGCTATTTGTGTAGCGGTAGGTACGATGACTGCATGTTTTGGAGGTGTGTTGCGTGATATTCTTTGTACAGAAATTCCTATTATCTTTAGGAAAGAAATCTATGCGAGCGCCTGTATAATTGGTGGTCTGGTATATGTTATTCTAGATTATTACCGCGTTTATCCCGAATTTATTGCTATTATCTCCGGTTTTACGGTAATTTTAATACGTACGGCAGCGGTGATTTTTGAGATAAAATTGCCTAATATATATGGAAAAGAAGACAAAAAATGATTTTTGATTCCGACTTTTAGACTGAATAAAAAAATAGTTTTTGATCAAATTTTTCGGCTTTGGCTGTCTTCATTATCCTTTTTCCCGGAGTATTTGATTTTTAAAATTTTGCTTATGCAAATTTTGTTCAGAAAAGATTAATTTTCGTTTAGAAAACAGCAGAAAATGACTTAAAAACCTCTAAAAATCAATAAAAAATGGGTAAAAAGCTTCCTGCACTCACAGAAAAACTAATAGAATTTATAAAACAACAACACCTTTTTTTTGTGGGTACTGCACAGGCCGAAGGCCGCGTGAATATTTCGCCAAAAGGCCTAGATTCACTACATATTCTCAATGAAAACGAACTCATCTGGCTTAACCTCACCGGTAGCGGAAATGAAACCGCAGCTCATCTATTGACCGAAAACAGAATGACAGTCATGTGCTGCTCTTTTGATAAAAATCCCTTGATTTTAAGGCTTTATGGCACAGCAGAAGTTTACCATGAGCGCGATGCGGAATTTGAACACTATAGGGCTTATTTTAAGAAGTTACCGGGAGCAAGGCAGATTTTTAAACTGCATATCGACCTGGTACAGACCTCATGTGGTTTTGGTGTTCCATTTATGGATTTCCAGGGCGAACGCGAAACTCTTACCAACTGGTCGGAAAAGAAAGGTTCAGATGGGATAAAAAAATATTGGGAAGATAAAAACCAGACTACTATAGACGGTTTTAAAACCGGTATTTTTCAATAGGAAAAACAGTTCTTTTATAAGATGCAGTTATTTCATTAATTCCATATCAATAAAGATATTCTTTATAGGCCACTCGTTGTCATCTACTTCAACCTTGTTAATGGCATCTACTACATCCATCCCTTTGGTAACCCGGCCAAAAACGGTATGCTTACCATCCAGATGATGTGCACCTTTTGCGGCCTGTACAATAAAAAACTCAAAAGGGGAGGAGGCCTGACTTACATTTTGGTCTGTGTATTTTGCGGCAGATAATGCGCCACGCACGTGAGGATGCTTTGGCGTAGCTTCATTGGGGATGAGGTAATTGCCTATGCGCTGGCGTTTTTTTGGCGTTTCATAACCATCACTATTTCCACCTTGAATGACAAAGCCCGGAGAAACACGATGCATCATGGTGCCGTTAAAATAATCTTGTTTTATTAGCAGGATAAAATTAGCGCGGTGCAAAGGCGTATCTTTATAAAGTTCAAGCTCAATATCGCCAAAACGGGTCTTGAGCCGCACCCGGGTTTCTGGGTTGTTTTTACCATATTCCATTAAAAAGGGCTTTAGCACCTCCTGAGATTCTATGATAGAGCCTACTTTCTTTTTAAGTTGTTCATTTTGTGCTTTTGCCTTTTCCTGTGGTGTAGAGTCGATTTTCTGTTCCGTTTTTTCTTTTTCGGAGGTTTTCTTGGTCGAAGAATTTTTATCTTCACAACTCCCAGCAGCGAGCAGGGTGGCAATTATACATAGTAAATAGATCGTGCGCATAGATGCAGTTTCAGCAATTAAAGGTTAGACTTTCAAAATTAAACAATTTGCCGTTACCCGGTGAGCAAGCGCAGTTGGAAATGGCACCTCTCGAACGTGTGGAAAATATCAAAAACACTGATATTGAAGCTAAAAACCCACGTGAAGCCGGTGTTGTGGGGATGTTTTATCCCTCTTTAAAAAACGAAGCCATGCTTGTGCTCATCCTACGGAAAACCTATAAGGGCGTGCACAGTAATCAAGTTGGCTTTCCTGGTGGAAAACGGGAAACCTTTGATGCAGACATTGAAGCTACCGCGTTACGGGAAACCGAAGAGGAAATAGGGGTAAAGCGCGATCAAATTACGCTGGTTAAAAAAATGACTCGCGTGTATATACCACCCAGTAATTTCTGGGTACAGCCCTTTATGGCATTTACAGAACATACGCCACAGTTCATCCCGGAAGAAGCAGAAGTGCAAGCTATTTTAGAGGTTAAAGTAAGCGATTTTCTGGCCAAAGAGAGTGTTGTTATTCAGAAGATAACCACCTCGTACGCCTTAGATTTAGATGTTCCTGCATTTTTGCTTAATGAAAATGTGGTGTGGGGCGCTACCGCAATGATGTTAAGTGAAATTAAAAATATGCTCCTAAAGGCATAATAATGCCTATTTTTAGGTTTAATGCTGTAGCGTCTGTCAAAATTCACACTGCGCTAACAGCAAATTATCGAAATCAAAGCTTCTATGGGAATTTTTAAGACCAATCCCTTTGGTCATTATCTAATTTTAAAAAAATGGCTCATACGCATAATGGGTGCCATGACCCACAGACGTTACCGTGGTTTTAATGAATTACAGATAGAAGGCTCTGAGATTATTAAAGAGCTACCGGGCTCAAACGTGCTTTTTGTTTCTAACCACCAGACTTATTTTGCAGATGTTGCGGCGATGTTTCATGTGTTCAATGCCAGCCTCAGCGGTAGGGTAGATAGCATAAAAAATGTGGGTTATCTCTGGCAACCTAAACTGAATATCTATTATGTGGCAGCCAGTGAAACCATGAAAAGCGGTATTTTCCCCCGTATAATGGCTTATGGCGGTGCAGTTACCGTAAGCAGGACCTGGCGTTCTAAAGGGAAGGAAGTAGACCGTCCCGTAAATCTGAGCGATACTGAAAATATAGGTATTGCCCTTCACGACGGCTGGGTTATAACGTTTCCACAAGGTACGACCAAACCGTGGAAACCCATACGTAAGGGCACGGCACATATCATTAAGCAGTATAAACCCATAGTAGTGCCCATCGTTATAGATGGTTTTAGAAGATCGTTTGATAAAAAGGGAATACGAATCAAGAAACGCGGTATACTGCAAAGTATGGAAATTAAGGAGCCGCTAAAAATTGATTATGAGCGTGATAGCATAGCAGACATTGTGGAACAGATAGAATATGCCATAGAACAACACCCTTCATTTTTAAAGGTAATCCCAAATGAAGAATTAGATGCCGAAGAAGAACTTAATAAAAACCGAAGATGGGAATATTAAAATTTATTAAGTAGGACTAAGATGTAGAGTCAACGATTCGGTTTGACCTTACCCGTATATAACCATAATCCCATTAAAATCATACCTACATACAAAAAGATGATCCAATTGTCTGTGAATTGAACTTCTGTAAAAATCGCTATACCTGTCACAAATAGAAAATTAATTCCCAGCGCAACAAGTAGAATGGTCTTTGCAATCTGGCTCATTTATTGTTTTTTTTGGATATTGAACTTTTTTTGCGGGGGTCTGCAATATAATATTTTAGATCTAAAGTGCATAAAATATTCATTGTATTCATATTTTTAAGAATTCTACACCAAAATTAATAGATCGCATATAATATTTTAATTGCATCATGGATATTTCTTGTTGTTCCCTTTTTTGCCACATTGAAAAGTTATTTGGTAAGCCTATCTGCCCACAAAGAGAAAGGCCTTTTCGAAATGGGATTAAGCCAGAATTTTAAAAAATGTTCTATTAATCATTCAGTTCAAGCTTATTTAATTCTTTATAATTTCGCCTTAGGCGTGTTAAAAGAATACCATACAATAGTTTGTAAAAAAGCCAGAAAACCACAAGCAATATAATTATAAAACCAGCAGATAGAAGGACAAGTCCCCACGAGGTAATGCTGCCCTGACCATTTTCAGAAATCTCAAGCAGTTTTTTGACCTTGGGGTCATAAAAATACATGGCTGTCATCACCATGATTGCTGAGGTAAAGAGAAAGGAGAGGTTGTAGATCACATAATAATTTACCGTTCTGCGCACCTTGAGTATTTTTTGCATAAGTCTTCGCGTGCTATCCGTGGTCTGTATGACCTTATAGTTTTTGTAAAAGCGGTAGATAAAAAACAAGATGATGGCAAAGTTAGTGATAGTTAAAGCAATATTTATTTTATAAAAGTGCAGGCTCTTTAAGTTTTCAATAGAATCTTTGGTTGAGGTTATCACGTTAAGTCCCACCCAGAATATAAATTCCAGAATGGCGATAATCAGGATCCATTTTGTAAGCGATGAAGACCGCTTGTGTATCATGCCATATAGCATTTCCGCCTTAATATGCGGGAGGCTGGCTTCCTGTTTCTTCCAGTCTTTTTTTAAGAGTTCAAGCTCATCCATGCGTGTCAGGAATTTAAAAGTTCCTTTAGTTTTTTCTTGACGCGGTTCATTTTCACGCGTGCGTTTACTTCGGTTATACCCAGGGTTTCTGAGATTTCGCTATACGGTTTATCCTCCAGATAGAGAAATACCAATGCTTTGTCGATATCATTTAATTGTCTTACAGCCGCATACATCAATTTTAACTGTTCTTCTACGGTATTGTCATATTCTTCACTGGCGATTTTAAACATCACCGAATCAAAGTCCTGGGTACGTATACGTTTTTTTGACTTTCTATATAAGGTTATCGCCGTGTTTAGGGCAACTCTATACATCCAGGTACTGAATTTTGAATCTCCCCTAAATTTAGGATACGCCTTATATAATTGTATGGAAATCTCTTGAAAAAGGTCATTATGTGAGTCGGCATCATTCGTGTACAACCTGCATATTTTATGCACGATATTCTGGTTTTTTTCCAGCAGGACGACAAATTGCTTCTCAAGTTTTGGTTCCAAAAGATTTTTGTTAGCGTAACATAAGTAGTATTAAAGCAGTTGTTGTTACAGTATGTGCTAAATTTATTATAAACGAAGCGAAACTCGTTGCTTGTCCATTAACTTTGTTAGAAACTAACGTCCATGAATATACCTGATACTCAACTGCCGCGCATTGTTATTATAGGGGGTGGTTTTGGGGGTATGAACCTTGCCCAAAACCTTAAAAAATCTCCTTATCAAGTAGTAATCGTAGATAAGAGAAATTACCACACCTTTCAACCTTTGCTGTATCAGGTAAGCACATCAGGGCTAGAACCAGATTCTATCGCATACCCTTTGCGTAAAATCATCAAAAGCCAAGAAAATATGTTTTTCCGTATGACGGAAGTATCGCATATTGACACCAACCTTTCTAAAATACGTACAGATATAGGTGATCTTAGCTACGATTATTTAGTTATTGCCACGGGGACAAAAACTAATTTTTTTGGCAATGAAAGCATTGAAAATAATGCAGTATGGATGAAAACCTTACCCCAGGCGCTCAATATACGCAGCATGATGTTTGAAAACTTAGAAAAGGCAAACCGTACGGAAGACCCTGTAAAACGTAAGGAATTATTGCGGTTTGTTATTGCAGGTGCTGGCCCTACTGGGGTAGAGTTGTGTGGCGCTATTGCGGAATTAAGACTGCATGTGCTTCAAAATGATTATCCGGATATGAATACCGATGAGATAGAAATACATTTGGTAGAAGGTCTTAACCGTGTGTTGCCCCCTTTTAGCGAAGAATCTTCAAAACGTGCCCAGAAAGCCCTTGAGAAAATGGGAGTACAGATTCACCTGGAAACCATGGTCGATAAATATGAGAACAATAGAGTAACCACAAAAGGCGATCTTACTTTTGAGACGGCAAACTTTATCTGGTCTGCCGGTGTGACCGGGGCGGCTATTTCTGGTTTTGATAAAACTGCACTTCATGAAAAAGCCAACCGGTATATCGTAGATGTATTCAATAAAATAAATGGTTTTAAAAATATTTATGCCATTGGTGATATCGCTTTAATGCAGTCTGATAAATATCCCAAAGGCCATCCACAAGTGGCGCAGCCTGCCATACAGCAAGGGAAGCACTTGGCAAAAAATCTAATAAAACGCGCCAAAAACAAAGAAATGGAGCCCTTTTCTTATTTTGACAAAGGTACCATGGCTACGATAGGCCGTAACAAAGCGGTAGCAGACGTGGCAAAAATGCATTTTGGTGGTTTTATCGCCTGGTTCATGTGGATGTTCATTCACCTCTGGTTTCTTGTAGGTTTTAGAAACCGCTTAGTAACTTTAATTAACTGGACCTACAGTTATTGGAATTATGATAAGGCCGCACGCCTCATTGTGAGGCCATATAAACAGAATAAAATACTGGCTCAAGAAGATTAGTAGATCAGTTTGAATAGCCCTTAGTTTTTTAAGAAGAAAGCGTAAAGGTTATCAGTTCAAGGGTTTCGGTTTTACCTTTGAGATCTACCCGTCCTATATTTTCTTGCTGGAAACGGTAGGGCAGGTAGGGAAAAGCTTCCACTAATTTTTTTGAGAGCAGGATATCTACATTATGGTCATTGCACAATGCCTGAATGCGAGAAGCTGTATTGAGCGTATCACCCGAAAAAGCGATTTCTCTCTTGAGAATACCTACTTCCCCGGTCATGACCTGCCCATAATGGGCGCCTACTTTAAAATCTGGGTAAGCGCCATATTTTTTAAGATATTTTTTTTTGCGTTTCCGTATAAGGCGTTTCATCTCAAAATAGCAACGCAGTACGTTTATTTTATAGAGCCCATTTTTCAGTTTCCAGGTGACCACAACTTCATCACCTACATACTGATAGACTTCGCCGCGCGTGTAGATTATGGCTGGGGTGATATCCTTAAAAAAATCCTTTAAAAAATTGAAATAACGTTCTTCACCTATTTCCTCTGCAATAGTGGTAGCGCTTCGTACGTCTATAAACATAAAAATGCGCTCTTCCTTTTTTGGGTGAAAATATTTTCCCAGAAGAAAATCCCTAAGTACCCCCGGCCCATATTTATCATTGACCATGAGAATGATAAGGGTAAATATGACGATAAGCAGCCAGATAAGGTAATTGCGTAAAAAGAAAAAGGTGCCAAAAAACGCAAAAACCTCCTTGATCACCGTAAGATTATAGATGGGCAGGTTCATCTCTGTCGCGCGCAGATAACTTATACTGCAGAGTGTCACGATTATGGCTGTTGCAGTATAGGCCAGAAAAATATACAATAACGCCTGAAAGAATGGATACCTGCGCAGCCAGCCTTCCATAAGATTTATGGTAAAAAGCCCGCCCAGTAATCCTGCGGTAATACCAACTATGGCAGTTGCCGTAAGGTTTGAAGTAAAGTCAAAACTGGTGGAAAGATTCCCGCTGCTTTCCAGCACAGAATATTCATAAAAAAAAAGAACAATGGAAACCAGGGTCCAGGATAGGGCAATATAAATGGCTCGGCGTATGTAATATCTACGTCTAAAATGATTTAAAAAGGGAAAAAATTGCATTTAAAATCTATTGCTGGGCTTTCATGAACGCCTTGATTTCATTAAATCTTTTACTCCAGGGCCAGAGATATTGAATGACCATGGCATTGTGTTTTTTGTCAAGCAGTACCGGTTTTACTGCTGGCTGTACCTTGTTGAGCTTAATAAGAAAAAGCTCATTATATTTAAAAATTGATGGAATGGTCTTGGTACCCAAATAGACCATCATAGGCGGTGTTTGTTCATTTATATAATTGATGGGCGAGGCTTCTAGCCAGTTCTGCTCACTATCGGTCCACGTAGTGAGGTAGTGATCTTCATTAGTAGGTGGATACTCCTGTAGATAACTGTGCATATCAAGGCCAGCCGCATCATTGAGGATAATACCTTTTATATAGGAAGAATCTTTAAGATACGCTGGGTTCATGGTCGCCAGCGCTGCCAGATGACCACCGGCTGAATGGCCGGTAATAAAAATACGATCAGGATTACCTCCAAAATTATCTATATGCTCGTGCGTCCATTTTATGGCTTCGGCAATTTGCTGGGTCATGGTCTTTGTATCTGCGCGCGGGCTTAGTGTATAACCAGGGATTACGGTTAGCACGTCTTTTTTTGCAAAATTTCGACCCAGATAACTATATAAACCTTTGCTGCCACTATCCCAGTTTCCACCATGTACAAAGATGAGCACGTCATTTTTATCTCCATTATTTTTTGGTCGGAAAATATTTAAAGTCGGTAATTGCGATCCTGCGGTGTATTCTTGATTTAAGTAATTGATATCCCTGTATTTTATAGACCCACAACTGGTAAGACTAAGAACGACAGCTAAAGCTGCAAAGAGAAAGTTTCTCATACTTTTTATTTGCAAAAATAGCAATTAAAACTGCTGTAGGTCAATTTTATACTGAATACCTTATCCTTCAAAAAAATTCCACTCAACAATTTTACAGATTACAAGCCTATTTCTGGACTTCAAGTGCCGATAATAACTGAAATTCACCCGTTTTTAAATACTATATCAATATTTTTGTTCTAAAATCCATCGGATATTTGGACGATTAATCGCAACCACAATCTTTTCGGGAGGGTATATCATTATTGGGAAAACACATCCCGGAATTAAGCGCTTGCGGTTCATAGCGCTCTAATTCTGGATCACGTAAGGCATGAGTGATAAAAGCGGTAAGATCATCTATTTCTGCATGGCTAAGGTTGAGGTTGCCAAATTGTTCAGCCAACTGAAATTCTGAAACTTCCGTTTTTTGAGCTTTACCATCGTTTTTATAAGCGATAACTTCTCTAATTGAGTTGAAAGAACCACCGTGACCATACACAGGATTGTCTGCCAGATTGTAAAGGGTAGGAGTTTTAAACTTGTAGTTGTCGGCTGGGTTTTTTGTAAAACCTCCCCGTCCCAGAGCGGTATTTGCCATATTCATCGTTGCCTGAACGATCACATTTTCAGAACCTTCATTGATGTCTGCCATACCCCAGGCATGAAATTTCTTATCTTTTAAAGCGGGGCCATTGTGGCATTCATAACATTTGGCAGAACTAAAAAAGAGTAGGGCACCTCTTTTTTGATCATCACTCATCGCATTTTTATCGCCTTTTAGATAATTTTGCCAAGGGGCGCGGTTAGCCAGTAAGGTACGTTCAAAGGCGGCAATGGCAAGTGCTGCCGACTTATCGGTATAGCGTTCTTTTTCATCCAATTCAGGAAAGGCCTCGTCAAAAAGTTTGCGGTAGCCATAGGTATCGGCGAAATCCTCATCCATTTTCAAACGGTGTGTTTTTAAGCCCTGCATGGCCTGTACTTCTACACCTTCAAAGCCCATTTTATTTTCTGGAATGTTTTCCCACTGGGCCTCTGTTCCTTTATTGATCCCCGTCCCTCCAAACTTGCCATCCCAGAGCATGACGTCCTGATAGGCGAGATTGAGCAAACTGGGTGAGCGCAGCGGTTGTACATCTACCAATTCACTATCGCTCTGCGGATTTAAAATACGACCTTCCCCAAACAGACCGAAGCCCATTCCACCTTCCCCTATACCCTGTACCTTGCCAGAACTAAAACCAGAAGGTGCCGCGTGACAGGAAGCACAGGAATATTGGTGTGCATTATCACTGTTTTTTGGGTTTCCACCCGTAGCAGGATCATGCAATAACAGTTTCCCCAAAGCGATTTTTTCTTTGGTAAGCGGATTTTTTGAATCTTGGGGTATCGCCTTAAAGTCATCACTTTCGGGAAGAATAAAGAAAGAATTCCCTTCACCTCCCGAAACCGTATTTAATACACTTTCTAAGCGTAATTCTATTGCTGTAGGCTCATTAATCGGAATGTAATCATCCTGTTGACAGGATATAAGCAGCGCAATAGTTATAAGTAGCAGTAATTTTTTCATCAATTTCAAAAGTTTTGATTGGGGTTATTACCGCTGCAAATATAATATTTAATCGATGAAAAGTAATTTTATTCCGTTAAAAATAGTATTTATCGATCTTTTGTTAAAAAATATATTAAAATAAATAAAATTTTAAGTGAAGTATGTTGCTGGATTTTATGTAAAAAAAAGCGGTCTAACATTTTTAAACGTCTAGACCGCTTTTTGATTTATGTACACTGTACAGATTAATTTACACTAAAATCTTCAAGGAATATTGCTTGCTCTTAGCTCCAAGTTTCACAAAACCGGAATCTATATTTTTTTGATTGACCGCGTAGGGATAAAACGTAATAGGCTCTATGCAGATCATATTTTTAACCTCTGTCCAAAGCATAAAATGGCTAAAACCTTTCGTTTTCAGTGTTACCTTTTTTTTGTCTTGAAGCGTGATTGTAGAACTATCAAGAACAGAAAGTGCCCTGCTGCCTACGGAGATCACTTCCTGAAGATCTATTTCGCACTGTTCGGTTTGAATGACAGGCTTTTCACTCACTAGGTTAAAAGCGGGGTGGTAGCCCAGCATAAACGGCATTCCTTTTTCACCAGAAATGGTAAACTGTAGTTCGAGGCCATTCTCAATAAGGTTGAACGATTTTTCAAACGTAAAATCATACGGCCAGAAGAGAAACTCGGGATGTGCCTTACCATCAGTGGCCAGTTTTTCTTTTTTATCGAATTTAGAATTTTTCACCTGTGTATTGGCCTTGTATTCTTTTTTAAACACCACACTGTCCTTGTCAGATTTAACCAGTTCATAATCCAGCTCCCGCAAAAGCCCGTGCTGATCAAGTACCGCTTCCTTACCGGGTATTTTTACCTTAAAATCTGCTTTTTCGGTCGGACCTATGATAGGGAACATTTCAGTATCAGTATGGCCCCATCCCGGGGTTCCTTTCTGGTGCATATATTCATGTTTGTTCTTTATGAGGCTTACGAGTTCACCAGCATCTATCTGCACGTCCAGCTGTTTGGATTTTAAAGTAGTCATGATTTTAAGTTCGTTTGGGTTTGTGTTGAAAAAGTCCTGTTAAACGCTTGTTTTCTTATAGAAATTAAGGCGTTTTTTATGGAAATCATTAATATTTGAATCGTCTTTAGACATTGCAATCAGTTCTTCCAAAGCGCCCATACGGTTGACATCCCTTTCTTGAATTAGATCATTTTCATAAGGATAGGCCACTTGCATCATACGCTTATCTTCTTCAGAAAGCGCAGTATTTTCTTCGGTAAAGCAAGGTGATTTTTCCTTGGAAATAAACATCCATGCCGGGAAACTGTAATGCATGATAGAATGTTTGTCGTGGGCAGAAAAGGTGAGTCCGCCCTCTTGCAGCTGGCGTAAATTATGATCTACTTTAGCCTTTGTCCAATAATTAGGAGGGCCACCTAGATAATCATAAAGTGTGGGCCAGTCAAAATCACAGGTAAATGCGGGCGTCTGATGCTCATGCTGAAAGCCCAGTGCATGGCCAAATTCATGTAAAGCCACGCCGGCCCAATCTGGCGGTAGGTTTTTGTCAAAATTGGAAAGATTAAGGGTGATCTCACCGGCACTCACAATGGCTGTATCCACACTATCGTTGCCTACAAGCGACCAGTAGCCTGCATATTCAAAACCTACGCGCACATTGCTCTCGTCATTGGGCGACCACTGGCGGTATTGTCCTGTGGTTTCATTATAACCAAAATCAAATGAAATATTACCATAATCACTCCATATTTTGGCCGTATTGGCCAGTTTTTCGTGCAGGGCGCTATCCCCACCTTTAAAGCTTACCGTGATCGTGCCCACGCGCCATAACTTGAGATCATCAAGTACAAGTTCTAGTGAACTCCCATAAATATAATTGGGCACCTGCTGTCTTTTTTCTCTTTCTTTCTTCTCAATTTTAGCCTGGATCCTATCAGGATAGGCTTCAATAACAAAATTATCTTTCATAAAAATAGATTTAATTCCCCTCAGGGGGTTTACTGCCCGGAACTTATCCCGAACGGCAAAATTAATTTTTGACTTATTCCTTGCCGGCCTGTATACCGGCAGATGCAGGCTTGCCTGCGGTTATTGATTGTGTTCCACTAAAAAATGAGGCCACAATGGGCACCATCATACCCAGAAAAGAAGTCGCCATAGTTGCAATACCCTGTGTCGCTTCAGACTCCAGTATAATCCAGATGACTACTGCTGCAGTACCTATCAATATATAGGCCAGGGCATAAAAAAAGCCATATTTTGACCTATTTTCAGTACTTCCCGGTGGGGGTTCATTGGTGAGTGCTCCCAAGGCATGCAGCTTGTACCTTTTAGAAGGTAGGTTTTGATTTGCCGACTGACTAATACCAAATGCAGCGGCCACAATACCACCTACCAGTGCGGTTAAGAGACTGGTGATGTAAACCACAGCGTTATTCATATACTCCATATAATTATCAGGCAGTTCGCCATTTTCCAGAATGGCAAAAGACTGGTAAAACATAAAGATTGAGCTGGCAACAAAACCTACCAATGCCAGCACTACCATAAAATGTACAAAAATTTTCTGATAGTTCATTATAGTAAGGTTTGATATGCTGGAGATTGCCCAGAATGTTAAACATTATTTTGAAAACTCATAAATCTTACGATCCTTTGCCAGAAGGAAGGTTTGTTGTGCTATTGATTTTGAGGTTGTTTACGGTTTGTCAAATTATAGGTGAGCCCTATAAAGAAACCAGATTGTAATTTGTTTATCGTAGGTACAGCGCCAGGGTCTTCGAGTAAATAGGTACCCTGATCATCGCTTAGTACCGCGCCAGAAAGTTCATCCATTTGAGCCAGCGCAAGACCAAAGGTTAAACTGGCCTGTTTTTGACCGCCCCAAATTATACTGGGACCTATGAGGTAGCGCAGATTTCCGTCAAAGGGGGAAATAGCCGCTCCCAGAGCAATACCTCCCCGCCATTCGGGTAGAAACTTATAGGTAAAATGCCCCAGCGCGCCTATGCTTATATCTGTGTTCGATTTGTTTTCCTCTTGAATATACAAGCGCCCATTTTCATTTTCGGTCAGGTTCAGGTAATATTCTGGTTCTACCAGATTGTTATAGAAAAAACCGGTTGAAAAGTCAAAAGAAAAGTTATCATAGGTGGCAAAACTCAGGGTTTGTTTCAGCAACTTGGTGGTTGTATAGGTATCTACCATTTCTAGGTCTACGTCAACCACATCACCGGTGGCGGTAAAGGAAGCGACGGGCAGGCTGGAACTTGCCTCTTGCGATTCTTCTATAAAATTGAGCAGATATGCATAATCAATTCCCGCAGTACTCTCGTTATAACTTTTAATCGTGGCGTATTCTTCTAGAAATTCTGTCGCGTGTATAGCCTGTATATTCAGGTTTACGAGTTGGGCACTATAAACTTCCTGAATACTGGCCAGGTATTTTTTAGCCAGTACCGCCTGTGCATACGCTTCCTGAATAGAATTTACCCCCAGTGCCTGAAAGAGCTCCTGTTTTTTGGCCTTGGCCACCTCAATTTTTGGATCAAAACGGGTCTGTAGATAAAGATCGTCGCTAATACGCTGTATATTGGCCAAATCTCGATAATAATTGGTCGCCTTTAGATAAATGACACGTTTTGTAGGCAATTCACCAAGAGGGTTCATGCCCACCGCGTCATCAGGAATCCCCACATAAATACTCCGTAAAATAGCAGGAATATCTGACACAAAACGAGATGTTGTAACCGCTGTAAACGGCGCTACATGCGCACTGTTTATTTGCTTGAGAACGAGGGTGTAGGTTGTGTTATGCTTTACTTTTTTAGGCAATTTTGCTAATCCCAGACTGTTATCATCTGCATTATACCTGATTTCAATGGTTTCCTGTGCCGAAGTAAAATAGGGCAGGAGGCAAAAAAAGGTAGCGATCGCCGTTAGTTGAAGTGGTCGGGTTTTCAATGGATTGATCTATTTTTTGATTAAGCACATTTAAAGTTAGGCCTTTTTTAGATAAATACGAGTACGGTAAATCACTTTATAGGCTGAAAAAGAGCTCTTTTTTATGATTTTATGATGATTTAGAGCTGTTTTAAGAAGGTATTAGCGATTTTCCAGGTCAAAAAAAAGAGTCTATTCCCGGTATTTTTCAATGGAAACACGTACTTTCCGAATAAATTAACCGCAGCATATGCAAGAACGAATTGTAATAATAGGCGGTGGTTTTGCGGGGGTTCACCTGGCTAAATCGCTCGTAAAAGATTCCCACTTTCAGGTCATTCTGATAGATAAGAACAACTATAATTTCTTCCCCCCGTTAATTTATCAGGTATCTACGGGGTATCTTGATCCTTCTTCCATTACTTATCCCTTCCGTAATCTGTTCCGCAATAGAGCCAATTTTAGGTTTCGCCTGGGCGAGTTGCAGGAAGTCATTCCAGAGGAAAATATGATCGTACTCGACAACGGAAAACTGCATTATGATTATCTGGTAATGGCTACGGGCACCCATACTAATTTCTTTGGCCTTGATAAACTGCAGCAGCACGCCATACCCATGAAAACACTGGAAGATGGCCTGCAAATGCGCAACCGCTTGTTGCAACATCTGGAGCAGGCCACACAAATAGATGATAAATCGCTGCGTATGCCCTGGCTCAATATGGTAGTGGCCGGCGGTGGGCCCACGGGCGTTGAAATCTGTGGTATTTTCGCAGAACTGCGTAACAATACCATCCGTAAGGAATTTCCCGAACTACTCGATTCCGGTGCGAAGATTTACCTCATTAACGGTGGCGGCGAACTGCTATCGCCCATGAGTAAAAAAAGCCAGGCCTATGCGCTTAAGAATTTACAGGAAATGGGGGTAGAGGTGATGCTCAATACCCGAGTAGTTGATTTTGATGGCGAAAAGGTAATGCTTAAAAACGGGTCCCATATTTTTAGTAAGAACTTGATTTGGGCCACCGGAGTAACCGGTTTTAAATTTAAAGGTTTTCCAGATGAAAGCTATGAACGCGGTAACCGCTTAACAGTAGATGGGCTCAACAAATTAACAAACAGCAACAATATTTATGCTATAGGTGATGCCTCTATACAGCACCAAGATGAGCAGTTTCCAGAAGGTCACCCGCAACTTGCACAGGTAGCGATACAGCAGGGTGATAATCTGGCCAAAAACTTTAAGAGAACTAGTAAGGGGCAAAAAGTAAAGCCCTTTAAATATGACGATAGGGGCTCTATGGCCATAATAGGCAGGAGCAAAGCAGTAGCAGACTTCCCGAAGCCACGCTTGCATTTTAATGGCTTTGTTGCCTGGTTTATCTGGGTTTTTATACATTTATTTTCACTGATCAATTACCGTAACAAACTGCGTACGTTTTACAACTGGTCTATAGAATATCTCACACAAAATCAGGATTTAAGGCTCATAATCCGGCCAAAAAGAGAATAAAATAGATGTTAAAACCAGTGAAATCAGTCTATTTTTCTGCTTATTTTCACTGATTTTCTTAGTAAATTGACCCTTTTAAGGCTTAAAATAAACCTAACTTTTTTTGCACAAAATTATCGCCCTTTGTCTTACCACGATCTTCGCCTTTAATCTATTGGGGCATATCGTACTTTTTAAAGTGCAGCAATACCAGGCGCGCAGGGAAGCCATACACAATATAAAAAGCGGCCTGCCTGATGCACAACTTACCCGTATTTTTATAAAAAAAGAAAACCTCAGCAGTCTGTTGTGGCTGGGGGATGATGAGTTCCGCTACCGCGGAAAAATGTATGATGTGATTAAAAAGCGGCAAGATTATAAGGGTAACACGATTTATTACTGCTACGATGATTCGCTGGAAAGTTTTCTCTATTCACGCCTTACCAAACATGTGAAGAATTCAAAGAAAAACCAAAAAAACCGAAACACTGGTGCTAAGATTACCTTTAAATACCTCTCCAGAAAAAACACCTACTCGATTGTTAAGGTGCATGCAGTAGTATCGGAACATTCTCAACCCTTCTTTAACTACACTTTTTTTTACAATTCTCCCACACTAGAAATTTCTGGCCCTCCTCCCAAACTAGTTTAATAACACCAGTGGGTTTTATTCCATCTGCTCTGGATCGAAATTCTAAAACGCTATTGAAATCACATCTTACGGGTTAGCCCTTAAGGAATCAATAAAATCCACTCCCGGAGCCATACGGCTTTTAAGGCGGCATTTTAATGTGCGCCACATCGCTTTTATTAAACTAGAAATCATAACTATGAATCAAAAATTATTCATCTTTGGGCTGTTTTTTACAATGGCCTTCACCCTTTTTGCACAGAATTCACGTGTAAAAGGTAGAATTACAGACACCGAAACCAATGCCCCTTTGGACGGTGCGAAAATCAAAATAAACAATAGCAGAACGATCACCAGTAATGACGAGGGCGAGTTCTCATTGGCCTGCGCCGATGAGCTAGAGCTCACTATAAGTTATGTGGGCTATAAAAACTATTCGACCACGGTAACCACCTGCGGGGTGTATCTCAACATTGGCCTACAGCCCAGCACAGATAATCTGGATGAAGTGCGGCTTTCGGCCTTCGGCAATGACGCTCAGGCCATGTTGCGACAACCTGTTGCAGTGGTTGAGCTTGATAAAAAAGAACTGAAACGCGGTACAGGGCTGTATCTGGATGACGCGATAAATGCCAATGTGCCCGGGGTTACCATGCAGCGGCGTGCGGTCTCTTCTGGGCAGCAGTTCAATATACGTGGCTATGGCAACGGTGTGGGCTTTCGCGGAGCGTCAAACAATTTTGACGGGCAGGGCTATAAGGTGTACCTGAACAATATTCCCATTACAGACGCAGAAGGCGTAACCCAGCTGGATGATATTGATTTTAGTTATGATTTCTAGTTTAATAAAAGCGATGTGG
>DRGP01000211.1 GCA_011050015.1 Leeuwenhoekiella sp. | reverse complement strand
TGCATTTGCTGCAGTTACCGTTCCGTCTTTAGAAAATGCCGGACGCAAGCTTGATATTTTATCCATTTTGACGTTTTTAAACTCTTCGTCTTCGGTTACGGTTATCGCATCGCCAAGCGCTATGGACTGTGCTCCCATCATTACCGCTTTCATCCCAGAGGCACAAACCTTGTTTACCGTAGTGCAAGGTACGCTCGCTGGTATTCCTGCTCCCAGCGCGGCTTGACGTGCCGGGGCTTGGCCTACGTTAGCCTGCACCACATTACCCATAAAAACTTCGGTCACCAGTTCTGGGGCGAGATTTATTTTATCTAATGCTCCTTTAATAGCTATTTTTCCTAAATCTGTAGCTTCAATGGTTGAAAGACTTCCCATAAAACTGCCTATAGGCGTTCTGGCTGCTGAGACGATAACGACTTCGTTGTTCATTGATATGATCTTTTTGATATGATTGCGAATTTAATCAAATTTAACCGAAACGACCGGGCTTTTGTGTTTGCGTATAAAAACGTGCAAGCCATGTAATTTTTAGTATTTTTACTTTTTCCTTCATGGATGTATGAAAAATTTATTAAATAGGTTTTACAAAAATCAGGGTGCACTCTATAAAGTGTTGCTCTGTATCGCCAGCACCATTCTCATTGTCTATCTGTTTCCTAAAAGCGGGAAGTTTCAGTTTGACTTTCAGCAGAACAAACCTTGGCAATATGATAATCTATATGCTCCGGTAGATTTTGCGATTTTAAAGGATAAAGAAGAACTTGAAGAGGAACAGGCCCAGGCACGTAATAACGTTATTCCATATTTCACCTATAATCAAGAAATTGCAGATGAGGTGGAAGCAGATTATCAAAATCAGTTTAATACTGTTTTTACAGATTCCATCTATCGCAATAATTTGGAGGGATTGAAAGATTACGGTTTAAAAATTTTAAATGGTTTTTATGATTATGGTGTGATCAGTGAGATGGCTAACGTTTCACCAGATGGTCCTATTTATCTGCGCCGAGGCAATGAAGTTGAAGAAACGCTATTTGATAAACTAATCCTTACTGATGAGATAAGTGCTATAATTAACAGAAAGGTAAGTACGGGACCATATCCTAAAGCAAATAATAGATTTAAAGAGTTATTCTTTGATGTGGTGCAGCCCAATGTAGTTTTTGATGAAAAACTTACCGCTAAAGAAACTCAGGCAGAACTCATTAAAATATCCCCTACACGAGGCATTGTGAGCAAAGGCAGCCGTATTGTGGCCAAAGGGGAAATTGTAGAAGAGGGTACCTATCAAATTTTAAATTCGCTTAAAGCGGAATATGAATCAAAATCATGGACAGATAGTAAGTATAATTGGGTGATTTTTGGCTATGTACTGCTTGTTTCGGTTGCGCTTATTATGCTATTACTTTTTATCCGTAATTACCGAGAGTTTGTTTTTGAGAACAACACGAAAGTCACTTTTATCTTCTTTAATGTCATTTTAATGGTCTTTATCACCACTATTGTGGTGAAATATGATGCCAATTATGTTTATGTGGTGCCGTTATGTATTCTCCCACTGGTTCTTAAAGCCTTTTTTGATGCACGCCTGGGGATGTTTACTCATGTGATTACGGTATTACTTCTGGGCTTTATTGTGCCGAATACTTCAGAATATATGTTCTTGCAGATTATTGCTGGGATAGTGACCATACTTACGGTTTCTGAACTTTACAAACGCGCCAACCTATTTCTATCGGTAGGGCAAATCACGTTTATATATATACTCGCCTATTTTGCCTTTCATATTATTCACGAGGGTACTGTGGAGAACCTCGATCTTAATACGATGTGGATTTTCGTGCTCTGTGGACTTGCCACCCTTTTTGTACAGCCACTTATTTATGCCTACGAAAAAATTTTTGGTTTAGTAAGCGACCTTTCTTTGCTTGAACTATCCGATACGAATGGTAAATTATTAAAGGAACTAGCCAATAAGGCACCCGGTACTTTTCACCATAGTCTTAACGTTGCAAATCTAGCTGAAGCTGCCGCCAATGAAATAGGGGCAAACGCCATGCTCGTAAGGGTAGGGGCGTTGTATCATGACATAGGTAAAATGCCAAATCCTACAGATTTTGTAGAAAACCAATCAACTGGTATAAATACACACGAAGACTTAGCACCACGAGAGAGTGCACAGATTATCATAGACCATGTACTGAATGGTATCGAAATTGCCCGCAAGCGGAATTTACCTGACCGTGTGATCGATTTCATACGTACGCACCACGGCACTAGCACGGTCTATTTTTTCTTCAAAAAAGCGCAGGAACAAGATGAATCTGTGAAGATTGAAGACTTTCAATATCCAGGACCGCTGCCATTTAGTAAGGAGACCGCGATTTTAATGATGTCTGATAGTGTGGAAGCGGCCAGCAAAAGCTTAAAAAACCCAACCTCAATACTAATAGATTCATTTGTGGAAAAAATAATCAATAAACAAATGGACGAGGGGCAGTTTCTAAACGCAAATATTACCTTTAAAGAGATACAGACCATTAAAAAGATCCTTAAATCGAAGCTTAACAATATTTACCATCTGCGTATTGAGTATCCTGAATAATAATTTTGTGATCAAAAATCTGATTTCTAGCAGAATATATCGATAGGGGAAATACTTTGAAGAAATGTGCTTTTATTCGTAAAAATCCTTTGGTAGTTTGATTGATAAAAGATACATTTGCATCCGCGTTTTGAGAAAAATGTGAACGTTCCTAGGAGAGGTGCCAGAGTGGTAATGGAGCAGATTGCTAATCTGTCGACGGGCAACCGTCGCCAGGGTTCGAATCCCTGTCTCTCCGCAAATATTTTCAAAAAATACACCTCGGGGTGTAGCGTAGCCCGGTCATCGCGCCTGCTTTGGGAGCAGGAGGTCGCAGGTTCGAATCCTGCCACCCCGACAATTACGGTGTCAATAGACACCAAAATATAGCTAATCTTATGAAAATCAAGGATTTTCATTTTTCTTAAAATCATAAGATTGGCTTTAATATCAATTCAAAGGTTACCTATTCGGTTACCTATTCGGTTACCTGATTTATTACCAGAATTTTCACTACATTGGTAATTCAATAGACTTGACTTTCGCAGCGATTTGACTTTCGTAAACAAATCGATTATTCACTTAAAGCGAGAGTTTATGCAGACTTCAAAGACTTTTACCATTCATTTTTGGCTGAGTATGGCCAAAGCAAAAGATGATTTTGCACCTATTTATGCCCGTATCACGGTCGATGGAAAACGTGCCGAGATCAGTTTAAAACGATCCACATCGGTTACCTATTGGGATACCCGTTCCAAAAGGTCAACACTAAGGACTTCCGACGGCAAGGCACTAAATGTTTACCTTGACCAAGTGTATTCCGATTTGTTGGCTTGCCACAAACAGCTTCTGGGCGAATCCAAATATGTTACCGCCCAGGCCATCAAGGCCCGGTATCTCGGAGAAGATGAACAGCACAAAACGCTGCTTCAACTGGTTTCCTACCATAATAAGAATATGGTTTCGGTACTCAAGCCCGGCACCTTGAAAAATTACTTCACTACGGAACGCTATATCAAACGGTATTTGAAGCACAAACTAAAGACCAATGATGTTTTTCTGAAACAATTATCCTATAAGTTCATCATTGACTTTGAACAGTTCCTTCGTAATGGAAAATCCATAAACCGCTCCCAGCCCCTAAAGAACAATGGGGTTATGAAACATTTGGAACGCTTGAAAAAGATGATGAACCTTGCCCTTCGGTTGGAGTGGATCGAAAAAGACCCCTTTGTGAGGTTCTCGCTAAAGTTCACAAAACACCAGCGAGCATTTCTGTCCCAATCGGAACTTGAAGTTCTGGAATCCAGTCAGCTTTCAAAAGGGATGCACCAAAAAACAAGGGACGTTTTTGTTTTTGCCTGTTATACGGGTCTGTCCTATATCGACGTGAAGTTGCTTTGCG